>JAILDI010000111.1 GCA_024689525.1 Bacteroidales bacterium
GAACGCTTTTTATATGTTCTTCGATACTAATGTCAGAGCCGATTATCCAATGCCTTACTGTTATGGCCTCTCCGTACGCCTGGTAACCGACAAATAGTGCAGAGCAAGCCTCTAATATTTCTCCTCGCGGCCCTCATAAGCTTTGCCGGCAATTGCTGCCTCCCGCACGAAATCGACCACCGAGTTGGCCATGGTCCGCCGTCACTTCAACCTCATCAAGGTAAACCAGCTCCTGAGCCACAACCAGGTCTATGTTCCCGCCGAGGACTTTGACCTGGTTCTTAACTTCCTCCGAGAACACTGCCCGATAGCCAAACTTTGACAAGAGTATATTCGAGTCTCGTTCTCTGCTCTAAAACGGCAACCTTCACAAGAGGTTGCCGTTTGTCGTATATTATGCTAATTCTTCCTGTTGATCAGGCTCACGACCACCTTCACCATCGTATCCATCTCGTCGGTGTGGCTCTCTGCAATCATTAAAGTTAATGCCACAAGAGAGGCGTCGGAAATACGCTTGGTCCCGTCAGGTCGATACAGAATACCATTATTCTGCATAAACCAAAGGAAGAGTGTTGCGGCAATGCGCTTGTTACCATCGACAAACGAATGGTTTTTGACCACCAGATACAGAAGCATTGCTGCCTTTTCTTCGATACTTGGATAAAGGTCTTTCCCATCCCAGGTCTGGTAAATCTGGCCGATGCTGCTGTGGAAAGAGGCGTCTTTCTCAAGACCGAACAGTTCGCTGCCGCCGAACTTTTCTTTCAGGCTCCTGATGGCCTCCATTGCGTTATCATACGTGGCGTGGAAACGCTCCGGGGCCGTGGTGTCTACTATCTTCAAACTCTGATAGTCATATGCGTCCAGCGTGTCAAGGGCGTATGTATAATCCCTGATAACGTCAAACAGGTCTGTCGCTTGGTCGGAAGTTAGAAGGAGTTCCTTACTGAATACGTTTTCTAATAGCCCCACGGCCCGTTTTAGGTCTTCGTATTTCTGTTCTGAGACGGCGTTATGATTAATAACATAACCGCGTCGCATATATTCTTTGATGATTTCCCTCGACCAGATTCTGAACTTTGTTGCTTGAACAGAATTGATTTTGTATCCAACAGAGATGATAGCATCCAGATTATAGTATAATACTCTGTCTTCAGAAAGGCCTCTGGCGCCACTCTGTGCGGTAATCAAAATTTCTTTGACGACCGTAGAACGATCCAATTCACCACTAAAAAAAATATTACCAAGGTGATAGGACACATTCTGCTTTGTACATTTGAACAAAGCAGCAATTGCCTTCTGTGTTGCCCAGATGGTTTCACCGGCTGGATCCACCATCGCCTCCATTGTTACCAGCCCATCCTCTGACTTGTAAATGACTATGTCGTTTCTTTCCTCCATAGGATTAATCGTTTCCACAAAGTTAATCCAAAACCTAAGCGTATGCAAATCTTTGCAAGGTTTGCAAAGATTAGGAAATTCGACAAAAAAACAGTATTGGCCGCCAAAATAGACGCCGTCAATAGACCTGAACCGCCGCTTTTTTTACCGCTATTTTACACCCATTGTCTTTTGAGATTTTTGCAAATAGCTGATAATTAAATATCTAAACAAGCGAGTTCGAGTCTCGTTTTCCGCTCTGAGAGGCACCAGAAATGGCGCCTCTTTTCGTTTATGCGCCTCACAGCAATGTGGGGAGCCGGGCTGCACGATTTGCTGGAGGATGTGGAGAAGATTCTGGAGAGGGCGAGGGAAATATAATCTACTATAGCGCGTTAATCTTGGATTCCATCCAGTCCAGTTTGGCCTGGAAGCCCCTTTTCACGGAAGACACCTCTCCGCTGAGGGTGAAATACTCGTTGCCCCAGTAGCTGATGTCTCGCCTGGCGCTTTTGTCGATGAGGTCTGCAATTTCCTGCATCTGGTCCAGGAAGCTTCCGTATTTGTCGTTACCCATAAGGTTGCTCTTGTATATGGGCCAGCGCTGCTTGACTGCAGCCACGAAAGCAGGATCCTTGAACAGGTACTTGAAATAGTACATGTCCTTGGAATTGAACATGCGGTCGGTAAGGAACCATTCCTGGTCCCACAACGGGCCGGCCTTCAGCTTGCACACCGTGCCGGGAGGGCTATCTACGCCGTCGCGCCCTTTGTACATCTTTACGCTGCGCGGCTTGTAGGCCTCGTAATTGCCCATCACCTCCAGCGCCATCCAGTAATCGGCAAAATTCTCCATGTCAAGATAGTCGGCATAATGGCTCGTCTGAGAGGTGCCGATTTTCATTATCTCCGACTCCATCGCGTTGATGAAACCCTTGATGTAATTGAACTGGGCATCCGGGACGTCGTGGTCGGGCGACTTAAGCTGCACCGGGAGGTTGAAATACTGCGACATGAACTTGAAATCTTCGTCGTACAGCTGGTCCAGTTCCAGAAGGTAGCCTCCTGTTACTTCAGGCGCTTTCAGGTCCGTTTCTTTGAGGGAGGTTATGTTCACGCGGTCATCGTCAATTTTAATCTGCTCGCACAGAAGATACATCCCCTGGAACTTTCCGTTAAGAACCAGCTCCACGAAGCAGCTCCTGGGCGCCCAGCCAAGAGAGGGCGCGCGCCTTGTGGCCTCAAAAGCCATGGGATTTCCGACATAGCCGCGATACGATGCAAGAAGGGCCCACCTCTTGTGCGCGGGCATTCCGAGAACCGTCTGCTTCTTCCCGAGTTTCAGCGCATAAGGCTTCTTGGGATACTCCGTCCAAGTGTAGTTGCCCCTTCCGCGGATTCCGGTAGTTCCCAGGTCGCTTGAACTTCCGTCGATGTTGCGGATCCGTATGGTGGCATCGCGCCAGTTCACCTTGTCCCTGATTGCCTTACCATCGGCAGTCCTTATGTATATTGCGGGCAGACGGGTATCCAACACCCTCACGGTATAGGTTTTCTCGGTTTCCCCGTCTTCGGAGACTAGACGATACTTCACTCCGTTTTTGTAGCTGGAGAAATTGTTGGCGGTTACCCCGCTCTCCTGCACTTCTCCGTTCACGGTAATGGAAAAACTGTTATCCTTATACTTTGCGACAATAGAGGTAAGGTCGGTCCCATCCGGAACGAAAACCGTGATGTCGGAGCCCTCGCAGTCCAGCGCCTTGTACTCCTTCCCGTCCACAAGCACGCCAAAACTGAGAAAATCGGCCCCTGAAGTTTGCTTTTTCGGGAACAGTTCCAATCCCTGGCAGGCCGTGAGAAGCACCAGGAAAACGAGCGTTGGTATTAAGAACCGTTTTGTCATGTCGATGGCATTATTTCCTACCTTGGTGTTTAGTCCTTCAAGCACCCAATCGGGACCACATAGACGCCGTCATCGCGGCGGTACGCAATCTCTCCTATGCCCACGAGAACCATCAGGAAAGACGGATTCTTCATCTTGGTAGGGTCAATCTTGCCCCGGAGCTTGATGAGCGTCTGGGCACCTTCGTTGATGAGGCCCTCTCCTCCAATCTTGATCTCGATGAGGCCATAACTGCCGTCACGCAGATGGACGATGGCATCGCATTCCAATCCTTCAGAATCACGGTAGTGATAGACTTCGCCCAGCAGACCGGACGCATAAGTCCTGAGGTCACGCACGGCCAGTCCCTCAAAGTGAAGGCCGAAGGTGTTGAAATCAGA
>JAILDI010000142.1 GCA_024689525.1 Bacteroidales bacterium
TCTCCTTCTCCACCATCTCCAGCAGATACTTCGTGAAGCCGTACAGAATGGACATATCGGCTCCCTTGGAGTTGATCATCGGCCTCTGGAGGAAGGCGTAATACATCTTGAATACCAGCGCGTGGCCGTCTATGAGGAATAGTTTATTCATATTCTTCTTTGTTATGTGCCCCTGAAGAAGGTTTATGGAGAGGTTGTGATTTTATGGCCTCGAACTTCTCCATAAGTGTGCGTCTGTGGCCTTGTTTTGGAGACGTTCCCCCATCTGAAATCACAACTTCTCCAAAAGTGGCTGCGAAAAGCAGGTCATTGCTCACTATTGGCATGACATTCCAGCTCTCTGTCGGCAGCATTGCGACATTTGTGGACGTGGTGTCCCTCTGTGTCCTGTTGCCAGCGGAATCGTAGGAATATACAACAGTAGCTTGTGCAAGTGCTTGAACTGCAAAAACAAATCCGGCAAGCAAGGAGATTATGATTCTCATATTGATAGTTTTGGTCTATATCAAACTAATAACAACGATATTTTTGCAAATATTCTTTTCTGAAATCTGGTGTGAACCGATTCTCTGTCTGTTTTTCTTCAAGGAATAGAATTCCTTTTTCCTTTTCACCAACCATAAGATACAGGAGGGGAAGAATAATAAACTGTTGATCCAGGCGTATCAATTTGCCGTTGCTTTCGTATAACCTCAGCAAGTACTCTACATCTTCAACTTGGTCGTAAAACGGGTATGCAAAACGACGAATAGTATCAAACATTTCATGACACTCTGCTTCAATATTGGAATTGTCATAAAAATCCCATTCCTTGTATGTGTTCGGAGTTGTAAGATAACCAATATTTGTATTTAATACCCATAATGGCGCCAACAACTTATCTCCTGTTATTTGTTTGTACAACTTTTCTATTCCAAGATGCCGAATAGCAGGAAATACTCCGACAGATCGGGATGCGGGATATGTGGAAAAACAAAAGAATAACAAATCTTGAAACTCTTTTTTCCCCCCATCTCTAAAAAACCATCTGCTCTTCCCAATCCGCAAAAAGCCCTCTTCCTGACAATTCTTAATTATTTGTGTCTCTATTATTGGTAATAATTGTGACATTTTATCAACTGTATTAAACTAAAAAACTCTCAGTAATTTGCTTTATGTGATTGTTAAAAGAAACTACTAGCCCTAAACATCCTATTGGTGACTGATTATCACTATGATAACTTATCAATTATTGATTCGATTAATGAGCCAGTTTGTGTGATGCTGTACATCGAATCAAAATGATTTGGCAATTCTTAGCCCAAATAGTTTCTGATGTCATTTGCCAAATCACTATCCATTATTAATGTGGGAGTCTCTTCTTTACCCCATATTACAACACGAAGGCCTTTTTCATGTAAAAAAGCTTTAAAAACGATGACTCTTCTTTGGTTAATCTAATCTAATCTTATAATAATCATAGTCAATACTTGTGATGTGTCAAATACATAAACATAATACCAATCATCTTAATCTCAATTCAACCGAAAAGAGAGAATCATCTGCTACCTCAGTGATAAAAGATGTGGCCTCATATTCCGTTAGCGTCCCATTATCTTCGTATCTTAATGCATATAAGCGAGAGTCCTTAACCGACCAAAAAATATTGGCGGAATTACCATTTTGAAATACTTCTAAATGGACATCACCAATCTGAAATAGCAGTGTGGGTTTGTTTTCTAATATATACTCACGTAATACGCTCATTTTCTTGATATAATTCGAATGGCAAGAATCTATATTATCCCGATAAAATGATATAGGCTCTGATTTGCCTTCCCAGTAATCTAAATCTCCCCTTGGATTGGAATACAATGCTCCAGTCATTGGGGACAGTGCACGAATATAAGAAAGATATGGCTTCTTTCGGCTCAATAAAACAAACAATTGCGCTCGTTTCTCGTCTACTGAAAGTCTTTGATATTTTCTGTCATTCCACAGATTCATCACCACAGGAATATAAAACAGGGTATCAGTCGGTCTCTTCCATTTATCATGGTTATACTGTTTAAACACTTTCATAACAAAGGAGTCATATGCTGCACCCGATTCTTCATAATACAACCG
Organism: Bacteroidales bacterium; assembly: GCA_024689525.1. The sequence goes on from JAILDI010000142.1 coordinate 2,107, forward strand.
GCTGCAGCATGACGAAAGAATAATGGTAAAACAAACAATCTTTAGTAGCCTCATAACTAGAAACTGAATACTTTAAAAAAAGAGACAGAAGCCTATTCGCTGTTTTTATCTGCGCTTACTTAATACACCCGGCATATCCATTCCCGGAGGAAACGGTCGGCTAGGGAATAAGACTTTTTCCTGCCCTCAGATTCGTAAGTGAGAAGCTGGGCATCCAAAAGATTTGTTATTGCATACTGAACAGAACTGGGAGACTTCAATGAATGCTTTTTTACGAATGCAACTGAGGTTACTCCTGTGGCTTTTCCTTCCTTGGCGATAGCAATGAGTGTTTCTTTCTGCTGGTAATTCAACTTGTTCATTAAATCAGAATACGTTCGCCCTTTTTCCTCAAGAATCTCCGATAGCGTAAGACTGATATCTCCAATGTCCAAGGCCTTGCTTTCATCACGATACGCGAAAGCATTATGATACAGGTTATGCACATAATAAGTGTGGCCTTCAAACAAGTCGTAGGCAAATACGGCTGCTTCAGCTGACAGCTCTCTTCCCGCATTCTTGAATTGATTTATCGCAAATGAGCAATAGACATTACGAGGTATACGGTCCAGAAACAGTTGCTGTGCACTATTATAAAACGGCTTCGCTGCAGAGTGAAATATATTCTCCAGAATATGCCTGTTGCTCCCTGCATAAATAAAACAACAGTTATTCATTTTTTGGATATATGAACGGAGTAGCGCCTCAACATTCTTTTCCGGATAATACGCTATCTGCTGAAATTCGTCGATGGCGAATATACAAGGCTTATCCGCATTCTCCAAATAGTTGAATATTTCCTGGAGTGTAAGTTCCGGTGTATGGATATCTCCCAATTTTACATTGAAAGACGGAATTCCGCTAATTGGATCATAAGAAAAGCTTCCGGCAAGCGAACGTATGGTGGATAGAAAGAAATCCAGGGCCGCCCGGCCTTTCGGAACCAGTGCAGAATAGATTTCTCTTCCAAGGAACAATACTAATTCATGAAGACTGGTTGTCGGGTATATGTCCGTATAAAAAGTATAGTACTTGCTTCTAATTGATGGCTGATTATAGGTGTGATATATAAGCTGGGTCTTTCCCATCCTTCTTGGAGACGTTAGAAGGACATGCGCCTTGTTCTCCAGAGTACGCACCAACCATTGTGTTTCCTTTTCCCGGTCACAAAAGAACCTGTCGGGAATCATACCTGTAATATAGAATGGATTCTCCATAAACTGTTGTTTTACTGAACAAAAATACGGATTTCCATCGAAATATACAAATCCTATAATAGAATTTCTATAAAGAAGCGGGAAATTCGCGAGACGTTCCCCCATCTGAAATCACAACTTCTCCAAAAGTGGCAGTGGGATGCAGGTTGGGGAAGGCCTCGCAAATTACTTCCGGCCCGCCTGTGTGGAAGGAGCCGTCGGGGGCGATGGCGAATATGCGGGAGGCGCGGGGGGCGGATTCGTGGAGGTCGTGGGAGGAGAAGAGGATGGTGAGGCCCTGCTCGCGGGAGAGCCTTTGCAGGCAGTCCACCACCAGGACGCGGTTTTCGGCGTCGAGGAAGGCCGTGGGCTCGTCCAGGAGCAGGCAGGACGGCTTCCGGACCAGGCCGGAGGCGATGCAGAGTTTCTGGAACTCGCCGTCGCTGAGGGTCGATATGTCGCGCTGGGCCAGGTGCTCCAGGCCGAGGGTTTGGAGGGCCTGGTCGATGCCTTCGCCCCGGCCGTAGCCGCGGTCGAAGAGGCTGTTGCGGAGGAAGTCACGTGCCGTGAAGCCCTTCAGTTTGGGGATACGTGTGGGCACCATCGCACACTCGCTGCGGAAGCGCCGGGCAATCTCCCGCAGCAGGCTGGACTTGCCGCTGCCGTTGGGACCGCAGAGGAGCACCAGCTCGCCCGGAGCCAGGGTAAAGGAAATGTCCTTCACCAGCGTCCGGCTGCCGTAGCCGATGGATATGTTGTTCACGGATATCATCGGCCCAGGAGTATAGCGATTATCATAGGTATGCCCACGAGAGCAAGGGTGCTGCCCACGGGGAGGGGAATGGCCCATACGTTGGCCAGGATGTCGGCGGCGAGGGCCAGGCCGGCCCCGCAGAGGCAGGAGACCGGTAGCACCCGGGCGTGGACCGACGATGAGCAGGCGCGGCGCGCCAGATGCGGTGCCACGATGCCAACGAAACCCACGGGCCCGCAGAATGCGGTGACGGCGGCAGTCATAAGGCTGGCGCTTATCATCGACAGTGTGCGTATGTTTTTAGGGGAGGCGCCCACCATGGTGGCGTATTCCTCGCCGAAGAGTATCACGTCAAGGCCGCGGGCGTTCACCAGGGCCATAACGGACCCGGCAACGAGCGCTGCCCAGATTATGAGTATTTCCAGGTATCTTGTTCCGGCAAAACTGCCTGCCATCCAACTGTGGAAAAGTTTTAGGCTCTCTTCGCGCGCGGTGAACTGCAGGATGGAAGCGGCGGCGCTGAACACGAAGCCCAGCAGCACGCCGAAGATAAGCAGTGTGTTTCCGCTCACGCGTGAAGATACGGCAACCAGCAGCAGCGCTGTAAGGAAAGCCGCGGCGAAGGCTGCGGCCACCATCGACACTCCGCTAATCCAGAGTCCTGTACCCACGGCCAGCGAGGCCAGGGCTGCTCCCAGGGCCGCACCGCCGCTTACGCCCATAATGTGGGGATCGGCCAGGGGATTGCTGAAAAGGGCCTGCATCTGCGCGCCGGAAAGGGACAGTGCGCAGCCGGCGAGGATGGCGGTAAGGACGCGGGGAACACGAAGTTTCCATAGAAGGACGCCCTCCGGAAGCGAGAATCCGCCGCCTCCGGCCAGGAGATCGGCCCCCGCCAGAACCAGCACGGCAACGGCTATTATGGGCACGGTGCGCTTCATCGGCCCTGCTGTTTGACGGATGGAATGCAGGCTACGGCGTAACCCGCCAGAGCGACTCCCAGGATGATGAACAGGAAGTCGGTGGCCTTGAGTATCACGGGATATGCGCTCACGGCGAAGTTGCCGGGCATCTGGATAATGCCGAACCGTTGCTGGACAAGAACCAGGACGGTGCCGGCGATAAGGCCGATAATCATTCCCAGCAGCGTAATCATCCAGCCCTCAAGGCGGAAGATTCGGCCGGTGAGGCTTTCCGGAGCGCCCAGGCTGCGCAGCGTTTCCATATCCTGCTCCTTCTCGATGATGAGCATCGTGAGGGAACTGAGCACGCTGAAGGCGATAATCAGCACTACGAATATCAGAATCAGGTAAATAGCCAGTTTTTCATAGCGCATCATCTTGTACAGCGCGTCATTCTGGCGAACCCTGTCCTTGACGTCGAAACCGGGCCCGAAAGCCTCTTCGATGTTTTTGACGACGGCCTTGGTGTCGGCGTCATCGACCAGCCTTATTTCAAGGGCTGATACTTCCGATTCGTACTCCAGCAAATCCCTCATCACCTCAATGGGGACGATGGCCAGTTTGGCGTCGACATCGGCATTAACCGATATCGTTCCGGCGGCGAAAACCCTCTGCTGACGCAGGCTGGCGGCCGGATTCTGGAGCGAAAAAGGCGCCGTGCGGGACGGGTAATAGATATCGACCGGATATAAAAGCCGGTGGCTGATGCCAAGGTTGTAGGCCAGCGCGGCCCCGAATACGGCCTGGGTACGGCGGTTCTTGTGCAGGGCGAATTCGCCCTCCATCATCCTTTTACGAAGGGGCGTTTCCTCCTCATAGACTTCATCGACCCCGCGCATAATGCAGATTCCCTGCTTGTCCATATAGGAGAGGAAAACCTGCTCCTCGATGACGCTGGAGATGCTTGCGATGCGGTCGTCGTGGTATATTTTGTCGAATGCGAGGCTGTCCGGGGTGAAGACTTTGCCGGTGGACGGGGTGATGCGGATTTCCGGGTCGATTTCGCCCAGACTGTCCTGCACCAGCTTGTTGAATCCGTTGAAAACGGAAAGGATGATAACCAGCGCCGCCGTTCCTACGGCCATTCCCGCCACGCTGATTCCGGAGATAACGTTGATTACGTTATGCGATTTCCGGGCGAACAGGTAGCGGAAGGCGAAACGGAGCGGCAGCGGAAGCTTCATTTCTTAAGCAGTTCTTCGATGTGCTGGGCGTAGTCCAGGGAGGTGTCCAGGAGGAAAACCAGCTCCGGAACGATCCGCAGCTGCTTTGCCATCGCGTGGCCCAGTTCGCCCCTGATCCTTCCCAGGTTCTCCTCCAGCATGGCCATCACGCTCTGCTGGTGGTCCGACGGGAACACGCTCACGAACACCTTGGCTACGGACAGGTCCGGACTGATGCGCACCTCGCTCACGGTAACCAGGGCTCCGCCCCACGCCGCCATACCCTTGGAGCGGATGATCTCCGCCAGGGCCTTCTGTATTTCACGGGCAACCTTGAGCTGCCTTGTCGATGCGGGTTTTTCCATTATTTGATATTAATAATGTAATAGTTCTTCTTCCCCTTCTGGGCCAGGATGTAGTGCCCGTTCACGATATCATCGGCAGTAACTTCCCGGTCGATGCCGGCGATTTTCTCCTTGTTCATCGACACTCCGCCGCCCTGCACCATCTTGCGGGCCTCTCCCTTGGAGGGGAGGATGTCGGTCTTCACGGCCAGCAGGTCCAGGATGTTGCAAGGGAAATCATTGGCGCTGAGCTCGTAGGAAGGCACATTGGCGAAGACCTCACGCACGGTGCGCTCGTCCATACCGCGGAATGTCTCTGCCGATACGTTGCCGAAGAGCAGCTGTGATGCTGCCACGGCATTGTCATAGGCTTCCTGCCCGTGGCACATTACGGTAACCTCGCGGGCCAGGGCCTTCTGCAGCACACGGCGGCCGGGATCTTCCCTCTGCTCGGCGATGAGTGCGTCGATGGTTTCCTTCGGCAGCATGGTGAAGATCTTGATGTAGCTCTCCGCATCCACGTCCGACACGTTCAGCCAGAACTGGTAGAACTCGTAGGGCGATGTGCGCTCCGCATCCAGCCAGATGTTGCCCTTTTCGGTTTTGCCGAACTTGGTTCCATCGGCCTTGCGGATAAGAGGGCAGGTGAGTGCGAAGGCCTCGCCCCCGGCGATACGGCGGATGAGCTCGGTGCCGGTGGTGATGTTGCCCCACTGGTCGCTTCCGCCCAGCTGCAGCACGCAGCCCTTGTTCTTCCACAGCCAGAAGAAATCGTAGCCCTGCATGAGCTGGTAGCTGAATTCAGTGAAGGACATACCCTCCGAGGAGTCCCTCTGCAGGCGCTTCTTCACGGAATCCTTGGCCATCATATAGTTGACGGTGATATGCTTGCCGATGTCGCGGATGAAGTTGATGAAGCTGTAGTCCTTCATCCAGTCGTAGTTGTTCACGAGCTCCGCCTTGTTGGGGGCGTCCGACTCGAAATCCAGGAACCGGCCCAACTGTGCCTTGATGCAGGCAACGTTGTGGTTGAGGGTTTCCTCGTCCAGCAGATTTCTTTCGGCCGATTTCATCGACGGATCACCGATCATACCCGTGGCTCCGCCAACCAGCGCGATGGGCTTATGCCCGCACGCCTGGAAATGTTTGAGAATCATCACGCTCACCAGATGGCCGATATGCAGTGAATCCGCCGTGGGGTCGATGCCCACATATGCCGCTGCAGGCCCCTGCATCAGCTTTTCTTCCGTTCCGGGCATAATGTCCTGGATCATCCCCCTCCATCTGAGCTCTTCAACAAAGTTTTTCATATGTCGATTTCTTCTTGTAGGTTTTTAAATAACCTACAAAGATAATCAAAAACGGGCATAAAAAAAAGCCGCCCTTGCGGGGCGGCAGAGTTCTAAGCCGAAGGAATTACTTTGCGGCTTCCACGGAAACCTTACGGAATTCCTTGAGATCCTTCATAAGAGCGAGGGCAGCCTTGCGGGCGCGTGCACCGGCGGCTTTGTTACCCTTTACTACCTGGGCCTCTGCGTTCTTTGCGAACTCGGCGATCTCTGCATTGATTTTTTCAACAAGCTGTTTCATAATTAGTTGATTTGGTTTAGTTTGTTAGAGTAATATCCAAAGTTTTGCACAAGGTAGAGAAAAAAAATCAATTCACAAAAAAATAAAAGTAAAAAATGCAGAAAAAACTAAATTTCAGGCGTTTCCCCGGCACTTTTTTCCACTTTTTCCTCTCTTTTTATCTTCGTATTCAGAAAACTCATCGCTTTTTGTGCACCAATCGTCGAGAAATCCTTGATTCCTTGGATGATACGCGCGGAAATTTCGGGAACGAGAGTTTTTTCTTCCTCACTAAGGTCTCCCAGCACAAAATCTATCTGTCCGCCCCTGGAAAACTCATTGCCGATACCAACCCTGATCCGCGCCCACGAATCGGTTTCCAGAGTGTCGATAATGTTCTGGAGACCGTTGTGGCCGCCGGCGCTGCCGCCTTCCCGCATACGGATTGTGCCGAAGGGGAGATTCAGGTCGTCGGAGATGACAATAAGGTTTTCGATCGGGATGGACAGCTTCTGCATCCAATAGCGTACGGCGTTGCCGCTCAGGTTCATATAAGTCGATGGCTTGAGCAGATGGAAGTGCCTTCCCTTGAAAGAGACTTCCGCAACCGAGCCGTAGCGCTGCACGGAAAACAAAGTATTGGACGCCTGAGCCCAGGCATCCAATACCATAAATCCCATGTTGTGACGGGTGGAGGCGTATTCGGCCCCGATGTTTCCGAGTCCTGCAACCAGATACTCCATAACCGCCAGTTAAGGAAAGAATTAGGCCTTTGCAGCCTCTGCAGCGGCCTGCTGCATGGCGCGGGTGGTCTTTACGCGGCAGATGATGGTGTTCTTGTCCGACAGGATCTTGATTCCATCGTACTTGAGGTCGCCTGCGGTGAGGCGCTTGTCAAGCTCCAGGGGAGTCACATCCACGTCCAGCTGGTCCGGGAGGTCCTTCATGAGGGCCTGCACCTTGAGGCTGCGGGATACCTGTACGAACTTACCACCGGCCTGCACGCCCACGGGGTGACCGAAGATGTTCAGGGGAACATTGATGGCGATGGGCTTCTTCTCGTCAACTGCGAGGAAGTCTACGTGGAGACAGTTGTCCTCCACCGGATGCCACTGGTACTCGTGTGCCACTGCGGTGTATACTTTACCGCCAAGATTAAGGTCTACGATGTAGGCTGCGGGAGTGTGGGTAAGACCCTGGAGTTCCTTCTCCTTAACGGTGAAGAGAACATTGTCCATACCTGCGCCATAGAGATTGCAGGGAACCAGACCCTGACGGCGGAAAGCCTTGATAACGGCCTTGTTGCCTTTTTCACGGATTTCTCCGTTGAGAGCGAAATGCTTCATTGTAATTAAGTTTAAAAATGTGTTACTCAGTCTTTTGTTTCAAAGACCCCATTGCACCAAAAAGGGTTGTCCCTTTTTTAAGGCCCGCAAAGGTAGTATCTATTTTCGGAATTTCCAAATAATTAGTATCTTTGTGTCCGTTTAAACGAATACCTAAAAACAAAAGATATGAGAAAATACATCGTTGCAGGCAACTGGAAAATGAACACCACAGTTCCTGAAGGCGTAGAACTCGCCAAAGCAGTAGTTGAGAAAGCAAAAGAACTTCCCGCAAACGTAAAACTCGTGGTGGCACCCCCGTTCACCCACCTCGCCCCCGTGGCGGAGGCCCTCAAGGGCTCCAAGGTGGCCCTCAGCGCACAGAACTGCGCAGACCATGTGAAAGGCGCCTACACCGGTGAAGTTGCTCCCGCAATGCTCACTTCCCTCGGCTGCGAATACACCATCCTGGGTCACTCGGAGCGCCGCCAGTACTACGGCGAAACCGACGAAAAGCTTGTGGTGAAGACAAGGCTCGCCCTTGACGCAGGCCTCAAGGTTATCCTCTGCGTAGGTGAGAGCCTGGACGAGAGGAAGGCCGGCAAGCACTTCCAGGTGGTTACGGACCAGACCAAGGCCGTCCTCTACACCCTCAATCCGGAAGACCTTGCAAACATCGTCATCGCATACGAGCCCGTATGGGCAATCGGCACAGGCGAAACCGCAACTGCCGCACAGGCGGAGGAAATCCACGCCTGCATCCGCAACGTCATCGAGGAGAAGTTCGGTGCCGCTGCAGCAGACGACATGACCATCCTTTACGGTGGCTCCTGCAAGCCTTCGAACGCTAAGGAACTCTTCGCGGAGAAGGACATCGACGGCGGCCTTATCGGTGGTGCCGCCCTCAAGGCGGAAGACTTCATTGCAATCGCAGCTTCCTTTTGATCCTTGTAGCGCCTGATTCATTCAAAGAGTGCCTCTCGTCCAGGGAGGTGGCGCGTGCCATAAGTTCCGCGCTCGGGGAAAGATTCCCGGGCGCGGAAATCGTTGAAATGCCCCTGGCCGACGGGGGAGAGGGCACTGTCGATGTGGTAACGCGGGCCCTGGGGGGCTCTATTTGCCGTGCTATGGTTTGCGGGCCTATCGGGATGCCTGTCGATGCCCTGTATGGCATCGCCGGGGACACTGCCGTGATCGAGGTTGCCCAGGCCTGCGGGCTGCAACTTCTCAAAGCCTCTGAGCGTAATCCCCTGACAGCCACATCCCGCGGAGTGGGCGAGGTGCTTCTTGCAGCCCGCGAGCGTGGATGCCGTCATTTCCTTATCGGCCTTGGCGGAACAGCAACCTGCGACGGCGGAGCAGGGATGCTTTCGGTACCCGGATTGCGCGAGGCAATGGCCGGGGCCTCGGTTGAGCTGCTCTGCGATGTGGACAATCCCTTCCTCGGGCCCCGTGGCGCGGCGCGCGTTTTCGCCCCGCAGAAGGGCGCATCACCATCC
>JAILDI010000216.1 GCA_024689525.1 Bacteroidales bacterium
GAATAGTTCCTTTGACCGGATATCCAGTCAGAAGGGGCTGGAAGGGCGTTTTTGTGGATATCCGGCAGGAAAAACGGGTAAAATGGCCAAAATCGTTGCCGGATATCCAGGCGGAATGGCGTAGAATGCAGTTTTCGTGGATATCCGGCACATGGGGCCAAGAGCAATGGGCCGGGGAGACATATCCTTCCCGCACACTAACCCCCTTTCCGGGAAAAAAGAGTATCTTTGTGGGAGAAAACGAAGCGAATTATGAAAAAGAGTACTCATATTGCAATGGCGGCCCTGGCCGCAATGGCCGTGATGGCGGCGGTAGCCGTAAGCGGCTGCCAGTGGATAGCCAATGGCGGCCGCGAGTGGGTAGCCAAGGCGTTGATCGGGAACGGGGTTTCCGTGGAAACGCAGATTGAGGCTGGGGAGTTCAACGCCATTTCGGTGCCCAGCTTTATTGACGTATATTACACCCAGACGCCGGGTGAGCAGAGCATCACGCTCACCTGCGACGAGAACCTCACTGAGTACTTCATAATCGAGGTGGAGGATGGCTTGCTTGAGGTCAGGAACAAGCCGGCCCCGATCATCTGCCCCAAGACAAAGACCTTCCTCGCCGTGAACTCTCCGGCGCTGAGCATGGTGAAGCTTTCCGGCTCCGGGGATTTCCAGATAACCGGCCCTCTTCAGGTCGATGGCGACTTCTCCTTGAAGCTCAGCGGCAGCGGGGACTTCGATGCGGCAGGCGCAATTCAGTGTGTCGATTTCGCCGCATCCACAAGTGGCAGCGGCGATGCGGAGATCAAGTCGATAATCGCGACATTGGCCTCGTTCAAGAGCTCCGGTAGCGGGGACCTGGAGTCGAGGGGCGTGACGGCGGAAGAAATCACCATCACCCTTAGCGGCAGCGGCGACTGCGTGCTGGAGTGCAGTGATGCAGGAACTATCGACGCGAAACTCTCCGGCAGCGGCGACGCAATCCTCAGCGGCTCGGCCCGCGCCATCGTGAACATCTCCGACACCGGCAGCGGCCGCTTCGACATGAACCGCCTCACCATCACCGGGAAATAGCCCAGGTCGCACGCTGGTTCTTTTTTTGGTGTTCTCGCAAAGAGTCACTATCTTCGCCTGATATGAACGGTATCGACCAGGCAGTTAAGTCGATGGAGCCCATCACCCTCGAGGAGATGGACGGGGTGAAGCTGCTGAACCGCATCGACACAAAATACCTCACCGACGAGCAGACGCTGGTGAGGCTTCTGGCCGATGCCCAAAAGGCCGGATACCGTGCGCTGGTGGCGGAGGGCACAAAAATCAGCCCCTATAATTCGATTTATTACGACACGCCTGAACTGAAGATGTTCCTGGATCATCACAACCGCAGGCTGGTTCGCCAGAAAGTGCGCACCCGCGTGTATGTGAATTCCGGCGACGCCTTCCTGGAGATAAAGCGGAAGAACAACCACGGGCGAACCAAAAAGAAGCGCACGTCCATTCCACTCAACGAAATGGAAAATTTCCAGGCCGATGCCAACGCCACGGAATACCTGGCCCGGCATTCCGCATTCACCGTGGATATGCTGTCGCCGGTGCTCTCCACCGAGTTCGACCGCATCACTCTGGTGAATCCGGACAAGACGGAACGGCTCACCATCGATACGGCGCTAAGATTCACAAACTTCCGCACTCACAAAAAGGCCTCGCTGGAGAACGCCGTCATCATCGAACTCAAGCAGGACGGCCACGCCGCCAGCCGGATGAAAGGCATCCTGCTGGATCACAGGGTGAAACCCATGCGCGTGAGCAAGTACTGCATCGCAGTCACTCTCACTGACCGCGCCGTCAAGAGCAACCGCTTCAAAGTGAAGGTCCGCGCCATAGAAAAGACAATAAACAATAAAATAAAGGTAATATGATTACAATGCAAGACATCGGCGAGATTCCCATGGTCGATGACGTAACCGACATCCCGCAGTTCATCTCGGAAGCGACGATGACAACGGCGCAGTCCCTCACGGAGCTGGGCATCCGATTCTTCATCAACCTGCTGGTCTGCTGGATCCTGGTTCAGTTCTTCTATTACAGGAAGAGCCGTCGCCGCGACTACTATTTCACGTTCATGGTGTTCTCCACGGCAATGCTGATGCTCTTGTACATAATGGGCAACGTGGAAGTGGGCGTGGGACTCACCCTGGGACTGTTTGCCATCTTCGGGGTAATACGCTACCGCACGGAAACCGTGCCCATCAGGGAGATGACGTACCTGTTCGTCATCATTGCCCTGGCTGCGATGAACGGCCTGGCTCCCGTGTACAAGGTTGTGGGCTCGGTGACGGACAATCCCCATTACGAGATTTCCGTGGGAGCCGTGCTTGTGATGGCCATTTCCAACGCCCTGGTGGTGTTCCTTATCTGGATTCTGGAGGCCGGCAAGATCCTCAAGCACACATCCACCAAGCTCATCCAATACGACCGCATCGACCTTATCGTTCCGGAGCGCCGTCAGGAGCTCATTGCCGATATCGAAAAGCGCGTTGGCGTGAAGGTGAACAACCTGGAGGTTGGCCACGTGGATTTCCTCAAGGATTCCGCGTTCATCAAGATTTACTATACGCTGGACAAGGATCAGACGGGCTCCATCGACACGATAACCCGTGCCAAAGATTTTCTGGAGCAATGAGAAGGGCATTACTGATAGTTGCCTTGCTGTTCCCGGCTATGGCCTGGGCGCAGGGCACGGTGAACGACCTGGAGACCGATTTCGGGGCCAGGCTCAGCGCCTCCGTGGACAAAAAGCTCATGAAGGGGCTCCATCTGGTGGCGGATACCGAGGTCCGGTTTGTCGACAATTTCTCATCCCTGGGCCGATGGGAAGCCGGCCTCGGAGTTACATACAAGTTCAACAATCACTTCAAGGTTGGCGGCGGATATACCTTCATCGAGAAAATGAACTCCGCCGGGGAATGGAAGGACAGGCATCGTTTTTATGTCGATGGCACGGCCACGCTCCGCGCTGGCGACTGGCGCTTCTCGCTGAAGGAGAAGCTGCAGCTGACATATAGGGACTACAACAACACCTACGAGCACAACCCCTATTCACTTGCTCTGAAAAGCCGTATCAAAGTGTCCTACAAGGGCCTTGACGACTGGACTCCCTACGGAGCCGTGGAAGTGAGGAACGTGTTCAACGACCCCACCTGCTCGGCCACGTACAATACCGCCACGGGAAAGTATACCAATTACACATTCACGGGATATAACGATGCATACTTCAACCGCGTCCGCGGCACCCTGGGCACGGAATGGAAGATAAGCAAGCAGCACTCCCTGGACTTCTACCTGCTTGGTGAATACACCTACGAAAAAGTCCTGGACGTAGAAAAGGACGGCCCCACGCTCCGCTCCCTCACCTACGACCAGAACTTCAACGCCGCCCTCTGCGTCGGCTAT
>JAILDI010000118.1 GCA_024689525.1 Bacteroidales bacterium
CAGGGCAAGGAGAACGCCTCTCCTTGCCTTGGTCTTTTTCTGCTCCGGGGAGAGCCCCTCGAAGGAGTACCACCTGCGTCTCATCGGATGCTCCTGAGATACCCCACCGCAAGAAGCGACGGGAGGTAGTCCTTCGTCTCCCGTGGGACCTTCTCCCAGACGGTCCAGGGGTCAAAAAAAGCCCCTCCCGAAAAAATCGGTGGTGCAAATGTGGTGCAACTTGTAAAAGAAAATCGCTAAGTGCTTATTTTTCAGCAACTTAGCGATTTTTTCTGGTGACTCCTACAGACATTTATTGTCAGTCATATTGAATCTCAGCCGATTTCTATCGTCCGCGAAGAGAATAGTCACTTCTTATAATCTGCGGAATTCGGCAAAAAACAGTAAAAACCGCAGATTATAACTATATCTGAATATAAGGCTCGAAGAGGGAATCCAGCGTGATTATCTTTTGGAATTCGTCGGAATAAGCATTTCGCTTTACACCATTTGCGCTGATGAGTATCTGATGAATGGACTTCGTCGATTTGGTATCCTCTTTAAAGCGGAGAGTCTTATTGAGAACTATATCATAGTACTCTGACGTTACTATATATGGCTCTCTGGAATACTTGATTTCGCACAAATCAACAATGTCATCATTCCTGTCGATGATGAGGTCTATCTGGGCACCTTTATTCCCTCCTTTTCCTAAAGCCTGCCATCCGCATACTCCGCTGATAACACCGGTAATACCCAACGCCTGCTTTATCTGGTTTACATGCAACAGACAAATGCGTTCAAACGCAAGACCGCACCAGTTATTATAGGTTGGCTGATTCTGACTGTGCGACCAAAAGCGTTCGTCTTTCCTGTCATTGGCAAGAATGAACTTGTAATAGAATAGAGTGTATGGATCAATTAATTGAAAAATAGCCTTGTGAGAGGAATATCCGTAAGCGGCGTACTTTCGGATAAAGCCACATTGCTCCAGATCCGCAAGCAATTCTGTTAATTTGCCATTGTCTTTGATACCGGAAGAAATCAGTTCTTCTCTGGTCATTCCAACTTTCCTGGCCCCCAATTGCTCAATTACTTTAATGTATGGTTCCGGATTCTTGAATAAGGACCGATAGAGTTCATTGAATTCGTTATGCAATTCACCATTCTCTTGAAAGAAGAGATCATCTATGTTCTGAGCGAGGCTCTTTTCGCGATCCAGGAGTGACCAGTAATAGGGAATTCCCCCCATAACCATTGAGCACTCGGTCAACTGCCTGCGGTTCATCCCAAGTTTGTAATGAGTAGCAAACTTCTCACATTCCGCAAGTGTGAAAGGATTAATCCTGATTTTTGTGGTTACTCTACCATGGAGGCCTGCTTTATTCCGTATAATCTTGTTGATAATCCACGAGGTGGCTGAACCGCAGACTATCAATGTAATATCCTTCCTGGCAGAGGCCCAACCATTCCAGAAAAACTCAAGCGCTGAAATAAAACCGGACTTGGGTGTATCCATCCATGGCATCTCATCGATGAAGATGACTTTCTTTTTCTTTGGGGATGCAATAATCAATTCCTTCAGTTGATTAAAGGCATCGAGCCAGGTTTTGGGCTTGACTGTATCATATCCGTGAAACTTCATGGAAGTTTGCCACGCTGCCAACTGTTCCTTCATACCCGCCTTTGCCAGGCCGGCATGTTCGAAGGTGAATTTATAATTGAACGTTTCCCGGACAAAGAAGGTCTTTCCAACGCGCCTGCGCCCGTAAACGGTTACAAACTGCGAATACTCAGAGTCGTTTGCCTTGAGCATTTTCTTCTTTTCTTCTACTCTGCCGATAATCATTTTTGCAAGTTTTATTTACCTTGCAAAGATAATAAAAAGTATTGTATAATCTGCGGAATTTTCAAAAATATCATAAATTCCGCAGATTATAGTGCACTTTCAATATTAAATATGACCGAAGAATGTAGCTTTATTCCGCTGGAATCATCGCTTTTGCTATATTGGCAGCACAATAAAGCAGTGATTTAATTGTTCACAACTTCTTAAGATTTGCAAAGTTTATTTGTCATTATGAAAAATATACTTATCTTTGCAACAAGAAAACTTAACATGCGTTTAACATGAATCACAAAAGTATCCTCATGCCGCATACCTGCCAAAAGATTGGCTGGTGCCTTTTGATTCTCTTCGTTATCGTGGAGCTCGCAAATGCGCTGTTCGTCCACAACATCGATGTGGCCTGGCATTTCGCAAAGGCGTCTCACATTATCTTTATCGTGTCGATCTTCCTCATCTGCCTGTCGAAAGAGAAGGTGGAAGATGAAATGATTTCCGGCCTTCGCCTGAAGTCCATCGGGCGTGCGGCTTATGTATTTTTCGTTCTTTTCCTGATCATGAGTCTGTTCCTGGAACTGAGATTCGCAACCCTCTTTCCGAGTTTCCCGGAAGATCTCGAACTCTACCTGAGCGAAGCATTCCTGATTTTCCTTCCGCTTCTTCTCTTCGTCCTGTATTATGGGCCGTTCAAGTGGATGCTCTGGAAATCCCAAAAACAGTAAGATCTATGAAAAACACTGTCAGAGTAGAAAGAGCCATCAAAGACATCACCCAGCAGCAGCTGGCCGATGCTATTGGCGTGAGCCGGAACACCATCAATTCCATTGAGTCCGGAAAGTATGTCCCTTCCACGGTGCTGGCACTGAAAATTGCCCGATATTTCGAAAAGTCTACAGACTCTATCTTTCAATTGGAAGAGAATGATTGAATGGTTCGTTGTGCAAACGTTGTGCAATGTATATGAAAAACCCCATTAGAATGTGCTCTAATGGGGTTTTGAAGTGACTCCTACAGGACTCAAACCTGTAACCTTTTGATCCGTAGTCAAATGCTCTATTCAATTGAGCTAAGGAGCCGTACAAAGGGGCCTTTCGGTCACCTTTTTATTTTTCAGCAACGTAGACTTTCTCGCGGATGCGTGCCTTCTTACCGGTGAGGTTGCGGAGGTAGAAGATGCGGGCCCTGCGGACCTTGCCGTACTTGTTCACCTCGATGCTGTCGATGAAGGGGCTCTGCATGGGGAAAATCCTTTCCACACCAATGCCGCTGGAAACCTTGCGAACCGTAAAAGTCCTGGTGAAGGGATCCTGGCCTTTCATCTGGATGACGACACCGCGGAACTTCTGAAGCCTCTCTTTGTCGCCTTCTTTAATCCGGTAGGTAACGGTGATGGTGTCACCGGCCTTGAACTCCGGGAATTCGGCTGCTTTTCCTGTCTGGAAAGCCTGCTCTGCTATTTTAATCAAATCCATTTTAATATCTCCTAATTAGTGGCAACATCGCATTCTAAACTCCTGTGCGAGAGGTTGCGTCGTTTTTGGGACTGCAAAGGTAGAAATTTTTTTTCAATCACCAAAAATAATTAGAAAATATTTTTCTCTTTTTCGAAAATGGCATTGTCGTCCCTGTTGGGAGAAGGCGTGAACGTGCTGCTGGAGCGCATTGCCTCGAGGGCCTCTTTCTCGCTACGGGACAGCTTGTGGGGCATCCAGACAAGGATTTTCACGTACAGGTCACCCGTACCGCGGCCGTAGCCCTGGACCGAGGGTAGTCCCCTGCCCCTAAGACGAATGACCGTACCGCTCTGCGTGCCGGGATCCAGTTTTTGGCGGACAGTTCCCGTAAGGGTGGGGATTGTTACTTCGCAGCCAAGGACAGCATCCGGCATGGAGATGATCTTCGTGTAGAACAGGTTGTTGCCATCGCGCTTGAGTTCTGCGTGGGGAGTTTCGTGGACAACCACAAGGAGGTCTCCGTTCACTCCGCCCTGCTGGCCTGCGTGACCCTCGCGGGGAACCGTGATCTGCATACCTTCTTCAACACCCGCGGGTATGCGCACGCGTACGGTTTCCCTGCGCCTCTCCAGACCGGTACCGCCGCACCTGCGGCAGGGATTGCTCACCACCTTTCCGGTGCCGCCGCACTGGGGACAGGTGGAGATAGTGTAGCTGGTCATACCGAAGAGCCCGCGCATTGCCTGACGCACCTGGCCCTGTCCGTGACAAGTGGGGCAGGTTTTTATGTCGGATGAATTCTTTGTGCCTTTTCCGCCGCATTCCTGGCAGGGACGGTTGCGCTCGATGGTTACTTCCTTCTCGCATCCGTTTGCAATCTCCTCAAGCGTAAGCTTCACGCTGGTGCGGATGTCCCGTCCGCGGAATACACGCTGGCCGCTCTGTGAGCTGCCACCGCCGCCGAAGAAATCGCTGAATCCACCGCCGCCACCAAAGCTGAAGCTCCCGCCGAACACGTTGCGGAGTATCTCGTTCAGGTCGAACCCGCCGAAGTCGAAGCCGCCTGCTCCGCCGCCCATCTGGTCGCCGGCGAAGCCGAACTGGTCGTAGCGCGCCTTCTTGTCCGGGTCGCTGAGCACGGAGTAGGCCTCCGCCGCCTCCTTGAAGCGTTCCTCGGCCTCCTTCTTCTCCGCATCGGTGCCGTTCACCCACCTGTCAGGATGCCATTTGAGCGCCAGCTTGCGGTAGGCGCTCTTTATTTCATCGGCCGATGACGTCTTCTGTACGCCCAGGACCTCGTAGTAGTCTCTTTTCTGTGCCATCGTATTATGCTCCTACAACGACTTTTGCATACCTGAGCACTTTGTCGCCCAGGGTATAGCCCGTCTGAACGACGTCTATCACCTTGCCTTTCATATCCTCCGACGGTGCGGGGAACGTGGTCACGGCCTCGTGGAACTCGGTGTCGAACTCCTTGTCCTTGGCCTCGATCTTCTCCAGCCCCTTGCCTTTCAGATATGCGGTGAGTTTATTGAAAATCAGCTTTGTGCCTTCCTTGGCAGCCTCGCTGTCGGTACTCTTCTCCAGCTGGGCGAGCGCAATCTCACAGTCGTCCAGGATGGGAAGCAGACCCTTTATGGTATCGGCCGATGCGCTGGACACAAGTGCCAGCTTCTCCTCCGCCGTGCGGCGGCGGAAGGTGTCGAATTCCGCCATCAAGCGGAGGTAATCGGCCTTAGAATCGGCCAGGGCCTTCTCTTTCTCTTCCAGGGCCTTTTTGGCCTCGTCAAGTTCTGCAGAAACCTTCTTTTCCGCAGGCTGGGCATTATCTTTTTTCTTCTTCTCTGCCATGTCAATAGAATTTTTGCCGGCACTTGGCAAACAAAATGCCTGCCATCGGCCCATATCTGCCAATATGTCAGTTTGGGGTGCAAAGTTAATTGTTTATTGTTATATTTGCAGCATGGACGAGAACAAACTGGCAAAATACAGCCCTTATTATAATAAGGAAGCGCTGGGCAGCAAGCTGCTGGCATCAGCCCGCAAGGCCGGAAAGAAGGTAGTGTACTACGTTCTGCTGCTTTATTACGTGCTCCAGTCCAGCAGAACCAAGATGGCCGACAAGGCCAAGATCATCGGCGCACTGGGATATTTCATCTTCCCGGCAGATCTGATTCCGGACATTATGCCCGTGGTGGGCTATTCCGACGACCTTGCAGCGCTGGCCTGGTGCATCTACAGCGTGGCCAAGAACGTCACTCCGGAGATAAAAGAAAAAGCCGCCGCGCAAGCGCAGCGGTGGTTCGAAAAAGGGAGCGGAATGCGAGGTTCGAACTCGTGACCTGCGGCTTGGGAAGCCGCCGCTCTACCAACTGAGCTAATTCCGCTTGTGCTTGCAAAGATAGGGAATTTTTCTTAGTTTTGCATACGAAACCGCATAATTATTTCATTGTATAATGGATAAGACACTAGTCCTCAATCCCAATGAGGTTGTAGCTTTCATCGGCAAACGTCCGGTGGAATTCACCAGAGAAGACCTTCTTCATTTCATCCAGGCCAAAGGCATCAGGATGATCGACTTTATGTATCCGGCTGAAGACGGACGCGTGAAAACCCTCAACTTTACGGTAAACTCTCTCGCTTACGCGGAGACTGTCCTCACCAGCGGTGAGCGCGTGGACGGATCGTCCCTCTTCCCCTCCTTCGTGGAAGCCGGCAACAGCGACCTGTACGTCATTCCGCGGTATCGTACCGCTTTCATCGACCCGTTCAATCCCATCCCCACACTGTGCTTCCTGTGCAGTTTCCTTATGAATAACGGAGAGCCTTTCTCCTGCGCCCCGCACGCCACGCTCATCAGGGCGGAAAGGGTGTTCGAGGAGTCCACGGGCCTGCAGTTCGAGGCTATGGGAGAACTGGAATACTATGTCATCGCCCCGGAGAGCCCGCTTTTCCCGGCATCGGACCAGAAAGGATATCACGAGACTGAGCCTTTCGCCAAGCTGAACGATTTCCGCCGCACCTGTATGGACTACATCGCCCGCACAGGCGGCCAGATCAAGTACGGTCACGGCGAGGTGGGCAACTTCACCCTGGACGGCAAGGTGTACGAACAGCAGGAAATCGAATTCCTCCCCTGCCCCGTTGACACTGCGGCCGACCAGCTCCTTCTGGCGAAATGGATTATCCGCAACGTGGCCTACCAGCAGGGGATCGACGTTTCCTTCGCGCCCAAGATCACAACGGGCAAGGCCGGTTCCGGTATGCACATCCATATGCGTCTGATGAAGGACGGCAAGAACGTAACCCTGAAGGATGGCGGCAAACTGTCCGACGAGGCGCGCAGGGCCATCGCAGGCCTTATGCAGATGGCTCCGTCCATCACGGCCTTCGGCAACAAGAATCCCACTTCATACTTCCGCCTGGTGCCCCATCAGGAGGCTCCCACAAATGTGTGCTGGGGCGACTGCAACCGCTCCGCACTCGTGCGCGTGCCCCTTGGCTGGTCCACCGGCAAGGATATGGCCGCCAGCGTGAATCCCGCTGAAAAACCCGTCCAGCAGGACGCCCACGCAAAGCAGACCTTCGAGATGCGCAGCCCGGACTGCTCGGCCGACATCTACCAGCTTATGGCCGGTTTGTGCGTTGCGGCGCGAATAGGCCTTGAGATGGATCCCGCGGAAGCCCTGGCAATCGCCGATGCAAAATACGTGGACATGGACATCCACAAGCCGGAGAATGCAGCCCGCCTGAAGTCTCTGGACGCACTTCCCACCTGCTGCGCAGAGTCGGCCGACTGCCTGGAGGCCGCCCGCGCCGTTTACGAATCGGCAGGAGTGTTCCAGCCCCGTATGATAGACGGCGTACTCCATGCGCTGCGCGAGCATAATGACGCTCACCTCCACGAGGAGGCGCGCAGGGATAAAGCTTTAATGAAGCACCTGGTGAAGAAGTTCTTCTACTGCGGTTAGGCCGATGGCGTCGTTT
>JAILDI010000012.1 GCA_024689525.1 Bacteroidales bacterium
GCCTTTCACCCGTTTGAAGTACTTCCCGAAGAAGGACTGGGAGGAGAACCCCAGCGATTCACTGATCTCCAGGATGGTCCGCTTGGAGGAGAGGAGTTGCGCTTCTGCGTCCAGGATGACGCATTTGTCAATCCATTCCGTAGCCGTTTGCCCCGTCTCTTCTTTGATGTGCCGTGACAGGTATTTGGCATTACGGTTCAGCCTCCGGGCGTAATAGTCCAGTTCCCTGTGATTCCGGTATTCCTGTTCCACCAGCGTCAGGAAATACTCCGTCAACCTCCCGTAGGGGCCAACCGACCCCACTCCCTGCTGTTGGGAAAGCATCGGGCTCGCACTCAGGAAGAATGCCCTCGTGAGGAGACGCAGGCTGTCCCAGACGACAGAACCGCTCCCGGAACTATGAATCATGGCCTTGCAGGATGCCGTGTACGCCTGCGTTAGTTCAATGACATCCTCCTTCAATTGGTAATAGGGCCTGTTCTCGATGGTCGCCGTCAGGGTGAGCGTCCGGCCGATGTCCAGGGACTCGATGAACCGACGCGACATGAGCAGGATCCTGCCTTTGAAATCGTCGCTCAGGGAACTCTGGACGATGACCTGTCCCGGGAGTATAATGATAAAACCGCCTTTCTCCACCCGGTATTCACGCAGATTGATGATCCCGCTGGCCGAGCCGGATTCACATAAAGTGGCGACGAGCCAGTCGTTCTTGTAGGGGAAGCGCCCGGAAAGGTAGAACCGGGGATTGTCCAGGATAAATAACTCATCTGCAGCCGCCGTAACCGACTCCGGGTTCCGGATGTCTTGATGCAGTATTTCCGAAAAGTCAATCATCGAGTGTCGAATTTGCTAGTAAATATACAATAATTCGCATTAATACACTAAAAAAGTAGAAAATGCTCCAATTAATATAGAAAACCGACCTTTCTTCTTGCAAGTTTGGTCTGTACCTTTGTAATTGGAAAAAAACCATTTGACTATGAAAGCAAAGATATCGACCCTCCTTTTTGCGCTCATCGCGGCCGTTACGTCCTGTTCCAAGCTGAATAGCGGGGACAGTTTCAACCAAACCGTCGGGGGAGTGGAGTACAACTTCGAAGTCATCGTATCCAAGATACCCTTTGTCCGCCTGACACCGGTCTCTGTCCCTTCTGCAGTGAAAGGAGACATAACTCTTCCTACCACGGCCGAATACGATGGAGTAACCTACACCGTCACTCAAATCGGACAGCGAGCTTTCTTCGATTACACGGGTATCACATCCGTCACTCTTCCCAAGACGCTCTCGCAGATTGAAAATGAGGCGTTTGCCGGTTGCACATCCCTTCAGACCATAAACACCCCGCAGCCGCTTTCCGTCATTGGAGAATATGCCTTTGACGGGTGTTCCGGGCTGAAAGCCTTCTCCCTGGAGGCTTCCATCTCCGAATTGGGGAAGGGAGCCTTCCGGGGCTGCGCTTCTCTGGAAGAACTCGCATTCACGCCCACCATCACAGAGATTCCGGATGAACTGTGCAACGGATGCACCAGCCTGAAGGAGATAGGTCTCCCGTCAACCATCATGCGTGTGGGCGCCAGCGCGTTCGAGGGGTGCGCCTCGGCCCGGTCCATCAAGATTGACAGCTCCATGCAAGAAATGGGAGCACGGGCTTTTTCAGGATGTTTCGCAGTCGAATCCATCTCCAGTATGACGGCTACGCCGCCTGTGTGCTTCGCTGATACTTTTGATGGAATACCCGCCGACATTCCCGTGACCGTCCCGATGGCAAATGTAAGCGATTATCGAAATGCGGCAGGTTGGAACAGGTTCAGCAATTATATCGGAAAGTATTAAGTAATGGTCTTCCCGACTTGTTGCTGAAATCCAATTCCACGTTTTACCAAAAGGTTTTATACTGTTTGGTAAAATAGCCGGACGTAAAAGTGCTCCAGGGTATTCTTTTTGGGGTATAACAGAAAATAGACCATGTAAAGTGGTTGGTTCCCGGGAACGCCGCTGCTGGAGGAAGCACAGCGGGGAGAATTCGATCCACTTTCCGAGAAAGAGATGCTTGAAGAACTGAGGCTGTTCGTTGAACATCTGCAGATAGACTGCACATTCATTACTCATCACACTAATCGACTAAATACCTGTTTATCGGTCTCCCGGTTCTTTGGTCAGGAAGAAAAAGGTGACCCAGTGCCCAGGCGCCGGCAAAGGCTGGTATAGTATAGGAAAGATGCATAGATAATCCTATATCAACCCCTTGTCCGTCCTAAAAAATCTTGTTCATTATGCCGAACTTTGCTGCCATAAATAGCACGGTATGAACAATAAACACCTATACTGCATCGCAGCGGCTCTCTGGGGCATCCCCGGAATAATCATCACAATTAAGGGCATTCGGTCGTACGCCACTATGCCCATAACCAATCTTTGGTGGCTGCTGCTCATTACTGCGGGCGTACTGGTCGGTTTCTTTTTTATGTTCAAGCGCATTGTCGACAGGTACTCCAAGCGTATATCCTCCCTTCCGGAAAAGACTTCAATATGGCAAACTTTTCCGCTTCGGGGATGGATACTGATTGTTTTTATGACCTGTCTGGGCATTACACTCAGGTTCGTTCCTGGAATTCCTCCGGCATTCACGGCTTCTTTCTATTCCGGGCTCGGCCCGATGCTGATATTTGCCGCCTGTCGTTTTATTTTACACAAATTACAAGTATGAGAGGGTTGATTACGGCTTCACTCTTCCTGCTGCTTACAGTGACTGCTGTGGCACAGCAGAAGAAGATTATTCGCGGTTTTGACGGGGGGATGATGGTTCACAGCGGATATCTTTCCGGTACGTTGGATGCGATAAACTATCAGGCAAAAGGCGCTCCACTGGGGATTGGTGGTGTTATCCGGCTTCATCTTGGGGAGCATTTCCGTGTCGGTAGCGAAGGTTATGTGTCCACTCTGGCCCAGCTGAGGAATGGCAGTTACCTTAAGTATGGATGGGGCGGCCTTCTGGCCGATGTTTATATGGTCATAGGCCGATTCCAGCCTTATGCCGGAGTAACTCTGGGCGGCGGGTCGATGACGAGCCTATTGATGATGGAGACACCGTCATCGGATTGGGCCCCCATAGACGGAACCCGTTATCATAAGCAAGGCTTTATGGCTATAGACCCTTTTGTGGGATGCGATTTCATTGTTTCCGGTCCGATGCACTTGACCCTCAAGCTGGACTATCTATGTGCTCTGAGCCAGTCAAGGATCCTTCCACATGGCCCCCGCGTCTACGTGGGATTCTTGTTTTATCACTGACAGACCAAAAGTGACCAAATTTTGGGGATACACGTAAACAATGTTATTCGCAAAAATTGCCGATCATATAAGGCAATTGCAGCCTTTATCGAGAGTCAAAATGAATAATATGGTCAAAACGTGGTCAAGAATAAGGGCGTCGGCGAAGGCACGTTAAGGAAAGATTCAGGAAAAAACCTTACCTTTGACTGTTAAAACAATCGGGATTTGAACTATGACAGAAAAGGAACTGATGCAATCTGGACTCCCCTATTCAGCGGTTGATGTACAGCTATTGAGAGAGTTGAATGCCACCAAGGAAATGATTCACAGATACAACGCCTTAATGCCTTCGCAGACAGATGAGCTGTTCTCCACCCTGAAGAACCTGCTGGGGCACATCGGTGACGACCATATCTGTATCAACCAGCCGTTCTACTGCGATTATGGCAAACAAATCAGGGTGGGCAAACGCTTCTTTGCAAACTTCAATTTCACGGTGTTGGACGAGGCCCCGGTAACCATCGGAGATGACTGTTTTATCGGTCCTAACGTAAGTATCTACACGGCTTGCCACAGCACGGATCCGGTGGAACGTAATAGCCGGAAGGAGTGGGCCGAGCCCGTGACCATCGGCGACAATGTGTGGATTGGCGGCAGCGTGACCATCCTTCCGGGCGTGACGATCGGAGATAATACCACCATTGGAGCGGGTTCCGTCGTCACCAAGGATATCCCTGCTAATGTTGTGGCAGTAGGCAATCCGTGCAAAGTTGTCAGAAAGCTGTAATCCGAACTTGCCAGAGGCAATGATTACGATAAGTTCTTGGCTATTATTCCACTATTCCACCTCAAAGTGTATTGGATTCATTCTATCAAATTTCAGAGCCGCTATATTTGCAATACGTGGAGAATCTATCTGGTAATAAAGAACTGTCTAAAAAAATATTCTGCGCTAACTTTGCGCGGTTTTAGTGATTATCATGAGAAAACGCCTATATACTATTCTGTTGGCAGTCGTTATAGCAGTTCTGCCACTACATGTGAATTGCTCAAAGCCGGACCGCAGCGAGGAGGCAAACCAGCTGAAACTCAAACTCCAGGATCAATTATTCTCGAACCCGGAACAAGTATTGGCGCGGGTAGACAGTGCGGAACGGGCTGGCGTGTTCTCGGAGACTACGGCCAACCTGATTCGGTCCAATGTCTACGGGCAAATGGGCAAAACGCAGCTGG
>JAILDI010000076.1 GCA_024689525.1 Bacteroidales bacterium
GCCAGATTCAGGCTGGGGATGAGTGCCGGGTCGAAATCGAGTTTTGCCGATATGGCCTCCAGCCAGCCTTCCAGGCGGGAAACCTGATTGATGTCATTGTGCATGATCAGGTTAAGCCTGTGGTTGTCCGGCTCCTTGCCAAGATAGTGGATGAAAAGCATTGTGAGGTCGTCGCTCTGCTGGGCATCGCCCACGAATTCCTCCACCATCTTCTCCATTCTCTGCAGGTGGGCGTATGCGCCCTTGCGTCCGTGGAGGGTATCAATCATACGCTGCTCGCCGAAGAGTTCGTGCTCCCCGTTCTCCGCTTCCGTGAGGCCGTCGGTGTACAGGAACAGCGCATCGTCGTAACGGAAGTCGATTTCTTGTTCCTTGAATTCCATTCCGCCGATGACGCCCAGCGGCAGGTTGGGCTCCACGGGGAGTATCCGTTTGGCGTCGGTGAGGATCACGGGAGGGTTGTGCCCCGCGTTGCAGTATAGCAGATGTCCGTTCTTCAGGTCCAGCACGCCGCAGAAGAAGGTTACGAACATATTGCTCTGGTTCATCGACGAGAGATTGTCGTTCATCGACCTTACAATGACGCCGGGGCTGTCTTCCTGGGCCGACAGATTCCTGAAAGTGGTCCTTGTTACGGCCATCACCAGCGATGCCGGGATGCCCTTTCCGCTCACATCGCCTATGCAGAAGAAGAGTTTCCCGTCACGGACGAAATAGTCGTACAGGTCGCCGCCCACTTCCTTGGCGGGAATCAGGTCGGCCGCCATATCCAGGTCGTTCCTGTCAGGGAACGGGGGGAACATCTTGGGCACCATCGACATCTGGATGCCGCTGGCGATGTGCAGCTCGCTCTCCATACGCTCGCGCTTCTCGTTCAGGGCCTGGAACTGATTCTGGCCCCTGATGAACGACTGGATGATGAAGATGAGCATAAGGAGGCCCAGCACCTGAAGGATCATCACCAGCGTGCCCACCCGGCGAAGCTCTCCGAAAATGTCGTTGGCCGGAACTACGATCGAAATCGACCAGCCAGTGCGCTCCACAACGGTGTCGTATGTGTATTTCTTCTGGAAGTCGTTTTCTTCGACCTCGGGCTTTCCTATGATTGCATTGCCCTTGCGGCTGTCCACAAGGCAATATGCATTGGGATAGACATTGATCTTGCCCACCAGTTCTTCCAGCCACACCAGGGAGATATCGGCCGTGAGGACGGCGGCCTGGCGTCCGGAGGCATCGTGGATGGGCTGGGAATATGTCGTCATCAGGATGTTGCCGCCGCCTTCATCGACATATGGCTCCGACCAATAGCCGGAATCGATTTTCAGAGGCTCAACGAACCATTCCTGCGACGGATAATCGTACTCCTCGGTTGCCAGCGACAGCCTTTGGATGTTGCCCTCATCGTCCCGGCAGACATAAGGGGAGAACAGCGGTTTCTTGGGCAGATAGCCGGGCACAAGGGCTACGGTCGAGCCCGCGACCACGGGATTGTCCTCCACGATTCTCTGGCAAACCCGGCTCAGGCTGTCCGGTACGTTCAGGCACCACTGGGCTATCCAGACGCTGTTCCTTACGGCGGCTTCCGTCTGGTCCACGATGTCCATTATCTCGTTTCTGGTGGCCTCCAAGTAGCTTTCCGCTCTCAGGCTGGCCTCTTTGCGCATACCTTCCTGGGAGAACAGGAACTGCACCAGCGCCGTGACCTCCAGGGTGAGGGCGGCCACAATCACCAGCAGAAAAGCCTTGCGGTTTCCTTTACGGTTTTTCATAGTATGCCTTTAAGCTCCGCGCGGAATTCCGGCATCGGACATTTGGTGTCGCGTTCGATAATGAGAGTCTTGAGGCCGGCATAAGGGCCGATTTCCTCTTCGATGCTCTTCAGCGGCCTGTCGGCTCCGAAATACAGCGGGGCGAATTCCTGCCAGAAGCGCGTGGAAAGCGACTTGGGCATATGGAAGGTCTCCTTGATGAACTCCTCATTGCTCAGGCAGCAGCACAGGTAAACCATCGCCACATCGAACAGATGATTGCCGTAGCAGAAATCCCCAAGGTCGATGAAGTATTTGTCATCGCCCACGAAGATGGCGTTGCTGTACTGGAGATCCCCGTGGATGGCGGTGAACTCGTCCGGAGTGTCGGCAATGAACTTGCCGATCTTATCCTTTTCGGCCGATGTGAAGAAAGGATTCTCCGCCAGGAGCCTGTAGTACCTGTCCTTGACATTCTCGAATTCGGCCGGATTAACCCTGGTGGAATGCAGCTTGAGGCACATCTGGGCAAACTCGGACGCATACTGCTGAATCTTCTCCGGATTGTCGGCGGTGGCGCGGGAGTATGACTTCTTGCCCACGATTCTCTTGAAGCGGATGCCATACCTGCCGTCTTCCGTCACAACGTATTCGCCGGGTTCCGGAGTGGGGATGCCAAGCTCGTACACCTTTCTGGCAAGTTTCATCTCGTCCAGAGGCTGCTGGATCTTGCCGGGGAAGTAGAGCTTGAGCATCACGGATGCGTCGCTCCTGTGGTCGTAGCTTTCGCCGTTGGCTCCGCCGCCGGAAAGCACGTAATCGCTGAGGGATATCTTAATTGCTTCCATTGAACACTTTATTTATGAGTTCTTCGAATTCCTGAAATGCGAACGTGTCCTGCAGTTCCCGGAGGGAGTCCGCAAGGCCGCGGTAGTGCCATTCGTGCTCGCTGCGCCTTTTCTCGTGGAAGAGGTCCCAGAGGGCGTCGCCCTGCACAGAATAGTCCCGTGCAATGGCCCTCATATTGGAAAGCTTGTCTCCAAGTGCCACGATCTTGGCATCGTGGGAGGCCCTTGCAAGGCGGTCGATGGCGGCCTGCTTGCGGCCGTGCCAGCTTTCCTCCTCGGAGACGCCCTCCTCGAAGGTGTCGCTTTCATCGGCCACCAGTGAGGCTATCCTGGGGCCGAATTCGGCGCGGAGCTGCTCCACTGTTACGGAGGTGTCCTCCACGGTGTCGTGCAGGGCCGCGGCGGCCAGGAGTTCCTGGTCGGAGGTCATAGTTGCCACTATCGCAACCGCCTCCATAGGGTGGACGATGTAGGGGAAGCCCTTGCCGCGGCGTTCAGTGCCGGCGTGGGCCTTCACTGCGAACACTATCGCGCGGTCCAGCAGCTGGGTATCGGTAGGTTTGTTTGCCATAGGCTATTGGTTCATGAATGGTAGGTCTTTTGCCTGCTCCACCAGGAAATCGGCCATCATCTCATTGGCTTCGGATTTCCCGTTGAGGGTGTCCAGCATCACTTTGAGCCCCAGCCGGCCGCCGCCGTTTTTGAGGATGAAGGCCGTGCACAGGTTCTGGGGGCCGATGGAGGCCGATATGATGTCCAGGTCGGTGAGGCCTATCTGGAAGCAGGCAATCTGGTAAGCCGCATCGGAATACTCTTTTATAAGCGATTCGATGTCGCCCAGGGTATTGAACCTCATCTGCTTGAACAGGGGAAGGAATGCGCTCATATCCACGGGCTGGATTTCCGCCTGGTTCACGGAAGCGATCTTGCGGTTGAGCCTGTCGAACGGGCCGATGGCCAGGTAGCTCTTGAAGGATTCGCCGTCCAGCGCCACCTCGCCCAGGTTTCCGGAGGCCACGAGTTTCTGCACCTGGCGCCTGTAGTCGGCAAGTTCCCGGCGGATGCGGCTGAATTCGTCATCCACCAGTTCCAAAATGCCGGCCAGGCGGCTGAGGTTGCGAAGATACACCTTCGGAATCTCCACTCCGCTCTTGTAGCCTGTGTCGTGGTTCATGTTGGCCCAGGCGTGCTGGAGAACCGTCCTCATCTGCACTTCGAAGCGAATCTTGTTGAGCTCCGGATGCTCAGGGTCGGTATATGCCGATTCGGGAATCCTGCAGATATAATGCAGGGAGAGATATCCGAAACTGTCTATTTCGTGGGCTTTTCTCTTGTCGATGGAGTTCTCCCAGTCGATTTCGAACAGGCGCTCCAGAACCGACGCCACCTTGTCCACGTCGTCGATGTAGAAGGTGATGACGCGCAGGCCAACGATGTCCGTGATGTCGAAGATGTCCTTGTACTTCGCGCCTTTGAGCTTGAGCTTTCCGGCAAGGGAACTCTCCGTTTTGACGCGGTGCTCCACGGAGGCCACGATGATGCCGGCTTCCTCGAAGAACTGTTTCAGCCTTTCGGGGATTATTTCCGCCATTTGCTCATATACGGGCAGCATTGAGCGGTACTGCTCCAGCAATTGTTCAGAGTGGGGGTCCAGGTTCATAGTTTCAGATGTT
>JAILDI010000088.1 GCA_024689525.1 Bacteroidales bacterium
TTCCGACGGCCAATTTTGGAAACGAGCCGGTGGGCGCGACGCAGCGACTCACCGCCGTGCCGGACGCCCGCAACGGAGCCACGAGGATTCTCATGGAGGTCAAATAGCCCACAGCACCCGCCAGGGGGCAGGCTCCTTGCCTGCACTTGCTGCATTTGACGCATCTGTTCATATAGTCCCGTATGCCCTCGATTATGCTTCCCAGCGTATCCATTGGCACATTATGCTCCTATTCTTTTGGCTTATTCATTGATACTCAATTGGTTGGTTTTGGTTAATGGTGAAAAAAGGCCCTCCCGAGGCGGTGAGGTCTCGGGAGGGTGTCAGGCTCTGCCCCCTGGCGGGTGCTGTGGGCTATTTGACCTCCATGAGAATCCTCGTGGCTCCGTTGCGGGCGTCCGGCACGGCGGTGAGTCGCTGCGTCGCGCCCACCGGCTCGTTTCCAAAATTGGCCGTCGGAATTCTCATATTAGCTTTTGTGTTTGTTGGGGTCAAATACCGATTACAAAATTAAAATTTTTGCCTCGTGTATGCAAGAGACTGTAATAGAATGTGGTGGAAAAGTTATCAACAATGGCCCTCCAGGGGTCTGGAAGGCCATTATCACGTGGAGCTATGGGAAAACGAATTTTTGAGTGATTTATTCGGCATCCCAGATCTTCTCTAGCTTCTTGATGGCGTCTTTCTTGGCTGATTCGGTGATGTCAATATAAGGGCGCATGGACTTGTAGTCGCAGTGGCCGGTGAACTTCATGACCACATCAGGAGCAATGCCGTTGGAGAGGGCGAAGCAGATGAAGGTCTTGCGGCCGGTGTGAGTGCCAACCTGAGACCACTTGGGGAAGACGTCGTCGTGCCGGACTCCGTTGCGGTAGAGGGTAATCTTGACGGGCGTATTGAATTCGCAGATCTCGCAGAGGTCTTTGAGGCAGCGGTTCATCTGCTGGTTGGTCATGTATGGGAGGGCCTTGCCGCCGCGGAATTCCTTGTCCTTGTATTTCCCAGCACCACAGGAACACGCTGATTTTCAGCGGGTTTTTCTTTTTGGTCCCACTTTTGGTCCCACTCGGGCCTGAAAACTGCCCTATCTTTTGAGATATCGAATCCTTCAAAGCCTGACGGCACTAGATAGATCTTACGGCCAATCTCGCGCTGCCTGTTCTGCCAGTCTTCCTGGAAGAAGGAAAGATTCTCCCAGCAGTCGAATCAAGCGGTTATACTGAGTAGATCATCCGCAGGAAGTCGACGCCGAAGGCGTGACGGTGTTCTGCGGGGACGAAGCCGAGGGACTCGTAGAGACGGACCAGATGCGGCATTTCAGCATCGGCGACGAGGGCGATCTGTCTGTAGCCAAGGGAGATACCTTTGGCTATGCCGTCTTGAAGGAGCGCACGGCCAATGCCCCTGCGCCGATATGCCGGCAGGACAGCCACGCAATCCAAATAGTATTCACCGGGGTCAGTCTCCTGGTCGTAGGTGGCCTCCTCTTCCGCTAGCTCAGGCCAGAATTCAGTGAAGGTTTTGCGACGAAGATCACGATAGATATCGCCGGGATAGGACTGCAAGGAGCCGACGACAACACCATCAAATTCTGCAACGCGGGTATTGGCGTATGAATCAAGTGTGTCCGCACATCGCTCGGACTCGATTAAGCGCTCATAAATCTTTTTCTCCTGAGGAATCTCCGTTTCGAAGTCATAGAAATGCATCCCCGCCATGATGCATTTGGCGAGGAATGGAGCGTCTTCAAGCCGGGCGTCGCGGATGGTGAGCCGTTCCGTCAGCATCCGCGTCCATCAAGGCTGCACGAGGCGCCGGATCCTTCCGGGCGTGGCTCCAGGCCGACATCCTTCGAATAAAGCGTCACGGTGCCGTCCTCCAGCACATAGCACGGGATGCCCACGTCGCCGATCCGTTTGGCTTCGTCGAAAGCCGGATGGCTGTCGCGCAAGTCCAGGAACTGTTTCAGGTTATGCACGTGCCTGCCGATATCGATCACTTCGAAATCGGGATTTCCTTCGACCTGCTTCTCCACATACTCGCAATCCGGACAGGTCTGCATGACATACATCTTGATCATATCTGTTTCTTTGTTTGCTCAAATATAATCATTTTTCCGGGAGATGCGGTGAGGGAAGGCTTCTGCGGACGGCGGGCCGAACTCTTGGGCTGCCCTATGCCGTTTTGGCGCCGGTGAGGAGTCGGGCGGGATGGAGGAGTGCAATGGTTTTTTTGTTATATTTGAACTATGATAAAGACAGGATTCAACAAACACGACATTTCACGTGATGCATGCCAGCTCTTTGGAGCACAGGCCCACCAAGGGTATGACTGGTGGTGGCATTCTTTTACCGGACACGATGCCCTGACCGGAGAAGAGAAGCCTTTTTTCATTGAATTCTTTCTCTGCAATCCTGCATCCGGGGGCGAAGAGCCCGTTTTCGGCCAACTGCCCGAAAACAAGGCTGCCGGGATCAAGCCGTCTTACCTGATGGTGAAGGTCGGCAGCTGGGGCCCGGACGCGGCGCAGCTGCACCGCTTCTTCGGCTGGAAGCGGATCGAAGTGGACTGGGGCGTGCCTTTCAGCATCAAGGCTGACGACTGTTTCCTGACGGAAACCGAGACCCGCGGACATGTCCGTGTGGAGGGCGCGGCGGAGCATCCCGAATGGATGTGCGCGGACGGTGAGATGTCCTGGGATCTCCGCATCAATAAGCAGGTTGCATTCAACGTCGGCTTCGGCGCTGACAAAATGTTCCGCACCGCGGAGGCATTCGAGATGTTCTGGCATGCCGAAGGGATGAAATCCGCTTACGAAGGCGAGGTGGTCTGGAACGGACGCCGCTTCCTCGTGCGCCCGGAGGATTGTTATGGCTACGCGGACAAGAACTGGGGCAAGGACTTCACCTCCCCGTGGGTGTGGCTCTCCTCCTGCAACCTGACCAGCGAGATAACGGGCAGGCGGCTTTCGGACAGCGTCTTCGATATCGGTGGCGGGCGTCCGAAAGTGGGACTGCTGGCACTGCCGCGCAAACTGCTTTCCGCCTTCTGGTATGAGGGTGTACCCTATGAATTCAACTTTTCCAAGGCCTGGACCCTCGTCCACACGGACTTTGATTGCCGGGAGACGGACACGCAGATTATCTGGCATGTCGAGCAGCGTAGCAGTTCCGGCCGCATGGTCACGGACGTGACCTGCGAGAAGAAGGATATGCTGCTGGTAAACTATGAGTCTCCGGACGGAGCCAAGCGCCACCGCCGACTCTGGAACGGTGGGAACGGCGTTGGTACCATCCAGCTCTATTCCCCTGACGGCACGCTTGTCGACCGTATCAGCGCCCGCAATATCGGGTGCGAATATGGAGAGTACGCAGACGAAGATCGTTGAATTTCTTCTTGAACGCGTTTTTGTCGTGGAGCGCGGCGGCGTGGCTTGAATCTTAAAATGCTTATCTTTGTGTGATTGTAAAGATAAATGCCATGAAACAAATCATCGCCGCCCTGTTGGGAGTTATCCTTGCCTCGGGCGTTATGGCCCAGGGACAGGTCCGTAAGCCGCAGCGTATCCCCTTTTCCTCCATTCCGGGCGTGAGTGTGGGTAATGCACAGGCAAATGCGGCAGGAACGGGAGTGACCGTCTTCCGGCTCACTGTCCCGGGACGCGCGGCGGTAGCGGTCTTCGGCGGAGGTCCGGCATCCAGGGAGACAGAGGCCATTGCCCCGGAACGGAACCATCCCCTCAATGCGCTGGTTTTCTCGGGCGGATCGGCCTATGGTCTGGCTGCCTCCGGAGGCGTGGCCCGCTGCCTGGAAGAGCACGGCGTTGGATATGATACCGGCATTGCCCGGGTGCCCATCGTGTGCCAGAGCTGTATCTACGACCTGGGCTATGGCAGTGCCACGGTTCGGCCGGACTGGCCCGCAGCATTGATCCCGTCTTTACCACTGCTGACGGAGACACCGTCTATGCCATCTCCGTGGGGGACGAGCAGGTCAAAGTGAGCGCAAATCTGGACGCCGCAGGCGCACTTTCCGCTTCTTTGGTGGAAGAGGCTATTGCAGATGCCGTGTACGCTGCCAAAAGTGAACGATAATCTAGTCAATGATGACGCTACCGTCGGACCGGAGGGTGACGAAGTTGCCTTCGTGGATGGTCACGGGACCTTCATCCGTCATCAGGGAAAGCATGCTGAAACCCATGCAATCATAGGGGGCGAGGAGGCGGTCGCCGAACAGTTGCTTCAGTTCAGCGTAGTTGTTGCCGGTGTATTGGATCCGTTTCATAGAAGACCATGACTGGTGATTGTGATGCGAAGATAGTTATTTTTCCTTGGCGGTAGCGCTAGTGATGGAGTAAAGCCAGATTTTTATGAAATTCATATAATAGTTTTACGATTTTCGTAAAATTGGCATTATCTTTGTCTAACGACACGGCAAAACAAAACGGATAACAAAATGAAGAATTCAACGCAAAAAAGCATCAAAAAACTCTCTATCGCCATCCTCATCATCGGAGGACTGACACTCGCCTATATCTATTGGGAAATGTTTGCCCAGTTATGGGTGGACAGCTATATTTATCCGCTGACCTGGAATCCGGACATGAAGGGTTGGCAGATTTCCATTCTCGTGGCCCGTTTCGTCGGCATTACGGCTCTTTTCGTCCTGTGCTGCATTTTCCTGTATCGGACCAACCGGGGACTGGCAGAGGGTGAGATTTTCCCGAAATCCAACATTTCCCTCATCCGATGGGGGGCTTTGGTGGCGGGTATCCTCGCCTTTGTCCACAGCAACTACAGCGCCGTGGTGAAAGGAGAATCAGAATTGATGCTGGAGTCCAATACCATCCTCATCCCGCTCATTGTCCTCCTGTTCGCCGGACTCTACAAGATGGCCTATCTGGCAGAAAAAGACAGCAAACTCGCGATATGATCACCGTCAACCTTGATAAAATGCTCTGGGAGCGCCATATGAAACTCTCGGAGCTTTCCGACAAGATCGGCATCTCGCTGACCAACCTTTCCCTGCTCAAGACGGGGAAAGGACGGGCCATCCGTTTCTCTACGCTTAATAAGATTTGCAAGGTGCTGGAATGCGTCCCGGGCGACATCCTGGACTACCAACCTGACCCAGAAGGTGCTGAAATGGAGGAGGATATCTATGAGGATTAAACTGCTGCTCGTCCTCGCGTTCTTCCCTGCCCTGCTGGCGGCGCAGGAGCGCGTCACCGTCAAAGGGCGGATTGTCAATGAACAGGGCGAAGGCGTCGAATACGTCCAGCTGGGTGTGCCCAAATTCCAGATAGGAACGATTTCGGCCGCTGACGGCCGCTTTGAGATTGACGTTCCCTGCGACACGTTGGTATTCTTCCACGTATCTTACCGGCAAGCCGCGATTCCCGTCACAGGACCTGCCGAGGACCTGGTCATCGTCCTGCATGAGCAGGAACTGCCACCGGTCGTCGCCCTCGGCGGAAATGCCAAAGAAAAGTATCTTGTCCGTCCCGGTATGGGCATCCTGGAGAATATGGGAGTCATCAGCACTGCCCTGCGAGAAGAGCATCCGCGGGGGCGCGAACTGGGCTCCGTCGCCCTAGCCAAAAAGCCTTTCCTCGTGAAAGATATCTTGCTCTCCGTGCATAGCAATCATATCCCCGGTTGCGTCGCGTCGATCAATATCTACCGCATCGAGGGCAAGAACGAATCGTTTGTCAACGTGCTCCATGAGCCCATTTACTTTGATGTTGCCGTATCGGACGAGCCGCAGCATTTCGATATCCAACCCGGTCAGACCGTTCTTCTGGAACCCGGGCGATACTTCGTCGCCTTCCAGATTGTCGGATACGATGAGCAAGCCCTGCAGGCCTATCTCGCCAAGCCGGAAGAAGAAAGGAGATTCTGGGAAATGACCATGGACTTCCGGGTTTTCCTGAAGAGCAGCTACCTTCGGGAGACTGCCCTGGGTAAAATGGAGCATTTCCCCGTCAACATCGGCGTAGCTGTGAAAGGCGTGGAGTACCTTTGACAGGTCTCACAGAAAATACGTATCTTCGCTGTGACAATTTGCTCCCATGAATCCCGTTACCGCCAGACTCCTGAACCAGCAACTGCTCTGCCAGCAATTCACTGCTCCACGCGACGTCGTAGCGTGGATGGGAGCCATGCAGGCGCAGGAGTACCGCTTGATGCGCTGGGCAGTGGGAATGCGCACGAAAAAGCCTTCGGCCAAGGCATTTGAGCAGGACTACAATGCCGGACGGATCGTCCGCGGCCACCTTTTCCGCACTACCTGGCAGCTGGTGGCCGGCGAGGATTGGTGCTGGATGCTGGACCTCTGCCGGGAAAACGCCCTGCGCGGACTCTCCGGCTGGATGAAATCCAATGGCGTCAGTATCCTGCGATCCGAGCAGGACTCCATCCATCAGATCTTCAGTGACTACCTGGAGTGCCACCGCATTGCCTTCAAGGCCGATTTCGCTTCTGCCCTCGCAGAAAAAGGGATCACGATGGATGACCACCGGCTGTCCTACCACATCCGCCTGGGCGAATACTCCGGCCTCCTGTGCAGCGGAGACCTCTACCCGATGAAGCACAGCTACGCCCTGGTGAGCACGAAGCTGCCGGGGCAAGCCCCCCTGCCACGAGAAGAAGCCCTGGCCCTGCTGGCCAGGAAATACTTTCGCAGCCACGGTCCTGCCACCCTGGAGGATTTCGTCTGGTGGAGCGGCCTCAATATCGGTGACTGCAGGAGAGGGATGGACGCCATCGAAGGAGAACTGATCCGGGAAAGCTGGAAAGGTCTCACCTTCTTCCGGCACCGGGACAGCCGCACGCGGGGATTCAGAAGCGGCACCGTGACCCTGCTCCCCTCTTATGACGAATACCTCATCGGCTACAAGAGCCGTCATGTCGCCGTCCACCCCGACCACAGCCACCATGCCCACAACCAGCGCGGCATCTTCTGGCCTGTGATCCTTCTGGACGGAGAAGTCGTAGGCAATTGGTCGGTCCCTGCCGGCAATCCCCGTGTCGAGATCTTCCATCCGCGGGCAGAGCTGGATGAAGAAGCCCTGCAGAGGCAGATAGCACGGTATCAGGGTTTTATCTCATTACAGTCCCGGTCGGGAAAGCCGTGACGCTGCTTCTTATTTCGTGATAATCGGCTTGCCGTCGGAGTCCAGAAGCGGGGTAAGTCCGCCGCCGTAGCCGTAGTGGACGAAAAGGTAATTCACGCCGGTTTGTTTGTCAATGATGACCACTGCGTCCGTCATCAGGGCGACGCCATCCCTTTCGATGATGTCAAATCTGTCTTTTGCCATGGTTCAGGAATAATCAATTTCGCGAACGAATATAGTCATTTTCTTTGAGAAGGATTGCTTGGCCGAAGCGGGAAAAATGGCTATCTTTGAGATGCCAAATAATGCCATTGGAATGCTGCTATGAGAAAGTTTCTGATTGTCCTGACCCTTTTCATTGCCGTTGGCGCCGTGGGTGGCGCTGTCATGATGTGGATCGATCCCAGCGGTTTCGGCTGGGGTGGAGCCCCGATGCTGGACCTGCTTCGGGGCAAGATGCCCTGGCCGGAGGTGTTCTTTAAGGACTTTATCCCCTCCGGTTTTGCGTTGCTGGCCGTGAATGGCCTTCCGCAGTTCCTGGCGGCATTGCTGCTTATCAAGAAGCATCCCCTGGCCTATCAGGTCACGCTTGCCTGCGGCATCATACTGATGCTGTGGATTGTACTGGAATGGTGGGTATGGGGCTTCAATGCTTTGAGCAATATCTATTTCGCGCTAGGCTTGGTGGAAGCCCTCGCCGCAGTATATGGCAGAAGATTACTTTACAAAAAAAGCAGCTAACTTTGTAGACTCAATAACTTTAAAGATGAAGAATTTTATCGCTGTATTGTCGTTCTTTGCCTTTCTTGCCGTTTCCTGTACGCAGAATCGGACAGATGTTGGCAGACTCGTGGATAATTATGCCCTGGTGACGATCCCGGCTCCGGATCTGTCGGGTATCACGGACAATGGGAAAGAGGTCTTGAGGCTGTACAGGATGGCCGCCGACGAGGTGGACAAAATCTACTGGCAGCAGTATTTCGGTGACGGAGAGGCCTTCCTCGGGACGCTCACGAATCCTGCAGAGCGGCTGTATGCCGAGATCAACTACGGACCCTGGGACCGCATCGACGGGAAACCCTTCCTTCCGGGATACGCCGGCAAGCCCGCCGGCGCCTGTTTCTATCCGGCAGACATGACATCGGAGGAATTCCTCGCCTGGGGCAATCCTGACAAAAACAGCCCCTATACGCTGGTCCGGCGGGCTGCGGACGGCGGCCTCCAGACCGTCTGGTATCACGATGCATACGCTGGTCCCATCAGCAAGATTGAAGAGTATCTGCACAGGGCCGCAGACGTAACCATCAAGGAAAGCGTCCGCCACTACCTTCTCGAGATGATCGAGGGCCTCAAGACGGATGATTATTACGACAGTTACAAAGCATGGCTGGAGATGAACGACAGCAAGATGGATCTGGTTATCGGCCCCATCGAAGCGCTGGATGATGCACTCTATGGAACCAAGGCTTCGTATGGAGCCTATGTCCTCCTCAAAAATCTCCAGCGTACCGAAGAACTCAACGCCCTGTCCGCCCGCATGCCGGAACTGCAGAAAATGCTGCCCGGCGATCCGGCCGACCATGCATTCGTCCCGGGATCCGAGTCCGATATCTTCTCCTGCAACGTGCTCTATTGCAGCGGCTACACCAATGCAGGGTACAAAGTCATCGGTATCAACTTCCCTTATGATGCGAAGGTGCAGGAAGAATTGGGCACCCGCACCATCATTTTCGACAACATCATCCGGGAGAAATTCAACCGGACGGTCCATCCGGTCGGCAGCGCGTTGCTGGAGGATGTCTATCAGCCCCACGTGGATGCCAGCGCCTTTTATTGGATGATCGTGTTCCGTGAGGTTGCGAAGGGACTGGGTGTGAAAGAGACCGTGAACGGCAAGGGCACCGTCGCCGAGGCGCTCGCAGGCGAAAACCTGATCCTGGAGAAAGCCAAGTCCAATGTGCTGGGTACCTGGCTCTGCGCCCAGGAAGCCGAAGCTTATCAGATTTCAGCCCTTTTCCAGAAGGAAGACGTGCTGACGACTTTTGTCACCAACACCATCCGTTCCACCCGTTTCGGCGCGGCCGACCCGACGGGTATCGCGAATATCATCGTCTATAATTACCTGCTTGAGAGCAAGGCGATTACGTGGAATCCCTCCGGACGATACAGCATTGATTATGACAAGACCTGGCAAGCGCTGGAAGAGCTTGGCGCCGAGATCCTCCGGATCCAGGCCCATGGTGACATCGAAGCGGCCCATGCCTGGGTCTCGAAGTATGGGGTGGCCGGTCCCGAGAGCCTTTCTGACAAGCGGGTCCTGGAAAGCGCCGGCATTCCCGTGGACATCCGTTTTTCCTATGAGTAATCTGTCAACGCAATTGTAACGATACCATGTTCAAGAATTTTACCGGTTTCAATCTGGTTGACCAGATGCACAAGTTGCGTCAAAGCAATAGATTCAACCTCGCCTTATTAAAGAAGAAAA
>JAILDI010000115.1 GCA_024689525.1 Bacteroidales bacterium
CTGCCGCTTCCCGTCATAGGAGAAGGCCCGATACATCAGTACGGTCCAGACGGTCACGCCGACCAAGACCAAGGTAAGGATCAGCGAGAGAATCTTTAGCCAGCCGACATCGATAATCAGCGTGAGAGCCAGGGCCACGGCTGTTGCTGCTGCGAAACTCCAAATCATGCCTTTCGGCATCCAGTTCTTATAGTTCGGCTTCATATTCAATGATGATTTTTATATGCTTTTGGTTCGCTCCCAGACCTCTCCCCTGCGGTGCCTCACAAAGCGGAAGTCGCAGCAGTCTCCGCCCTGACAGAGAGTCTGGGTGCGGATGAAATCGATGTTATGAAGGTTGCCGTAGTTGATGATGTCGCTGCGGCAGAACATGGGGCCGAAGCGCTCCAGCACACCGTGCTTGGAGAATTCGTATTTGTACAGGCACTCCAGCGTCTCGAAGTGGTAGTATTCCTTCGGGTCCTCTGGATGCCAGACGTACTTCCACCCCTTTCCCGATCCGTACTTGAAACCCAGCGGGATGATCTTCCGCATCACCGAGAGGAAAAACGGCAGCTTGGAGAGTTTCCGGAACCCCTCCGGATTCAGTGCTGCCCACATGTGTGTAGAGATGAGTTCGAAGGCTTCCTCCGGCGACTTCCCGTTACGCTGAAGCACGTCGTCGATGGCGATGGTCGGGAGAATGTTGCAGAAGTGGCCGTAGTTGCCTTTGTCCTCGTAATCCCGCTCTTCCTCAATGAGCCCGGCCATCCTGGAAAGGACTTCCTGCTGGACGGCCGGGTCAAGCGTCCCATAAAGAACGGCGTATCGACCATTCATAACCATATTCAGAGGTTCGTAGATTCTTTTCATAGGTTGGAGGCCGATCTCTTCAGCGTGTGTTCTGCCAGACGCATGGCGAGCATGGCAACGGGAACGGTCAGAACCAGTACGACAATCATCATCGGAATATTGTTGATGACAGGAATCATCAGTTGGTCATATCCCTCGGGCATTTCTTCGACAGCTGCGGCAAGGGAGCCCTCCGTGTCCGTCCACCAGTGGGAGATGTAGGCGAAGAAAGAGAACGCAAAGGGAATGAAACTCCAGCGGACTCCTTTCTTCGTATCATAGCCGAAGACCTTCCTGAGCAGTTCGGCCAGTGCCGTTATGACAACCGTCGCCATAATATAGCCCAGGTCGGCCTCGCCAGCGATCAGGAACAGGACGAGGATGAATCCGTTCAGGGCCGTCGCCGCTCCGAAACCCCGGATAATGGAGCAGGTATAAAGATAGATGAATGCGAATACCAAGGGCAGAAGAGCCCCTATGTACGCATAGCATGCCGGGTGAATGGCGCCGCTTGCGGCACCGAGGATGAATGTTAACAGATAGGCAACAGCCATCAGAATGACTTTGAATGCGGGTTTCATATGCTACTAAGGTTTAAATGTTCCATTCAAGGGCTCCCTGCTGGATGTCCTGCATCCGCTTGTAAAAGCCGCCGGAAGCCGTAAGTTCAGCCGGAGTTCCACACTCTTCTACCTTGCCATCTTTCAAGACCACAATCTTGTCAGCCCCGGCTACAGTACGCATGCGGTGTGCGATGATAATCACCGTCTTATCCTTGACCAGCCGTGACAGGGATTCCTGGATAAACGTCTCGTTCTCCACGTCCAGGGAAGCAGTAGCTTCGTCCAACAGGATGATGGGGGCATCTTTCAGGAAGGCGCGGGCGATGGAAATCCGCTGGCGCTCTCCTCCCGAAAGTTCACATCCATTTTCGCCGATCATCGTATTCCATCCTTGCGGCAGTTTCTCAGCGAAGACATCCACGTGGGCCAGCCGTGCGGCTGCAATGATTTCCTCTTCCGAAGCATCCTTTCGGCCGATGCGGATATTCTCCAGTACGGTATTATTGAACAGTGTAACGTCCTGGAACACGATGGAATAGAGGCTCATCAGCGTCTCAGGGTCTATCTGGGAGATATCCATCCCACCCACCGTGATGGTGCCGGACGGGATGTCCCAGAAGCGGGAAGCCAGGCGGGAGATGGTGGTCTTTCCGGAGCCGGAAGGGCCGATGAGTGCGGTCACCTCTCCTTGCTTCGCCGTGAATGAAACCCCGTCCAGAACCGTCTCAGACGAATCATAGGCAAAGCGGACATCCTTGAATTGGATATCATAGCCCCTGTTGGAAAGGGATTCCTCTCCACGCTGCTCCGGGTGATTGAGGATTTCGTCCATGCGTTCCGACTGGATGCCCAGCGACACCACGGCACCCAGGTTGATGAGCGAACCGGACATCGGGTCGTACAAACGGGACGCCACCAGCAGAAACATGAAGAATGTCAGCACATCCAGGCTTCCGGCGGAAAGCAGCATGGCTCCGACCAGGGCAATGGTCGCTATGCCCAACTTCAGGATCATCTGCCCGCTGACGACAAAGATGGCAACGCCCAGCTCGGCCTGGATGGCCCGCTTCTCCACCAAGTCGATGCGAGGCCAAAGCCCCTGCAGGTATTTACTCTCCGCATCGTTGGCCCGGATGTCCTGGAACGCTTCCAATCCCTCCTGGATGCTGTCCGCCAGCGCCACCTTCGCTTGCACGTTGCGGCGGTTGAAGCGATTCTGGAATTTGGACGAAAACAGGACGATGCCGATGGCGATGGGAATGACCCAGACGGCAGCGAGCGCCATTCTCCAGTCGAAGAAGAACAGGCTGATGCCGATGAGCGTCGTGGAAATCATCGACCCGATGAGCTCCGGCACCCAGTGGGACGTCCCGGTCTCGATGGTGGCCGCATCGGCCATGATGGTGCTGGTGAGGTCGGCCAGATCTTTCTTGCCGAAGAAAGACAGCGGCAGGCGGCGCAGCTTCTCGGCCAGCGAGATTCTCCGGCGGCCGCTCTCGAGATAGACGGTCACGAACTGATAATTGTACTTGACGTATTCCATGGCCGCCACCGCCAGCAGGCAGGCACCGATTTTCCAGATATATCCCCAGGTATTCAAGGCGTTACCTTCCATCAGGTCCTTCACCAGGAAGAACAGAAGGCCTACCGGCAACATGAGGACGATATCCATCGCAGCGCTGGCAAGGCTGGATTTCATCAGATCTTTCGCGCCCTGACGGCTAAGGGCATATTTATGCCGAAGAGTTTCTATGATGCTCATTTGATGTTCCATTTGACAGATTCCACATACTGTTTCCACATAGAGGCGTACTTGCCGCCTTTCTCCAGAAGAGCTTTGTGCGAGCCGCACTCCGTCACGCGTCCTTCCTCCAGCACAAAGATGCAGTCCGCTCCGGTCACGGAAGAGAGCCGGTGAGCGATCATGATGATGGTCTTGCCCTCGGTGGCCATCTCGGTGAAGGCCTGTTGCACGCGGGTCTCGTTGTCCGGATCCGCGAAGGCCGTCGCCTCATCCAGAATGACGATGGGCGTGCCTTTTAGGATCACGCGGGCGATGGCCACCCGCTGCTGTTCGCCTCCGGAAAGATAGGTTCCCTGCGTGCCGATGACGGTGTCGATGCCACCGGGCAACTTGGCAAGGATATCGTCGCACTGGGCCTTATGCAAGGCCTCCAGCACCTCTTCCCGGGTGGCGTCAGGTCTGCCCAAGCGGACGTTCTCGAAGATGCTCGTCTTCAGCAGTCGGCTGTCCTGGAACACAAAGGAGATACGGTCCATCAGATCCTTCTTGCGGATATGGCGGATGTCCACGCCACCCAGGGTGATGGCCCCTTCGGTCACGTCAAAGAAACGGGCGATGAGACTGGCCGTCGTGGTCTTTCCGCCACCGGAAGGGCCCACAAAAGCGATTTTCTGCCCGGGTTGGATGTCCAGTGAAATGCCGTCTACCGCAAAGCGTTCGGCTTCCGGATAGCGGAAACGGACATCCTTGAGCCGAATTTCATTGTCCTCCGGCAACTTGGCATCCAAAGGATCCGAGAGCGGATCGATCGAGAGAATCCGTCCCGTCTTGTCCAGCGCCTCGACCACGATCATTTCGTTCTCGCTGGCGAACATGATGCGGTTCAGGGTGACAGCGATGGCCGGCGTGATGATGATGTAATACAACAGGTTCAGCAGGAACTCGGGCGAATATGTCCCGTTCTTCACGACGATCAGCGTCAGCGCGATGAGCACCGCAAAGGAAGCGTTGACGAGCGTCGTGTAGAGGGTCATCGGTCGCCGCAGATCAATCGTATAGGCAATCACCCATTGTTTGTATTGGTCGATGGATTCTTTGAAACGCTTGAAGGAGAAGACCGACTGGCCGAAGGTCTTCACCACCGGAATGCCGCGGACGTACTCGACGGCCTCGTTGGACATTGCATCCAGCGCCTTGTTGTATTCCCCCAGCTTCCTTCGGAGCGTCGGGCCCGTCATCAGGGAGACCATCACGATGATGGCCAGCAGGACCGTTCCCAGGCACAGAAGCCCCATCCTCCAGTCAAAGAGGAACATCAGCACCGCAAGTCCGGCCATCGTGGCGTACATGCCGGCCTTGTCCGGAAGCTGGTGGGCCAGATAGGTCTCCGTGGATTGGGTCGATTCCTGCACCCATTTGCGCACCTTGCCGCTACCCAGCGTATCCAGAAAGCCTATGGGCAGGGTCATGATATGCTGCATCAGCGCCTTGCGCATATTGGCTGCAATCCTGAATGCCGCCAGATGCGAACACATCAGGGCGCCGAAATATACGACAATGGTGGCGATGGCATAGGCCACGGCCATCCAGCCGTAATGGGCGATGCGGCTGTAATCTCCGGCGATCACATCCCGCAGGATGGCCCAGATATAGAGGAAAGGGACC
Organism: Bacteroidales bacterium; assembly: GCA_024689525.1. The sequence continues at coordinate 4,804 of JAILDI010000115.1, forward strand.
AGGGCGAGCAATTGGCTGATGCCCGAGATGACCATTGACAGGTAGGTCAATCCCTTTCTCTTCCCCGCGTATGCGAGGAGAGGCTGCAGAATCGGTTTCTTCTTATCCATATTTCTGTTTCAATAATGAACAATGTTTCATTTTGTTCCAAAAAAAACGGCCGCCTCCGTGGCGACCGTCAAATCTGTATCATCTTTCTCCATCCGATGACCTCGAAATTGAGAATCCGTTTATGTGTGTCTGTCCTGAGCATCTGCATTGGGAACACCGTTCCTTTTTACAGCAGCAAAGGTACGCTCTTTCCATTTCCGGGGCAATCCCTATTTGTTGTGATTCGCGAGGATAATAAGATTTCGCACTACAATGCTCACCCCAAGTCCATCCGCTGCTTGAGTTCGCGGATCATTTCTGCAGTGACAGTGATGTGGACATGATCATAGGGTTCCTTCAGCACGAGCGTCTTGTTTCTCCGCAGCGTGGGCTTGATCATCAGGATTTCTCCAAGATTGACGATGTGGGTCCTCGAGACTTTCAAGAAGAGGGCGGGATCCAGTTCCTCGGCCAGTCTGGTCAGGGACAGCGGGGTGGTTCCGGATACTCCGTTCCGGCAGAACACTTTCACATTGCCCAGATCATACTCCACGTAGCAGATGTCCTGGGTATCGACGATGATGGTCGAATCTATCCTGTTCAGTTCCAGTCTGGACCGGAAGGATTTACTTCCTGCAAATAAACGGGAAGCAACGCGCCTGGAATCGTCGACATGGGTGGAAGGCATCCTTTTCTCATACCTTCCGAGCGCATCTTCCAAGTCTTTGAGGTCATAAGGCTTCAGAAGGTAGTCGATGCAATCGTAGTCAAAGGCTTTCAGGGCGTACTTGTCATAGGCGGTCGTGAATACGATCATGGCGTCGGTCCGGACCTTGTCAAACACGTCAAAACTGTATCCGTCGCCGAGGCGGATATCGGCAAAGACAAGGTCGATGTCCGGGTGTTCCTGTATGGCATCGACAGCCTGCTGTACGCTTGCGGCAGTGGCTACAATCTGGATGTCCGGCCTCAGTTTCCGCAGGCCGGCAGCCAACCCTGCGGCAAGCGGAGCTTCGTCTTCGATGATGATGACTCTTAACATAGCAGGTCGGATTGATGGATGACAGGGAGGAATACGGTAAAGGTATCCAGGCTCTCTTCTACAATGATTCCCTTGCCACAGATGGTCTGATACCTGAGATCCAGGGTTGCCAGCCCGCTGCGTGGGCTCTCTTCTATGGAACGCTCTATGGGTGCCCTGTTGTTGGACACGCTTATCATCGACCCTTCTCCGTTTAGCGAGATGTCGATGTTCAAAGGGGAATTGCTCCCATGGCGGTTGTGCTTGACGGCATTTTCAACGAGGCCCTGAAGCGTCAACGGCGGAATGAGCCAATTGTGCCTGGACAATTGATCGTCCACATGGATCGAGATGTCAGCATGGCGGACGGCCAGATTCTTCCTGTACTCCTCCATAAAAGCCAGTTCCTCGGAAAGCAAGACGACGGTGGCATCTCCCTTGGATACGATATACCGGTACATGCGGCTCATGGAACGGTTGAACGAGGCAGCGGCTTCCGGGTTCGTCTCGATGAGCGTACCGAGGGTGGCCAAAGAGTTGAAGACGAAATGATTATCCGTCTTCAGCTTGAGTTTTTCGATGGTGACCTGCTGGGCAAGGGTCTTCTCCTTCTGGTACCGGTTGGAAAGATACGTGGAAAAGAACAGCGAGGTGAGGAAATAGGCAATCAGGACATCGCACAGGAACACATCCCAGGACATCCATCCGATTCCCGGGAACAAGTGGGCATATACCAATGAAATCAGGCTCGCAATGAGCACGACACCCAGAAGCAGAAGGATATTCTGAACGACCAGCGAGGCGAAAGAATACCGGACTTTCCAGAAGACGTTGATGACGAGTTTGCTCACGGCAAACGAGGCTTCCATCAGGACAACCATCTCCACGATGGTGCTGAGGAGCTCTCCCAGGAACGGGCGCCACCCCCCGGGCATCCCTGTTTGAGGCGCGCCGATGCTCTGGATGTACCAGAATGCCAGATTGAGCAGGATGGCCGTCAGCAAAGTGAGAAGATGCCTTCTTACAGCTACTCCCGGCTTCGATCCGTCGGATGAAAAGATGTTGATGTCCATGGTGCAAAGGTACACATCATTTTCGTTACGGGAAAAGACCGATGTCGGGTTCACGGGCTTTTTTGCACGGTTCATGAACTGTTATTTGATTCCGCGGGATTCTTGCACCAACTTCGCGGCATGAAACGCATTTTTACAAGCATGATGATGGCCATCCTCTTCAGCATGGCCGCCTTTGTCTGCCAGGGACAAGACTTCGGAATGATGAACAGATACCGGACGGCGAAGGTCCGGGTGAACGTAGTGGATGTAAAGACGGGCAATCCGATCGATTACGCTACGGTCTATCTCTGCCACCAGGGCGACACGGTCATTACGAATTTCGCCCTGACCGACAGCGAAGGTCTGGCTGTTATCGACGAGGTCGCCCAGGGAAAATACGACCTGAACGTGGAACTCCTCGGCTATGTCCCATTCAAGAAACTGGTCGATATCAAACTTGGAGATTTCGAAAGGGAAAAGAATCTTGGAAAAATCCAGCTGGAGCGAAGCAAAGAGTTTCTCGACGCGGCATCCGTCTCCGCCGCCGGCAATCCGGTGGTGGTCAAAAAGGACACGCTCGTCTTCAACGCCAATGCATACCGCACCGTCGAGAATGCGATGTTGGCCGACCTGCTGAAGAAAATGCCGGGAATCAAAGTCGGATCCGACGGCTCCATCAAGGTAAATGGTGAGAAGGTGGACCGCCTGACGGTCGGAGGCAAGACCTTCTTCCAGAAAGACCCCGGACTGGCCGTCAAGAGCCTTCCCGCCAAAATCGTCGAGCGGATCCAGGTCATCGATAAAGCGAAGGAAGATGCTGCATTTACCGGAGTCGGGTCCAAGGAGGACCAGGAGAAAGTGATGGATGTCATGCTGAAGGACGAATACCAGAAGGGTTGGTTCGGCAATGTCAAGGTCAGCGGAGGAGCGGCCCTGAACGGCCAAAACCAACCTGAAGGCCAGAGTCAGGCGCTCTTCAACGGGAACGCGATGGTTTCGCACTACAACCCCACCGACCAGGTGGTTTTCCTCTCCAGCGCCAAGAACGCGACCGAGCCGGGAAGCTGGTCCATGGACGATGGTTTCGGCTTTGAAGTCATGTCCGGTTCCGACCTGGACGATCTCTCCACGAAACAAGGCCTCCAGACTACCGGACAGGCCGGCATCAACTACAATACCACGCGCCTGAAAGGGCTCGAATCTACCGCCAGCCTGAGCTACAACTATTTGAGGAAAAACGTGAATGAGACTTCTTCCAGGCAGTCTTTCCAGGGAGACTTTCCGACCATTTTCACGAACGGATCCATCGCTGGCATCAGCACGAGCAACAACCTGTCTTTCTCTGGCGAGCTGAAGAATACCGACAAGAGCAAGTACCTGTTCACGTTCAGACCCTATCTCATGTATTCCGGCACAGACGGTCATTCAAAGAAAGAATCGAGCACGAAAACCGGCGATGCTTTTGACAATGCCGGCATGACAACGACCTCATCCCATAATAATAACTTCTCGTTATTCAACGAACTGGAAGCGGGCATCAAGGATATGGGAAAGGAACGGCGGAGCCTTACCCTCACGGCCGAATCCTTCTTTGACAAGTCCCTCGGCAACAGCCGCCAGACATCCCGGATCCGCTATAAGGCTGCCGAAGAGCTGCAGGACCTCAAATATGACAATCGCAGCTTCATGTCCGGACACGAGCTGGAGCTTTCCTATGTCGAGCCCTTCGGAGAGAAATGGTCCCTCCAGGCCCGGGTGGCCGGGGCATATAACGGCAACCGGATTACTAAGGATGCATTCAATGGCGCCGACGGCTCCGTCAACAACAACTACAGCTCCTTCTCGAAGAACGATGACTTCGATGTCCGCCAGCGACTGTTGCTACAGTATAAAGTGAATGAGACTTCCCTGCTGTTCGGTTTCCAGACCAATGAGGAACGGAATGTGACGACGGCGAGATATCTGGGCATGGAAACCACAACGGGACAGGACGACTGGATTTTCAACTGGGCGCCTTATGTCGATTTCGTGACTAAAAATGACTTGACGACATTCCGCTTCCAGTACAGGGGCCGTTCCGGGACGCCTTCCGGATCGAACATCATTCCCGCCTTGAACCTGGGCAATCCCGTGCAGGTATCCGTCGGCAATGTCTACCTGCGGCCACAGTTCACACACAGTGCCTCAGCCAGTTTCCGGACCAGCAATCCGAAGAACTATTCTTTCCTGGAACTGTACTTGAGCGTCTCTCTCTCCAGGCGTCCCATTGTCTCGGCCAACTGGTTCGACCCGCAGGGAATCCGTTATTCCATCCCGGTGAATTCCCGGAAACCCGGATCGGATCTTTCCTTGTTCGCCTCTTTCAACCAGCCCTTTGGAAAAGAGAAGAACTTCACCTTCTCGCTGGACGGAGATATCAGTTATTCTTCCAACACCGGTTTCCAGACGACATCCCGCCTCTCCCCCATCGACAAGGAGAACTTCGACTACGGCACGCTGATGGACTGGTTCTGGGGCGACAGCCAGGGAAACTTGTTCTATTCCGGGAAAAGCGGTTTCTCCGAGAGCACCACGAAAACGCTCAGCTACTCCCTGATTCCTACGCTGCAGTACAAACTGGACAACCTGAGCCTCTCCCTGATGGGCTTCGCCATGAACAGCCGGACCCGGTATTCGCTTGACAAGACGGCCGACATGAATACGTGGGACTTCAATATCACGGGAGAACTCCTGTTCACGACCAGGCACAGTTGGCAGTTCAACTCGGATATCGGCTATAACTTCTACAAGGGGTATTCCAAGGGATACGGCGAACCCGAATTGATCTGGAACGCGGGCATCGCCAAGGACGTCAAGGCATTCACTTTCAGTTTCAAAGTGGCCGATATCCTGGTCCAACAGAAATCGTTGCACAGAACCACCTCTGCCGAATATGTGGAAGACGTGAACCGGATCGTCCTGGGCCGTTATTTCCTGTTCGGGGTGACCTTCTATTTCGGGCGGATGAACGCTGCCCAGAGCAGCAAGGTCGAGCAGGCGATGTGGGAAATGGCGTTCTAAAAGACAGTAAGAAGATAGACCTTCCTGAGTGGCCCTTTGGAATCTCTCCAAAGGGCCAAACCGTTACCTAAACAGAGGGAGTTCCTGAATTATCGAGCTCTAATCTTCTAATGGCCAGCCAGTCTCCGTCCAGCATCAAAGGCTTTCTGAAGGTCCGCTTCCCAATGTAAATCGCGCCATTCCCGCTTGGCCGCTTCCGAAAAAGAGGCCAGTTCAAAGCGGTCGTAGCTTTTGACCTGACAGGTGTTGTAAGCGATGATGCACTCCGAGGTACCAAGGGCCACGGGAAGCAGAGACGCTCCAGAAAAGTGCGCATCTGGCCGGTGACATCGCCAAAGTAGATGGGTGATCCCAGCACAAGCCCGTCGGCCAGGGCAATCTCTTCCAGGATGGGGGTAAGTGTATTCATATTCCGGCGCGGGCCGCCGTCGATAATGATAATCTTCTTCATAGAGACTTCGTGTTTGGTCAGTCCATCTAGGCGATAAAGTATACGACTAATATAGTCATTTTTCCCGCTTCGACCAACTTCCCGCCAGCACATCGGACTGGACGCTTCGCACCAGACTGGCTCAACTTTTTTACGGAAAATGCCTATATTTAAGCCATAAAATAAAATAGCTATGATTAAGAATGCTTAAAGCCCCATGCTGCACAGGCTCCATATCATAATCCTTCTTTTACTGGCCGTAAACACTTTTGCAATGCCCCGTTACCCCGAATCCCAGAAAGTGAGAAAGCCCGCTGTGGCGGGTTCTTTCTATCCCGCATCATCCAGGGAAATCAAGTCCATGCTCGGCCCTTGGATCCATCCCGCCGGCGAAGTGGCTCCCCAGGCCCTTATCGTCCCCCATGCAGGATATGTGTTCAGCGGGGAGGTGGCGGCATCGGCCTTCAATAAGATACCACGCGGGCATGCTTACAAACGCATTTTCCTGCTCGGGCCGAGCCACAGGGTAGGATTCAATGCGGCCAGTGTCGATACGCTCTATTCCGTCGCAGAAACGTCGCTGGGACAGGTTCCCATTGATGTCACCTTAGGAAAAGAACTCATCAAGAAAGGAGAAGGAGCCTTCACATTCCGACCTGACGCCCACGACCGGGAGCATTGTCTGGAAGTCCAGCTGCCCCTCCTGCAGATGGTCTTTGACGAAGTCCCGCTGATTGTTCCCATCGTTATCGGCTCCCAGCACCTGAACGTCCTCCAGCAGATAGCCGTTGTCCTGGAGCCCTATTTCACGCCCGAAAACCTCTTTGTCATCAGTTCGGATTTCTCCCATTATCCCTCGTATGAGGATGCAAAAAAGTCGGACCTCTATCTTGCCGAAACCATCACCTCAGGCGGCCTGGAAGAATTCCTGAAAGCACTTGCATCCATCGACAAGATGAACTTCCGGGGCGAGGATACCGCCGCCTGCGGCGCCTGCGCCATTGCGGTGTTGCTCGACATCATGGACGCCCAGGGGCGCGGCTTCTTTGATGCCGAGCACGTGATGTACCGGAATTCCGGCGACTCCGTGTACGGGGACAGGGACAGGGTTGTCGGGTACAACTCGATTGTCTTCACTCGCCGCGATAGACCAGTGAAGGATACGACTGAACACCTGTTCCATTTCTCTGCCGAGGAGAAGAAGGCCATGATTGCAATGGCCCGGCAGGCCATCTGTTCCGCCCTCCGCCTGGACTACGAAGCCGACGCCCGGCCCGTGGGAGTCCTCAAGGAAACGGGCTATGGCGTTTTTGTCACCTTGCACCTCAATGGCCGCCTTCGCGGCTGCATCGGGCGGTTCACTTCCGACGACACGCTATCCGAAACCATCCGGGAAATGGCCATGAGCGCAGCCTTCCACGACCCGCGTTTCCCTTCGCTCTCCAGAAGCGAAGCGCACCAGATTGACATCGAGATCTCCGTGCTATCGCCCCTCAGGAAGATTGCATCCATCGACGAGTTCAAGCTGGGCCGTGATGGCATCTATATCATCAAGGGCTGCCATCACGGCACTTTCCTCCCGCAGGTGGCCGATGAGACCGGCTGGAGCACGGAAGAGTTCCTGGGCCATTGCGCCCGAGACAAGGCGGGCATCGGCTGGGATGGCTGGAAAGACGCCGACCTCTATACCTACCAAACGGAAGTCGTAAATGAATCTGAGCTGTAATGAAGGAAGCCCGCTTTTATACGCCAACCGAGGACGGAGCAGAGTGCCGGCTCTGTCCTCACCGTTGCCGTATCAAGGATGGCGGAAGAGGATTGTGCAGAAGCCGGGAATGCCGGAACGGGAAGTTATACGCCCTATCCTACGGGAAACCCTGCGCCCTTGCTATCGACCCCGTGGAGAAAAAGCCCTTGAATCATTTCATGCCGGGCACGCACTGCCTGTCCCTCAGTTGCACGGGCTGCAATCTCTCCTGCCGTTGGTGTCAGAACAGCGACATTTCCCAAGTGGAACCGGAACAGGTGGAATCAGGCGAATGGTCTCCGGAAGAGTTGGTCAATGCTGCCCGGAGGAGCGGTCTGCCCTCCATCGCTTATACCTACACGGAGCCCTTCACCTGGTGGGAATATATGTTCGACATCGCCGTGCTTGCGCGCGAAAAGGGATTGAAGAACATCCTGGTTTCGGCCGGATATGTGGAAAAAGAACCTCTGCAGGAGTTACTGCCGTATCTGGATGCCGCCAACATCGACATCAAGGCAATGGACGACGCCATCTACCGCAAATACTGCGGTGCATCTCTGGCTCCGGTCCTGGAAAACATCCTGATGATGCATGAGGCGGGCGTCCACGTGGAGATTACCAACCTCCTGGTCACGGACCTGAATGATTCAGAGCCGCAGGTCTCGGCTCTCTGCCGCTGGATGGTGGATGGCGGTCTTCAGGATGTCCCGCTGCATTTCAGCCGTTTCTTTCCCCGGCACCGTTTCACCGATGTTGGCCCCACTCCCAAATCAACCCTTCTCAAGGCACGCGACATTGCCTATTCCCTCGGTCTCAAAACCATCCATCTCGGAAACATTTGATGAAAGGCGCATTTAATCCTTCGCTTCCGGATCCTCATCGGCGGGGGTTTCAAGCCTGCTGTCCATCATCACAAAAAACTGGATTTGTGTTTCCGTGAAAAATGTTATCTTTGTATCTATCCATTTTAACTGATATTATCATGACAAAAGAAGAAGCTTTAAAGCAGTTCGCCATGTTCGGCGCAGCCTGGTTCGGTAACAGCAAGCAGCATTTCGCATTCTCGGCATACTGCCGTCTGCAGGGATGGAACAAATTGGCCGACAAGTGGAAAGAAGAAGCCGAAGAGGAGTGGGACGAAGCCGAAGAAGTCCTGCAGCGCCTGGTGGAGCTGGGTTGCAAACCCGCCGACCTTCAGGAGGCCATGAAGACGATCGAATTCCCCTTCTACGACGATCCGAAGCAGCAGATCGAGTCGGACTATAATCCCGAGGCCGTGAAGCAGATGAGCGAGATGGCTGCCGCCTTCGCCGATGACTATCCTTCGCAGAAGCTCATCCAGAAGTGGATTGACGGCGAGAAGGACCACATGGCCTGGGAGGTCCAGTATCTCAATCTCATCGACAAACTCGGCTACGAGAATTTCCTGATCGCAATGATGTAGGCTTTCTATCCTTTGAAGGTATAGCCCGCGTTCTCAACAGCCTCCCGGATGGCATCTTTCGCTGCCGGTCCTTGAATGGTCAAGGTCTTACGTGAGGCACTTGCACTTGCGGATTCAACTCCAGGAATTGCAGCCACTGCCCGGCAGACAGCCTCCTCGCAGTGGCTGCAATGCATTCCCTCGACGGTATAGACGGCCGTACCGGGATTGGCGGCCTTATGTGCAAAACGGTCAAACAATTTCATACTCAGTGCAATAATAATCAAAACAGTCAATACAATAGCACAAACAAGTTTGAATGTGCCGGGCATCATTGCCTCCGCCGCGCAACAGGGATCTGCGATGGTCAGGGGTTTGACGTCAAAGCCGATGGCATTGACCAGCAGGCCGAAGAGAACGGAAAAGCAGACGATCACGAGCAGATAAATCCACATGAAGCGCCTTCCCATAGCCTTGCGGATCACCAGGATGGAGGCAAGATTCACTGCAGGACCGGCCATCAGCATCACCAGCGCAGCGCCCGGAGACAGGCCTTTCAGGATCAGCGCGGCCGCTACAGGAATGCTCCCGGTGGAGCAAATGTACATCGGCACGGCAACGATCAAGATGACCAGCATCTGAAGCAACGGCTGCTTGCCGAAGTGCAGGAAGAACTCGTCGGGGATGGCTACCTGGATAAGTGCGGCAACCAGCAGACCGATGACCAACCGGCCGCCGATGTCCTGTATCATCTTGAAGTAAGCGTACTTCAGCACACACCAAAACTTGCTGCCCGACTCTTTGCTGCAAGAGGGACCCGATGTCGGGATGTCGTCATCTTCCTGAACCAGCCGGTTCACCAGCAAACCTCCGCATACACCTGTGACAAGCGCGGCAACCGGCCGGATGATGGCAAACCCCAGTCCCATCAAAGAGAAGGTAGCCAGGATGGAATCGATACCCGTCTGCGGAGTGGCAATCAGGAAGGATGCGACGGCGCCTTTGGAAGCCTTCTCATTCCGGAGGCCGATGGCCGTGGGAATAACCCCACAAGAACATAGCGGCAGCGGTATCCCCAGCAAGGCCGCCCACAAAACAGCCCATTTGTTATCCTTGGATAAATAATTCCGATAGAATCCCTGTGGCACGAATACATGCAGGACACCTGCAATGAAGAAACCCAGAAGCAGATACGGGGCCATTTCGCAGACCACGTTCAGAAGAGACAAAAGATATTCGCGCATAGCTTAAAGTGAGTGCAAATTTAGGAAAACTAATTTGCTTTTGTCTCGGTTTGCGCGTAAATTTGAACGATGGAATACCTGTCAAAGCGACGATACGATGAGATTGCTGCCGAGTTGAAGCAGCTTATCAGCGTGGTTTACCCCAAAGTAAAGGACGAGCTCGCGGAGGCCAGCGCCCAGGGAGACCGTAGCGATAATGCGGGTTACCGCGAAGCGAGGCGGATCCAGGCGAAGACCATCAGCCGTATCCGTTTCCTGCAGAAGATCCTGGAACATTCCCGCGTGATTGATCCCGACGTCCTCCCCAAAGACAGGGTTTGCCTTCTGAGCCGGGTCGAATTCACGAACCTCTCGACAAATGTCCGTATGAAATTCGAAATCGTCAGCCCGCACGAGATGGACCTCGAGGCAGGCAAGATTTCGCTGAAATCCCCGATCGGCGCCGCCTTGATGGGCAAGCAGGTCGGTGAAATCGCCGAAGCCCAGGTCCCATCCGGAACCCTGCGCCTGAGAATCGAAAGCATCTCGTTCGACCAATAACACAATTGAGATTGGAAGCGTTGAAAGCCACGGTGATAAAAATGAAACTCAAAACTGAAATTCGCCATATTGACACTCCGGGCGGAAAACGGAAAGTGTGGATTCTGAGGCCAGGGAACCATGAATCGCTTCATCCCGGCATTCTGTTCATCCACGGGGGCGGATATCTCACGGGAGGGGTCTGGATGGTTCATTTTTCCGTATTCAAGCGGATTGCCGAGACTTATGGTGCCGTCATCATTGCTCCGGAGTATCGCCTATCCTGGACGGCCCCTTATCCTGCAGCGCTTGACGACTGCTACGCTGCGCTCAAATATTTATGGGATCATGCCGACGAACTGGGGGTGCGCCGGGACAGGATCGTCGTAGGAGGAGAAAGCGCCGGCGGAGGATTGGCGGCCGCTGTGACAATCTATACGAGAGACAAAGGCGAAGTTCCTGTTTATTACCATTTCCCGCTCTATCCCATGCTGGACTGCTATGATACGCCCTCATCAGCCCATAATTACGGCCTAATATGGGGAACCCGGCGCAATCATCTGGGATGGCGCATGTACCTGGGCCCCCTGTACGGAACGGTTCCCATTCCGCCTTACGCATCCCCTTCGCGACTGGAGGATTTTGCCGGGATGCCTCCGGCCTATTCCTATGTGAACCAGGGAGAGCCCTTCCACGATGAGCTTCTCGCTTATATCCAAAAGTTGAAAGATGCGGGCATTCCGGCTTCTGTGGACGTTTTCTCCGGAAAGGCCCACGCTTTTGACTTCTTCCCCACGAAGAACGCCCGCACGGCAAAAGACAAACTGGTCCGCTTGTTCGGCGAAATAGAAAAGTGATACGCCGCAGGGTACGGGCGGATCGACCGTCTTCTATCCTTCGTCGTTGTGGAACAGGTTGGCCGCTTCCAGGCTGTACGGGAAGGCGGGATAGTCGGACAGGACGCCGGCCTTCCGGAGGTACTTGTCGAGGGCGGGACGGAACTTGGGATGGGCGCAATTGTCAATGATGAGGCGTGCACGTTCGACCACGTCCAGGCCACGCAGATCTGCCACACCCTGCTCCGTCACAAGCACATTCACCGTCTTGGACGTATGGTCCACGTGGCTAGCAATGGGCACGATGCAGGAAAGCTTCCCGTTTTTGGCCGTAGACTTGGTGATGAAGATGGACAAGCCGCTGTTCTGGCAGAAATCTCCGCTCCCGCCTACGCCATTCATCAGGTGGCTGCCGTCGACATAACTGGAATTGGTATTGCCATACAGGTCAGCCTCCAGAACCGTATTGATGGAGATGACGTTCAGCCGGCGGATGACCTCCGGGCTGTTGCTGATTTCCATCGGTCGGAGTACGATCTTGTCCTTCAACGCATCCACCTTCTTCAGGAAGGCTTTCATCTTCTTCGGCGACATCGTGATCGCCGTAGCGGAAGCGGCATCCACCTTACCGCATTCAATCAGGTCCACGAGAGAATCCTGCATCACTTCGGAATAAACCGTAAGGTGCTCGAAACGGGACTTTTGCAGTCCGGAGAGAACGGCATTGGAGACAGCGCCGATACCGGCCTGGATGGGCGGCAGCGGATCGCAGAGCCTTCCGGCAGCCACTTCCTGCTCCAGGAAACGGATGAGATTCTCACTCATGCGGTCGAGATCCTCATCCCACGGAGCATCGGCGATGCCGCAGTCCGGGATGTCGCTGTGCACGATGGCGACAATCTTGTCCGGATCACAGGGAATAAACGGCGTCCCCACGCGGTCGCCTACTTTGGTGATGGGAATAGGCTGCGTGTCAGGAGCGGGCTCCGGAATATAGATGTCATGAATGCCCTTGATGTTCTCGGGAACGGAGGTATTGATTTCCACGATGACCTTGTCGGCGCAGGCCACATAAGTCTCGGAAGCACCTACCGAGGTGGTGGGAACGATGTTTCCGAACTCGTCAATGGAACTGGCCTCGATCAGTGCGACATTGATATGGTTCAGGTATCCGCTGCGTACCCATTTCGGCATGAGGCTGAGGGGCATATCCACATATTTCACCTTGCCTTCGTTGATCGCGTTCCGCAAATCGGCATTGGTCTGATAAGGCATGCGGCACTTGAGGACGCCGGAGCGCGTGAGGAGGCCGTCGAAATCGTCGCCGAGGGATGCGCCGGAATAGACGGTCAGATCCAGTTTCTCACCTTTTTTCGCCTTCATGGAAAGGGCCTTCGCCACTTTTTTGGGATAGCCGGAAAGGGTAAAGCCGGATACGCCGAGGGTCATGCCCGGTTCGATGTAGCTGGAGGCCTCCCGGGATGAACGGATCTTGCGGAGCAAGGACTTCATCTTGATGCGGTTCTCGAAGGAATCCACAACGTCGGGGTCGTTCTCATTGAAGACGGGCTCCGGAATCCCGTAATAGCGCTTGTATTCCACGGGGGCGTGGCCACGGCTTTCCATTTTCTTGAGGAGCGTCACCGGAATACCCAGCTTTTCCATCGCTGCAGCGACGGCGTCGGCGTATTTGGAGGTCTCGAAATTCTGCAGGAAGGTAATGGAGAATACGTCCCCGACCTCGACCATGGTGATCATCGGAATGCGGCGGATAGCCGATGTCCAGCACACATCCTCAATCTCGTTGAGATAGCCGTGGTCGGACAGGCGGCCGATATAACTGAATACATAGGTTCCGATGAAGGTGGGATAAGTCTTGGCATAGAAAGCCATGCGTTCCCGGAAGTCTGCATATTTTTCGGCCTCTTCGGTGATGGCGTTATAGGCGTTGAGGGTGCTTTTGAGCTGGTCCGGGCTGATGAGTTCCTTCAATTCCGCACGGAGCTGCGCCCCCAGCTCCGACTCGCTCTGGCTCAACTGCTCCGGCGACACGGACTGGAAGGCAAAGGTCCAGCCGTTGCGATGCGTGTTTTCCAAACCGACGGCGGTGCGGCAGTTCACGGGAAGGGCAGCCGTAAACAGTTTCTTGTTGTCGGGGTACATCTCCTGCAGCACGCGGGCCATGATGGCCTGGAAAGCCGACGCCGGCGAATGCCCGTTTTCCTTGCAGAACGCCATGAATTCCGTACCCTTGACATCCAGGTGATAGCGTGTCATCTTGGTGCCGTCATAGACGAAATCATCCCTCCGGGATTTATCAATCTCCAGCGTCTCAGGCATATAGAAAATGTCCTCGTCCTTGGGAGCCTCTTTCGGGACGAAACCGGGGGTGACGTCATATTTCCGGTCTCCCAGGTCGGCGAACATCCCTTCCCGCACGGTGCCGTCGTTGAGCCAGATACCGTCGGCATCATACTCCTTGCCGTTCTTGAAGCTGAAGTAGTAATACATCAGCGTATCATAGAAACGATTGCGGCCCACTCCGTCCGTGAGCCCATGGAAATAGGAAATCCAGATTTTGTTTTCAATGTAAGAGATGCTGAACATACGCCCCTCGGCGAAGGCTCCGCCTATGTTGGCCGGACCATACATCTCCACGGCCTTGAATCGCGTCCCGGCATCTTTGTAAGTGATTTCCGCCCCGTTGATATCCAGGACGAAATTGATCCAGGGATGGACTTTGACTGCCTCGTCAATGGCCTTCTGGAGAATCTCTCCATTGACGTTCTCATTGAGTTGGATATACTGGGTATTGCCGGCATCCAGGAAGTAAAAATACAGCCACGCACAGTAGCGGAGAGGGGTCTGTTTCATCACGATTCAATTTAGGCTATAAAATTACTGCTTTTTTCGGATTTCTCCTCTGAATTCTATAGCATGTTCTCACAAAAAGCAAGAACGGAATCGTCGTCAATGATAGAACAAAAAGCCGAAATACACGCGGGGTCCGCGGGGCAGTAGTTGTGAATGGCTCAGCGCACAGAGATAATCGACTTTGACGGTCAAGTGCATCGGGCCCGAGACGATGAAATCGCATCCCGCAAAGGGATCGATGGCCATGAAACCTTGCTTGTGATAGCGGGTTCCGGCGATGGGTGCCCAAGCCGAAGCCGGGGTCTCCATCATCAGGAGGCTCGTCATCGCGCCGCCACCCAGGGTCAGACCGGCATAAGGCTGGAACCGGCCCCGGACCGTATAGACATCGACCAGCAGACCGCCCCATCCGTATTTGAGATAACTTCCGTTGCCCAGCTGGCTGAGCGTGGAGACATAACCTTCGCTCCCGATACGGACATGGTCCCCCAGGTGCAGCCGGATCACGCCGCCAATCCCCGCCGGGGCTCCTTTGGCTTCATATCCGATAGCATCCAACGTTCCGGACAGATATCCGGTATGGACCATCATCCCTCCGTCGAAACCGCGGAAAAGCTTCTTTTCCTGGGCCCCTGCTGCTACGGTCAACAGCAGACAGAGCGCTGCCGTCATCCATCCTTTCATAGCTTGCCCTCCAATTCTTTACGCCTTCTCTCGTAATATCCATGCCTTGCCGGATTCTCCGGGAACCAGCCGCGCAGCACCCGCTTTTCCTGAAGGAACATCTCGTAGATGCCCCAGAGGCAGCAAAAGGCAAAGCCTCCGATAATAATGGACAGGATGTCGTTCTCAAGGAACAGGGAGAGCGCACAAAAGGACAGACCGGCCGCGAGCCATATCCACCAACTTTGCTTCCCCCACCGGTATTCCATCTTGATAACCAGCGGATGACAAATACCTATACTCAGGAATACGGCTGCGCCGATGATGATACCATTGAAATTCATGCTACACGATACCAAACTGTTTGCGCTGCAAAGTTCGGCAAAACAGATGATATCTTTTAGACCGCGACGGGATGGAATTAGGATTATCCTTGCATCCTTCTCCGGGAAGCAGAGGGTTTCCGCTGTTTCGATTGACAAGCTCGGAATTAATCGCTAAATTAGCGCCAGACAACAACGTATAATATGGACAGAAGAGATTTCATTGGGAAATCGGCCCTGGCCGCCGGCGGCATCCTCCTGTCGGCCAGCGGTGCAGATGCTTTGGCAAAAGATGAAAAAGGAAAGAATATGAAAGTACTGATGATCAACGGAAGCCCGCACCAGGCGGGCAACACGGCTGTCGCACTGGGTGAGATAGCCAAACAGTTGGAAAAGAACGGCATCGACAGCGAGATTGCCTGGATCGGCAACCAGGCTGTCCGGGGTTGCATCGCCTGCGGGAGATGTTCCCAGAATCCGGGAAAATGCATTTTCGATGACGACATCTGCAACCGCATCAGCGAGAAGTTTGCCGCGTCAGATGCCCTGATCGTGGGAGCGCCGGTTTACTATGGCCAGCCGAACGGTGCCGTCCTGAGCATCATCCAAAGGGCTTTCTACTCCAACGGCGCAAGCATTTCCGGCAAACCGGCTGCTGCCGTGGCAGTCTGTCGCAGAGGCGGAGCGACGGCCTCCTTCGAGACGCTGAACATGCCTTTCCAGATGATGAACATGCCGGTCGTGACTTCCCAATACTGGAATATCATCTATGGTGCCGCTCCCGGCCAGGCATCCCTGGACACCGAAGGACTCCAGACAATGCGTACCCTGGCCAACAATATGGCCTGGCTGCTCAAGGCCACCGGCGGCAAGCCCGCACCGGGACGTGCCGGAGAGCCCTGGGAAGGGATGAATTTCATCAGATAAACGAGATAACTCTTTTTTTTCTCATCACTATTTGTAACTTTGTCCCCGTAGTTACAGTAGTGTATGAATAAAGTATTTATCTCCATCCTAACCGGTCTCGCACTGTTCGCCGCATCGGCTTCTGCGCAGACCACATCCGACCTCGGCACCTGGAGCAGCATCCAGCTCATCAAATCCTTCGGCGCGCCCTACGCCATGGCCCGTCTGGAGCATCGTTCCTATGACCGCATCCGCAATACGGAATGCTGGTTTGCCATGGCCGGTGCCGGATACAACTTCAACAGTTGGTTCAAGGGCGACCTGAGCTATGAGTACTGGCGTATTCCGGCAGCGGGCGAACTGGTCCAGCACAAGGCGGTCCTGAGCCTGACCGAAACCCTCAAGCGCGACGGCCTGGCCCTTGCCCTCCGGGAGAAATACGAACTCGCCTACGATCCCGCCGCAAAAACGTTCAGCAATACGCTCCGGACCCGGCTCCGCGGGCAATACAAAGCCCCGGACAGCATCTTCACGCCCTATCTGATGTTCGAGATGTTCAGCAGCCTCGACAGCGGGAAATGGGTACGTTCGCTGCACTATGCCGGTACGGAGATCAGCCTCGGAGGAGGCCATTCGCTGGATTTCTTCTACATGTATCACACCTACGACAAAGGCGGCCTGATGGCCGCCTGTCACGTGTTGGGTATCGGGTATACTTTTGTCTTCTAGCCCTGCTCCGTTTCCTCCGTCAGGGCATCCGTCGCGCGGACCTTCACGGTACTGTCATAGCAGGCGAACATCGCGTCCACTTCCTCTTTCCGCTTGGTCCGGGTGAAGAGGCTGACCACGGGTACAACCACCAGCCCCAACAGCATCGCCAGCACACCGGCATTGATCGGCGAAGTGAAATACGGGCTGATGAAAGTCTTGCCCGTGAAGGTGCAGTACATGCAGGCGCACATGACGGCCACGCCCGTAATGAAGGAAGCCCAGACCGATGCCGCCGTGGTACGTTTCCAATAAAGTCCATACAGGAACGGTGCCAGGAAAGCCCCGGCCAGCGCCCCCCAGGAGATACCCATGAGCTGTGCGATGAATGTCACGGAACTCTTGGCCTGGACAATGGCAAGCGCCGACGATACGATAATGAAGAAAAGCACGAGCAGGCGGATGCATAGCAGCTGACTGCGATCGTTCAAATGCATACCTTTGCGGGCTTTGGCCAGCGCCGGGTCGATGATGTCCAGCGTCAGCGTGGATCCGGAAGTAAGGACCAGCGAAGACAGGGTCGACATGGACGCCGAGAGCACCAGGATGATCACGACGCCGATCATCAGGTCCGGAAGGGTGGCCAGCATGGAGGGGACGATGCTGTCATAGACCGGAGTGCCGGCCGCCGTGTACTCGATGCTCGGGCCGTACAGCCGGCCGAAGCCGCCCAGGAAATAACACCCTCCCGCCACGATGATCGCAAAGAAGGTGGAGATGAATGTACCCTTGCGGATGGCCGCCTCATTGCGGATGGCGTAGAACTTTCCGACCATCTGCGGCAGGCCCCAGGTTCCGAGGGAAGTCAGCAGGACGACCCCCAGCAAATAGATGGGCTGCGGCCCCAGGAAAGAGACAAATGCGCCATTCAGGGCCGGAGCGGACTCGGACGGGATCTGCGACAGGCTCTCCACCGCCGCACTGAATCCCCCGTTACCGCCGAGTACCGACGCGATCACGGCGACAATGCCCACCAGCATGATCAATCCCTGGATGAAATCATTCACGGCCGTCGCCATGTAGCCACCTACCAGCACATAGATACCCGTAAGGATGGCCATACCCAGCACACACCAGACATAATCGACATTGAACGCCATGCTGAACAGACGCGACAAACCGTTATAGAGCGAAGCGGTATAGGGAATGAGGAATATGAATACAATGACGGAAGCCGCCACTTTGAGCGCATCGCTGAAGAAACGTTTCCCGAAGAAGTCGGGCATCGTGGCACTCTGAAGATGCTGCGTCATGAGCCGCGTCCGCCGGCCCAGGATCCTCCATGCAAGCAAGGAGCCGATGAGGGCATTGCCGATGCCGATCCAGGTGGCGGCCAGGCCATACTTCCAGCCGAACTGGCCGGCGTATCCCACGAAGATAACCGCAGAGAAATAAGAAGTACCGAACGCGAAAGCCGTAAGCCAGGAGCCGACATTGCGGCCTCCCAGGACAAATCCCTGAACATCAGATGCGGTCCGGCGGCAATAGATACCGACACCGATCATCACGGCAAAGAACAGGAAAAGGAGAATACACTTGACTAACATACGTCAAATGTAATAAAAAAA
>JAILDI010000127.1 GCA_024689525.1 Bacteroidales bacterium
ACCTCGCCCAAGGATACGATTGTAGTGGAAGATACTACGGACTATGATGACGAGGGATTCTTCTTTGGCGAGGAGATGCAGGAAGACACAATGCCAAAGATTACGGCCAGGGATACGATGAAGGTGCCGGACAGCCTGAAGACAAAGGACCCGTTCCTGTATCAGTGGTACGTTGCCATTAAGGACTCCCTCACACACAGGATTGTGGTGGATTCCCTCAAGGAAGAAGGAGACAGCGTGATTTGGCCGATGATCGACTCCCTGTATCTGGCGGACTCCACAGCCGTGGCCAAGGAGAAGTTCGACCGCTGGTGGGCCGGCCTGAGCAAGGCGGAACGCAGGCGCTGGGAATACGAGCAGAAGCTGCCCGGGATACTGCACAGGCAGGATTCGATACTCCACCGCAAGGACAGCCTGAAGAAAAGACGGGACAGCATAATCCAGAACACGCCGCGTATCCTGGACACCCCTTACCTCCCGGATTCACTGTACTTCCACCGCCTGGTGGCCTGGAAACATAGCCGCGAGTTCAACGAGATGGAAGTGTCCGAATGGGACACCACCTTCAACTACCACTTCGAGGATTATCCCTATATGAGGGAGGACCTTGGCGGCACATT
The DNA here is from genome assembly GCA_024689525.1 of Bacteroidales bacterium. The sequence continues at coordinate 621 of JAILDI010000127.1, forward strand.
CCTGGGCGTTTCCGGATCGGCCGTGCAGACATATAACTGGTTCAAGCGCGACGAAAGCCGTTCGTCGGTGAGTTTCTACAGGCCGATAGAAAGCTGGACATACTCTCCGGAGAGCCTCCCCATGTTCAACACCAAGACTCCGTACACGGAGCTGGAGTATAACGGAACACTGCTGGCAACGTCGTCCAAGGAATCGGACAACATACGGCTGTTCACAACTCAGAACATACTCCCCTCCCTCAACCTGGCCCTTGAATTCAAGCGCTACGGAGGCGAGGGCATCCTGCAGCACGAGAAGACGATCAACAAGACGTCCTACGTGGCCGGAAACTGGCTTGGAAAGAAATACCTGGCACATTTCGGCTTCATACACAACAAATCCACAAGACAGGAGAACGGCGGCGTGACGGACCTCACTATGATCAGGGACACCACCCTGGAAGTCCGTGAGATCTCCGTAGTGTTGAGCGACGCCGCGAACAGCTACAAGAAGAACACCCTGTTCCTGGACCAGACACTGCGCATACCCTTCACCTTCATCGAGAAACTGAAGCACAAGGGCGACAGCACATATGTGCCCACGGGCGAAGACGTCACCACAGCGTTCATCGGATCGTCCCACGAATATACGGTCTGGAGCAAGTACTACACCGACGGAGTATCATCGTCCAACACCACAGGGGACGCATTTTACGGCGGGCATTACTATCTGAACCCCACCAAGAGCGCTGACTCGCTTCGCGTGGCTCAATTCGACAACAAACTGTTCATACGCCTCCAGCCCTGGAAGGAGGACTTCTTCATCTCGAGGATCGAGGGCGGTGTTGGAGACCGGTTCCGCAGCCACTATCTGCTCACGCCGGGAGATTATCTCAAGTCATCGGCAAATACAAACTGGAATACGCTGTATATGTATGCCGGAGCCGAAGGACGGGTGAACCGATACTTCCAGTGGGATGCCATCGGCCAGTACAATTTCGCCGGCACGGAAGTGAACGACTTCTTCATCAAGGCCAACGGCAAACTGAGCCTGTATCCTTTCCGGCGCCATCCCAACAGTCCCCTCTCGCTCACCGTTCGCTTCGAGCAGAACCTGCAGGAGCCGGACTTCTACCAGCAGAACTTCTACTCCAACCACTACCGCTGGAGCAACGATTTCTCCAAGATATCCACCACAAAACTGGAAGCCGGGCTGGACATTCCCCGCTGGAGGCTGCAGGCATCGGCCTCGTACGGCCTCCTGTCCGGCAATATCTGGTACGATGTAAACGGCATCGCCCAGCAGAATACCACGCCGATGAGCATTGCCTCGCTGTACCTGCGCAAGGATTTCGTATTCGGCAAAATGGTGCATCTGGAGAACCGTTTCCTGCTGCAGTACAGCTCGGACCAGACGGTCGTTCCCCTGCCCCTCCTGGCGGCGAACCTCCGCTACTACATCCAGTTCCCCATCGTGAGCGACGATGTGATGAAGATGCAGCTGGGCATAAACACCCACTTCAACACGGCCTGGTATGCCCCGGCATACAACCCGGTGGCAGGCGTGTTCATCAATCAGGATACCTACCAGTACGGCAACTGCCCCCGCTTCGACGCATTCGTGAATATGCAGTGGAAGACGGCCTGCATATTCGTAAAACTTGAGAATGCAGGTCAGGGCTGGCCGATGGAAAGACACGACTATTTCAGCGCCGACGGATACATACACACCACACGTGCAGTGAAGATTGGCATCTACTGGCCGTTCCATCCCCCTCACGGCAACAACAGGACTTTGTCGGAAAGGGCCGGCTCGGGAATGAGCGGCGGCGGAGGCGGAGGCCTTGGCGGCGGACTGGGTGGCGGCCTTGGAGGAGCCCTGGGCGGCGCACTTGGCGGCAGCAGAAGAAACTGATGAAAAACGGCTCGCGCATACTTCCGTTCATCCTTCTTACGGCGGCAGCACTATTGCTGACGCCGTCGGCGCCTACAATAGAGGGCGAGGATCCGGAAATAAACCATGTGCTGCGCTGCGTCATTTTCCCGGACCGCCATTATACCTTGAACAAAGCCCTGATACAGAAATTTGCCGATGACATTTCCGTGGACGCGCAGATGGTGCGGATGGACCCGCACGGGAATTATCTGGATTCCCTGCGCCTGGGAAGCGTGGACTTGATCATTCTGAAGTACAATGACAGCCTGGAAAGGGACGGCGGCCTGATTGCGTCACGCCTGTTCATGGACAGCACCGCCTGGCTCGCCCGCAGCACAAGGCCGTACAACATGATAACGGTGAATATGTGGATAAACGACCTTGAGGGCTCGTCATATTACGACCACACAAGGCGCTCCCTGATGAAAGGCCGCGGCGGCACCAAATCAATCAGCCCATACGACTATCTGGTTAAGAAAAACGCCGCCAGGATAGGCTGGGACTGGATCCTGGTATCGGCAATCATAGCCACTGAATCCAACTTCCGCGTGGGTGCCAAGTCGTCGGCCGGAGCCACCGGACTGATGCAGGTACTGCCCGGTGAATACAGCGCCGACACGCTCTGGGACCCTGCCGTGAACATCGCCGTTGGCACATACAAACTGTACAAGTACGAGCGCACCTACAAGGAGCTCGGCGCCGATTCCACGGACCGCGTGAAAATGACCCTGGCGGCCTACAACGGCGGTCAGGGGCGTATGCAGAAGGTCATAGAGTACGCGATAGCGAACGACATCGACCCTTCAAAATGGGACAACATAGCCGAACTGCTTCCCAAGGTGACATACCACGCCGGAGAGCAGATGGTGTATTACGTGGACAGGGTCCTGGCCAAGTACGGGGAGTTCCAGATAATCTACAACGACTAGTCGGCCTTGACGGTCTGGGCGGGGTCCACCCGCGAGATGAATTTCACCGACAGCATGAGCATAGCCATCATCGCCAGATAGGCGATAATATCGGCCCCTATGATCAGGAGCAGGTTGACGTGCACCGGCACGAAAGAAACGAAGTAATTGGCCGGATCCAGCCTTATCAGATGGGTCGATCCCTGAACCGCGCAGAACAGCAGCGCCAGGGCATTGCCGATGGCCATTCCCAGAAGGACGGCGCGGGAAGAAACCCGCAGGAACACGCGCACGATGCTCCTATCGGCCATTCCCATCGTCTTAAGAGTGCCGATGATGGGGATATTCCTGAGCAGATGGATGAGCACACCGGCCAGCATATTGAAGCCGGCCACCACCGTCATCAGGATGAGGATCACCACCACGTTGAAGTCCAGCAGGCGCAGCCAGTCGAACACCTGGGCATAGCGGTGGATCGATGAAAAAGCCACCAGGTCCTCTTCCTCCTCGTGGGTGCTGGTGAGAAGAATAGTGCCGATGTGGCCGGAAATATCGTTCACGGCGGCATCGGCCGTAACCGCCGGAGACAAGGTTATATCCACTGCCGATGCCTGGTTCTCGTCCCAGCCCTGAAGGCGGCGCATGTCCTCCAGAGGAGCGTACACCAGCAGATTGTTATCCATTTCCATAATGTCACGGTGCACCGCGGTGATATGGAATTTGCGCACTTTGACCTTTTCGCCCACAAAGTAAGTGGGCATATCGTCGCCGACGCCCAGGCCGGTTATGGCCGATAAGCGCTCCGGTATCGACACGCAAAGCGACGAATCCGGGGCCTGCGAACATCCCTTCACGAGCACGCCGTGGATGATGTCGCCGTTACGCACGATTCCGGCCCTCTCCACGACGGGTTCCATACCTGCAACCCCGGGAATGGCCAGAATGGCTTCTCCGGAGGGAAGCGGCACCGTCATAGGCTCCGCTTCCCCGGAAAAGCTATATGCCTGCGGCATTATCCGGACATCGCCGATAATCGAGCGCACCCCCGAGCGTATGCTGCTCCGGAAACCTGCCGATATGCACACGGCAAGGATCATCACAAGGAAGCTCACGGCCACCGAAGCCACCGTGACGCCTCCCCTGAAACGCAGTTTTCGGGATATGAAGCGCTCGCCGGACATCCTTACCAGATGTGTACGCGCTCCTCCTCGGGACGGAACATCGGGTCTCCCTCGTGGATGTCGAATGCATCGAAGAAGGACTGGAAGTTCCTGACGGAAACGTTAACCCTGTTCACGGCAAGGGAATGAGGATCCATATTGGTGAGACGGGCTTTTTCCTGGTCGGTGATGTTCTGGGCCCAGATGATGCCATATGACAGATAGAAGCGCTGCTCAGGAGTGAAGCCGTCGATAAGTTCCACCTTCTCCCCGGCGATTGCGTTCTGCATTGCCGTGAAGGCGATGGACAGACCGCCGTGGTCGCCGATGTTCTCACCCAGGGTGTAACGGCCTTTGGCGTGTACGCCGGGCAGGACCTCCACCGCGTCGAACTGTGCCACGAGCTTGTCGCCCAGGGCGTCGAAGCGGGCCTTGTCCTCCGGAGTCCACCAGTTGACCATATTGCCGTTGGCATCGAACATCGAGCCCTGGTCGTCGAAACCGTGGGACATCTCATGGCCGATGACAACTCCGATACCGCCATAGTTCACTGCCTCGTCGGCATTAGGATCGAAGAAAGGCTTCTGCAGGATACCTGCAGGGAAGCAGATTTCGTTGGTGGTGGGATTGTAGTAGGCGTTGACGGTCTGGGGAGTCATGCCCCACTCGGTCTTGTCCGTGGGCTTGCCCAGCTTGGACATATTGTCGGCCACATACCATGCACTTGCGTTACGCAGATTCTCATAATAGGTATTGGCGGGATTGATGTCCATGCTGCTGTAGTCCTTCCATTTGTCCGGATAGCCGATCTTGACGGTGAAGGCAGCCAGCTTCTCGCGTGCACGGACCTTGGTTTCGTCGCTCATCCATTCCAGGGAGTCGATGTGCTCGCCCAGGGCGGTGCGGAGATTCTCAACGAGAACCACCATCTTTTGCTTGGACGACTCAGGGAAGTAGCGCTCCACATACATCTGGCCAACAGCCTCGCCGAGGATGGAGTTGGGAACCTCCATAGCCCTCTTCCAACGGGGCTTCTGCTCCTGTGCACCGGACATCTGATGGGAGAAGAACTCCCACTGGGCGGTATAGAAATCGTCGCTCAAGGCACCTGCGCTGCTGTTTACGAACTGGCAGAGAAGGTATGCCTTCAGAGTTTCGATATCGGTCTTTTCCATAAGCTTGCTCAGAGCCTGGAAATATGAAGGCTGCTCCACGATAATCTTCTCCTGGGGAGCCACGCCGGCTTCCTCGCTGATGAGGTCGAAGCACAGGCCGGGCCATTCCGCCTTGATCTGCTCGGAGCTCATAGGGTTGTAGATGGCCTGCATATCGCGGTTCTGCTCACGTGTCCAGGATGCCTCGGCGAGTGCATCCTCGACCTCCATATCCTTTGCGGCGAGTTCCTCCGCATTCTCCAGGCCGCAGAGTACGAGAACCTTCACCAGATAGGCCTTATAGCCTTCCTTCAGTTCCTTATTCTCGTCCTTCAGATAGTAGTCGCGGTCCCGCATTCCAAGGCCTCCCTGGCCCATATAGAGGAGCTGGGAGTCGCTGTCGGTAAGGTCGGCCTCCACATAGCAGCCGAAGAAGCCGCCTTCGCCGTAGCGGTTCATACGGCCAAGAAGGCGGGCTAGGCCTTCCAGGTCTTCCACTTCCTGGATTTCCGCGATGTATTTCATAATGGGTTCCGCACCCAGTTCATTGCGGGTGGTGGAATCCAGGGCCATCTTGTAAAGGTCCGATATCTTCTGTTCGACGGTGCCGGGAGCCGCCTTCATCGTGCCCATGCTCTCGAACAGGGCGTTCAGGTTCTCCTGGGTCTGCTCCCTGATCGAATCAAAGCTGCCGTAGCGGGAGAATTCAGGTTTGAGGGGATTTTTTTTCTGCCATCCGCCCGTGGAATACTGATAGAAGTCCACCTTGGGGCTTACCGTAGTGTCCAGGTTGGCCATATCGAGGGCCGGAACCCTGGCGGGGCGTTCTGCACAGGCTGCAAGAGTGAGCAGTGAAATCATAAGAATGCTTAGTTTTTTCATATATAAGGTGTTAATACGTGCAAAGTTAATCAAATCCTGGCTTCCCTGAACACCTCAACGATTGAAGGATAAGTGTTTTTAAGGAAAGGAGGCAGCGACGATTTTGCCACCCACGCGGCCTTGGTGATGTCTTCCTCCCGCTGGGGGGTGAGGTTCGTAGGGTCCGTGTACAGCATATCGTACCACCAGGTGTGCTTGAGGTGCCAGATGTCGTTGCGAAGATACACGTGGTCCGTTATGCAGATGAGGCGGCGCACTTCCAACTGGTCCACTCCTGTTTCCTCCTGCACTTCACGCAGGGCGCACACTTCTATGTCCTCCCCCGGCTCCTGATGGCCCTTGGGAAGGTCCCACAGGCCAAGGCGGTTGATCAGCAGATAGTCTCCCCTGCGATTGGACACAAGGCCGCCGGCCGCATTCACTTCCAGGAATTCCGCACAGATACGGCGGTAGGTCTTTTCTATGTCGGATGTGGGGATATAGATACGCCGGAGGGTATCCTGCACCTCGAACATCCGCACCAGGGCGCCGATATCCAGCACCTCGCCCACGTGGAACTCCACCGAATTGGGATCCGACAGCATTTCTTCCTGCGGAGAACAGATTATGATACAGCGGTCCCCGAAATATATCTTGTGCATAAAAAGTGTTATATTTGCAGGACACAAAGATACTACATTATGACCGAAATCGAAAGCAAACACGGAATTGTTTCCCGCCAGCCACACGAATTATACATGGCCTTCACCGACCTCAGCAATTTCAAGAGGATGCTCCCCGCCGACAAGCAGGCTATGATAGAGGCCGATTTCGACACCCTCACCGCATCGGTGCAGGGCATCAGCATAGGCGTGAAGGTTCATGAAAGGGTTCCCTACAGCCGCATCGAGCTGGTGGACTATGGCGCTCCCCTGGCCTTTCACGTGGTTGTGCATTTCGACCCCGCTGCGGAGGATCCCTACAAGACAGACTTCCACGTCCACGTGGACGCCGACCTGAACATCATGATGAAAATGATGATAGGCGGCAAGATAAAGGACGCCCTGGACAAGATGGTGGACGGCCTTGTGGACGCTTCCAACGGCAAGATGCCGGAAGGCTTCGACCCGTCGGCATTCGGAATGAATGTTTGATCCCGCTTTCATAAAGCTTCTTGAGGAATCGGTGGGGCCGGAACGCTCCGCCACGGTTCTTGACGCCCTTGAGAAAGATGCGTCCGTATCCATCAGGCTCAACCCTGCGAAACTGCAGGAATGCCCGTTTCCGGATGCGGAGAAAATTTCCTGGAGCCCGTATGCATATATATTAAAGGAAAGGCCCGCATTCATAATGGACCCGCTGATGCACGCGGGATGTTATTACGTGCAGGATTCATCGGCCATGTTCCCCGGGGAAATATTCCGGCGGATTCTGGATGGATTCGGCGAAGGCGTGCAGGTGCTGGACCTCTGCGCCGCACCGGGAGGCAAGGCCACCGACCTCAGCGCATCCCTCAGAGAGCGTTTTGGGGACAAATTCCGCCTCATCGCCAACGAAGTCGTGCGCAAGCGCTTCCAGGTACTCCGCAGCAACGTGGAAACCTGGGGAGAGCCCCGCACCGCCGTTGTGTCGATGGACCCCTCGCAGTTCGGCGTCCCCAACCTTTTCGACATAATCCTGGCCGATGTCCCCTGCTCCGGCGAGGGGATGTTCCGGAAGGACGCCGTGGCCCGGGAGGAATGGTCCCTTGACAACGTTGAATTCTGCGCCGCCAGGCAAAGGAAGATCCTGGCCGATATATGGCCCTCGCTGCGCCCCGGAGGCATTCTGATATACTCCACCTGCACGTTCAACCATCTGGAGAACGACGACAATCTGGAATGGGCCGCGAGCGAGCTTGGGGCATCGGTCATCGACATCGGCCCCGTCCCTGAAGGCGTCATCAAGAGCCGCTGCGGCTATAGCCTCCTGCCGGGATTCGTGCCCGGAGAGGGGCAATGGGCCGGAGTACTGCGGAAAGACGGCGAACTCAGCGCCGTTCCCGCCCCCGACGCGGCAAGGATCCTCCGGGCGGAATTCCCGGCCGCATCGACCCCCGACCTTCCTATGGTCGATGTCGACAGACCCACGGCCCTGGCCTACCTCCACGGCGAGGCGATACGGCTGCAAGGCGCTCCCATCGGCCTTATAAACATCTGTTTCCAGGGCCATCCGCTGGGCACGGCTAAGAATATCGGCAGCCGCTGCAACAATCTTTTTCCGAAAGAACGCCGCATCCGCAAGGACGTTTGAAACTTTTTTCCGTCGGCAGGCGTATTGTTAGAGTATCGGCCAAACGCAAGATACCCTATTTATTATATGAAACTCTCACAATTTGCATTCGACCTTCCCCAGGAGAAGATTGCGCAGCAGCCTTCCTACTGGCGCGACGAGGCCAAACTCATGGTCCTTCACAAGGACACCGGCGAGATTGAACACCGCATTTTCAAGGACATCGTGGATTATTTCGGCAAGGGAGACATCTTTGTGCTCAACGACACCAAAGTGTTCCCCGCGCGTATGTACGGCAAGAAGGAAAAGACCGGCGCCGACATCATGGTGTTCCTGCTCCGCGAACTCAACAGGGAGCAGAGACTGTGGGACGTAATCGTGGATCCCGCCCGTAAGATCAGGATAGGAAACAAGCTGTATTTCGGCGACGACGATTCCCTGGTGGCCGAAGTAATCGACAATACCACTTCCCGCGGACGCACCCTGCGCTTCCTCTACGACGGCCCGTACGAGGACTTCAAGAAAGCCCTCTTCGCCCTTGGAGAGACTCCCGTGCCCGCATGGGTAAAGAGCAAGGTCACCCCGGAAGACGCGGAGGATTTCCAGACGATTTTCGCAGCCAACGAAGGCGCCGTATCCGCTCCTGCGGCCGGCCTGCACTTCAGCCGCGAGTTGTTCAACAGGATGATTCTCAAGGATATCCGCAAGACTTTCATCACCGTGCATATGGGCATCGGCCACTTCCGCCGCGTGGACGTGGAAGACCTGTCCAAGCACAGGATGGATTCCGAACGCCTCATCATCTCCGAGCAGGCGGCGAATGACATCAACATCGCAAAGCGCGCAGGCAAGAAAGTGGTTGCGGTTGGCATCACCGTGATGAGGGGCCTGGAGACCTACGTTACCACCACTCACGAGGTGAATCCTTTCGACGGATGGACCAACAAGTTCATCTTCCCGCCTTACCAGTATTCCGTGCCGGATGCGGCAGTTTCCAACTTCCATCTGCCCCAGTCCACCATGCTTATGTGCGTGGCTGCTTTCGGCGGTTACGAGAACGTGATGAACGCTTACAAGACGGCCTTGGAGATGGATTATCGCTTCGGCCCTTACGGAGACGCCCTCCTGATCTTGTAAAGAAAAATTTTTACGTTTTTTAACTTTATAAAGAAAAATCGGCGTTTTCTGTAAAGAAACATAAATAGTTGCGCTGCAACTACCGGAAATGGTGCCTTTCAAGGGCGCCATTTCTTATTTTTGCAGCAAAAACAGCGACTATGGAATTCAGTGAAAACATCTGCCTGTGCGCACTTAACAGAGTGTTCGGCAACTTCCCTCTCGCGGGCAGGCGCCTGCTTGACAACTATGAATCGGCGGAGGCCCTGTTCGGCGCCCCGCAGGAGGAACTGAGAAAACTTCTCGGGCCAAGGGAGGAAATGGCCGGTCAGATAGGACCGGCAGTACTTGAAGACAGCAAACAGGAACTGGAAAGGCTTGAGCGTGGCGGCACGCGCTTCATCCCGTTCAACGACCCGGACTACCCGTCTTTGCTCTTGGAATGCCCGGACTGCCCTATCGGCCTGTATGTGCGCAACGGCGGCCCGGTTGCGTCCATCTTCGAGATGAGGCCCTGCATCGCAATCGTGGGCACACGGAATCTGACTCCTTATGGAAGGGAGATATGCGCCGACATAGTAAAGGCCCTGTCGGAGTGTGAGGTGCAGCCGGTCATCGTGAGCGGCCTGGCTTATGGGGCCGACTGCGTGGCGCATTCCGCGGCCCTGAGCTACGGCCTGGGCACAGTGGGGGTGATGGCCACCGGGATGGACAGGATTTATCCGTTCGCCCACAGGGAACTGGCCCTGAGAATAGCCGGGGACGAGTTCGGGGCGCTGGTGAGCGATTATCCATGCGGGACATCGCCTGTTGCACTGAACTTTCTCAGAAGAAACCGGATAATCGCAGGCCTGTGCAGGGCAACGATAGTCATCGAGTCCAAGAGCAAGGGCGGGTCGCTGGTTACGGCAAAATACGCGGTGGACTATGACAGGGACCTTTTCGCCGTTCCCGGGCGTATAGGAGATCCGTATTCCCGAGGATGCAATTCGCTTATATCGACTCGTATGGCAGAGATAATCACCAGCCCGGAAGCTTTGGTTGAAAAACTGGGCCTGGGACGCCCCAGGAGCCGGAACAAGACGGGCTTCTGCGAAGAGATGCAGAAGAAATACGGGGCTGAAAGCCGGGAGTTCGAACTGGCAACGAAGATTTACGCCAACAGGGGCATCGACTACTCCGGCCTGGTTTCCCAGACCGGGATGAGCTGGGGCGAGGTTGCCTCGGTTGCGGCCATCCTGGAGAGCGACGGGGTGATCACCACCGATTTGCTCCAGCGCTGCAGCATCAGGATGTTTTGATTTTCGAAGATTATACGTAAATTTGTGTTTGATGTTTATCGACACCCATACCCATTTCAACGACGAGTCCCTGATCGGGGATGCGGAGCAGGCCATCGCCCGTGCCCTGGAAGCCGGAGTGGGCAAAATGATCCAGGCCGATGTGGACAGCAGCGAGAGGGATTCGATGTGGGAGATTTGCTCCCGGCACCCGTCCACGGTCTATGGGATGATCGGCCTGTACCCGGGCAGCGTCACGGAATCGTGGCGGGAGGAAATCGACAGGATGCTGCCTTATAAGGAAAAGGGGCCTGTGGCGGTTGGGGAAATCGGCCTGGACTATCACGAGGGGAAGGAATTCGAGAAGGAGCAGAAGGAAGCACTGAGGCTGCAGTTTGAGCTGGCGGCCCAATGGGATTTGCCGGTGAACATACATCTGAGGGATGCCTGGGGGGATTTCCTGGCCGTACTCAAGGACTGCGCGCACCTGCATCTGCGCGGGAACCTTCACTGCTTTTCCGGAAGTTACGAGACATATATGGAGGCCAACCGTTATGCCGATATGATGATAGGCGTGGGCGGGGTTGTAACCTTCAAAAACTCCGGGTTGCAGGGTGTCGTGGCCAAGGTTCCGCTGGACAGGATTGTCCTTGAGACCGATGCACCATATCTGGCTCCAGTACCCAACCGCGGAAGGAGAAACGAGAGTTCATATATACCACTCATAGCGGCTAAGATTGCGGAAATAAAAGGCGTTTCCATTGAGGAAGTGGCCGCCGCAACCACCGCAAACGCACTAAAACTGTTCTCACTGAAATGAGCGCAAACATCCTTGTCATCTACACCGGCGGCACCATCGGAATGAAGGAAGACCCGGACGACCTTACCCTGAAACCCTTCGACTTCAGCCAGATTCTGGAGGAAGTGCCGGAACTGCGAAAATTCAAGGTCTCGCTGGACACCTATACCTTCGACCCCCTCATCGACTCGTCGGACGTGGAACCGGGCCTGTGGGTGCGCCTGGCAGAGCTTATCCGGGAGAAATATCCCTTCTACGACGGCTTTGTGGTGCTGCACGGAACGGATACTATGGCGTATTCGGCATCGGCCCTCTCATTTATGCTGGAAGGCCTGGCGAAGCCGGTGATCTTCACCGGGAGCCAGCTACCCATCGGCACGCCCAGGACCGACGGGAAGGAGAATTTCGTATCGGCCGTGGAGATTGCTGCCGCGAAGAATTCAAGCGGGGCGGCGATGGTGCCGGAAGTGGCGGTTTACTTCGATTCGAAGCTGCTGCGCGGATGCCGGGCCATAAAGGTCAGCGCGGAGCAGTTCAGCGCATTCCGCTCCCCCAACTGCCCTCCCCTGGCCCAGGCCGGAATCCAGATCAGGTACGACAGGGACGTTATCCGCAGGCCGATGGGCGATGGTGTGTCGATAGGTGTCCAGACCCATCTGGACACCAGGGTTTCCATCCTGAAAGTGCACCCCGGCATCACTGAACAGGTGATGCGCGCAGTGCTCTGCGGCCCGGAAACAAGGGCCGTGATCCTGGAAACCTACGGCTCCGGCAACGCCCCGTCCAGCCCCTGGTTCCTGGACATAGTGAAGGAAGCCGACCATATGGGCAAGATCCTGGTGAACATAACCCAGTGCAACGAAGGTTCCGTAAATATGGACATGTACGCCACCGGAAAGGCCCTGAAGAAATCCGGAGTGGTGTCCGGATACGATTCCACAACCGAGGCGATGCTTGCCAAATTGTTCGTTTTGATGGGCAAAAGCGACAACAATGCATGGGTGAAAAAAGTGCTCGAAGAAAATATGCGTGGAGAAATAAGCAAATAAACCTTGTTCTTTTGAATTATTATTGCTATATTGCACGACAAATTTGCAGAAATTTACTAATTCATTTAATTTTATAACCAACACACAAAAACTACTATGAAAAAGTTTTTCATGTTTTTGGCAGTAGCAGGCCTTATGACCCTCTCTGCAAATCTCGCTTATGCACAGGAAGGCACCGAGGCTCCGGATGCTGCTCCCGCTGAGGAAGCCGTAGCCGAAGAGCCCCAGGCAGAACCTTCTCCGCAGGATTTGTTCGCCGGCTCCGGTGAGGAAATTCCCCTCCACCAGGCCCTCAAGACCAAATTCATCGAAGGTGGTGCAGGCTTCATGAGCCTCGTTCTCATCTGCCTCATCCTCGGTCTTGCACTTTCAATCGAGCGTATCCTTTATCTGCTCTTCTCAAGGACCAACACCCAGAAGCTTCTCGCAAAGGTGGAAGATGCCCTTAAGGAAGGCGGCGTAGAGAAAGCAAAAGAGGTTTGCCGCAATACGCGCGGTCCCGTGGCCAGCATTTTCTATCAGGGTCTCCTCCGTATGGACCAGGGAGTTGACGTGGTTGAAAAGACCATCGTTTCCTATGGCAGCGTGCAGATGAGCCTCATGGAGAAAGGCCTCAGCTGGATTTCCCTGTTCATCGCCCTGGCCCCGTCCCTGGGATTCCTTGGAACCGTTATCGGTATGATCCAGGCCTTTGATGCTATCCAGGCAGCAGGTGATATCTCCCCTAACGTTGTTGCTGGCGGTATGAAGGTCGCCCTCATCACCACCGTGGGCGGTCTCATCGTGGCCATGATCCTCCAGGTGTTCTACAACTACATCCTCAACAAGATCGACACCATCACCATCGACATGGAAGACGCTTCGATCCGCTTCGTGGACACCCTCACCAAATTCGAAAAATAAGATTTCAGGACTTTTGTAATCCTTTTTCTAAATGAAAGAACAATTTTACGCCAAGATATTCAAGTGGGCATCCATTGTGCTCTTGGTTACGAGCGTGGTTCTGCTCCTGGTCTCCTTCCCTAAATTCAACGGACCGGGTGAAGAAGGAGCAGTTGCCCTGTTGCTCAACTGGGCGTACATTATGCTGGGCCTCGCCCTCGTAAGCGTACTCCTCGTGGGTCTCGTGATCACGGCCCTCAACAACCCCAAGAGCCTTATCAGGATCCTGATCGTGGCTGTCGGCGTTGCAGTGGTGGTGGGTATCGCATACCTGCTCGCACCCGGCCAGCAGCCCCTTGCCTACAACGGCCCGGCGGTTTCCGCAAAGGATCTCGCACTCACTGAAACGGTTATCAACCTTGCATACATCCTCGGCGGTGCTGCAATCCTGTCCATCGTAGTGGCAGAGGTGGCAGGCGCCTTCCGCGGTAAAAAAGCTTAAACCATGGGAAAGAAAAAAACACCGGAAATCAATTCCAGCTCAACTGCGGACATCGCGTTCCTGTTGTTGTGCTACTTCCTGATGACCACCACTATGGGTGATCAGTCAGGTCTGCAGCGCCGTCTCCCCCCGATCCCCGACAAAGACCAGAAGGTGGAAAACCAGAAGGCCAATCGTCGTAACATCGTGATCGTGAGGATCAACTCTGCAGATAAGCTGTTTGCCGGTAGTGAGCCCATGGACATCTCCCTCCTCAAGGAAAAAATGAAGGAGTTCCTTTCCAACCCTGCAGATGACCCCAACCTCCCCGAAAAGGAGCCCAAGGAAATCGAAGGCAAGACCTACATGGTCTCCAAGGGTATCATCTCTCTGCAGAACGACCGTGGTACAAGCTATCTGGCTTATATCGCCGTTCAGAACGAGCTGGTGAAAGCGGTGAACGAACTCCGTGACGAATTCTCAATGAGGGAATTCGGCCGCAAATTCGCCTTCCTCACGGAGGATCAGCAGGAAATTGTCAAGAAGGCCGTGCCTCAGAACATCTCGGAGGCAGAGCCTAAAGACACAGGTAAAAAGTAATAGGAGAATAGAATTATGTCAAAATTCGGAGGTTCAAATAACAAGAAGAACGTTCCCGGCATTTCCTCGGGTTCCCTTTCCGATATCGTGTTCATGCTCCTGTTCTTCTTCATGGTGACCACCCAGCTCCGCGAAACGGAGAACAAGGTTATCGTGAAACTGCCTGAAGCATCAGAGTCTGCAAAGCTTGAAAGAAAAGACCTTTCAGCAAACATCAACATCGGTACCCCTGTACGTCACCTTCAGAGCATGTACGGTACGGATGCACGTATCCAGCTGAACGACTCTTTCAAGACCATCGCGGATATCCGTGACTTCATCGCCGCAGAGCGCGACGCCATGTCGGAGGCCGAAAGGTCCCTGATGACCGTCAACCTGCGCGTGGACGAAGACGTACGTATGGGTATCGTGTCCGATGTGAAGCAGGAACTCAGGCGCTGTTCCGCGCTTAAGATCATGTACGCATCAAGAAAACCGGGCGGAGAATAATCTCTGCAAAACATCACTCAACTCAAAAGCAGCCTTCCGGGGCTGCTTTTTTGTGGCCCGGCCGCTACCAAAGTGGAAAAAAAGTGTTATTTTTGTATGATTTAGTGCATTTTTATGGAAACTACGGTGAAAAGAACAAAAATCAAGGCCCTCCTTGCAATGGAACCGGGCGCGGAAGTGCTGGTGAAGGGCTGGGTCAGGACCAAACGTGGAAACAAGCAGGTTAAATTCATCGCCCTCAACGACGGCTCCACTATCAACAATGTCCAGATTGTGGCGGAAGCGGAACTCTTCAGCGAAGAGCTCCTCAAAAACGTCACAACAGGCGCATCGCTGGCAGTAAGGGGCCTTCTGGTGCCTTCCATCGGCAGCGGCCAGGCTGTTGAGATCAAGGCGGAGGAAATCGAGGTGCTGGGAGAATGCGACCCCATGCGCTATCCCCTCCAGAAGAAGGACACCACTATGGAGTACCTTCGCACCATCGCGCATCTGAGGCCGCGCACCAATACCTTCGGTGCAGTGCTGCGTATCCGCCACGCCATGGCTTTTGCCATCCACAAGTTCTTTAACGACAAGGGATTCGTTTACCTGCACACCCCGCTTATCACCGAAAGTGACGCGGAAGGCGCCGGAGACATGTTCCAGGTTACCACACTGGACCTGAAAAACATCCCTCTGGACAAGAAGGGGAACGTGGATTTCAGCAAGGACTTCTTCGGCAAGAAGACGTCCCTCACCGTGTCCGGCCAGCTGGAAGGCGAGCTGGGAGCAACCGCCGTGGGCGAAATCTACACCTTCGGCCCCACCTTCAGGGCGGAGAATTCCAACACTCCCCGTCACCTTGCGGAGTTCTGGATGATCGAGCCGGAGATGGCCTTCTATGATATCAACGACGATATGGACCTTGGCGAGGAGTTCGTGAAATACCTTGTGCAGTATGCCCTTGACAATTGCATGGACGACCTTCAATTCCTCAACGACAAATACGACGACGGCCTTATCGAGCGCCTTCGCAGCGTGCTGGGAATTGCCTTCGAAAGGGTCACGTACACGCGCGCCGTGGAAATCCTGGAGGAAGCCATCGCTAATGGCCACAAGTTCGAGTTCCCCGTTCACTGGGGCACGGACTTCCAGAGCGAGCACGAGCGCTATCTGGTGGAGAAATACTTCAACAAGCCAGTTATCCTCACGGACTTCCCCAAGGATATCAAGGCTTTCTATATGAAGCAGAACGAGGATGGCCGCACGGTGCGCGGAATGGACGTCCTGTTCCCGAAGATCGGCGAAATCATCGGTGGCAGCGAGCGTGAAGCATCCCTGGAGAAACTGGAGCAGAGAATAAGCGAGCTGGGAATGTCCAGGAAGAACCTGGAATGGTACATCGACACAAGGCGCTTCGGCACAGTTCCCCACAGCGGCTTCGGCCTTGGCTTCGAACGCCTCCTGCTCTTCGTCACCGGTATGCAGAACATCCGCGACGTCATCCCCTTCCCCAGAACCCCTAAAAACGCAGAATTCTAATGTTAGTCATCGGTATCGCCGGAGGATCCGGTTCAGGCAAGACCACAGTTGTAAGGGCCATCACGGAGCAGTTGAACGGCAAGGTGGTGGTTATTCCCCAGGACTCGTATTACAAGGACTCCAGCCACGTGCCGCCGGAAGAGAGGAAGAACATCAACTTCGACCATCCTGACGCCATCGACTGGAAGCTTATGTGCCAGCAGATCCGCGAACTGAAGGCAGGGAAAACCATCGAGCAGCCCGTTTATTCGTATATCACCTGCTCCCGTTCCACCACGGAAACCGTCACTGTGGAGCCTGCGGAAGTGATTATCGTGGAGGGCATCCTCATCTTCACCTGCAAGGAACTGCGCGATCAGATGAACATCAAGATTTTCGTGGATGCCGATGACGACGACCGCGTGCTGCGCATCATCGTGCGCGACGTGGCTGAGCGCGGCCGCACCATCGAGACGGCCATCGAGCACTACTGCGACACCGTGAAGCCTATGCACCTTCAGTTCATCGAACCGTCAAAAAGGTATGCCGATATCATTGTGCCGCAGGGCGGCCACAATAAGGTTGCCATCGACGTTCTCACCACCACCGTGCAGGAGGCGCTCAAGAAGCGCAGGCGCGTAGGACGCAAGAAGGTGGTTATCCAGCAGCAATAGTTTATGCGACTCTCATCCGAGAAGATTGCCGGGATAGTTGTCACCGTATCTATCCACATTGCGGTGGCTATCCCGTTTCTTGCACTGCAGCTCGGATATGAGATTCAGAAGGAACAGTCCTTCGTGCTGGACTTCACAAAGCAGGAAGAGAAGCAGAAACAGGAGGAGCATCAGGAGCTGGTGCGAAGCGCGTCGGAGAAACTGGAAGAGATGATTGCTGCGGCCGGCGGAATGCACGTGCGTAACATCGCGGTGGACCGCGGCCAGCTCAAAGACGACCGCAACACGGACGCCGACCAGTTGTACAAGGATGCGGAACGCCTGGCGGAGGAACTCCGCAGCGGCCAGCAGGCCCAGCCGGAAAAGGACGATTTCGCCTCTTTGACGGACCCCAACACACATACCGACAACACGCCCCCAGCCCAGCCGCAGGCATATTCCGGGGCCAGCGTGCTGTACTGGCAGCTGGACGGCCGCAAGGCCACACGTCTGCCCGTTCCGGCATACCGCTGCTACGGAGCCGGTGAGGTTACCGTAATAATAACTGTCGACAACGCAGGCCGCGTTATCAATGCCAAAGTGGACGACGGCAGTTCATCGGCCGACGGCTGCCTGCGCAACCACGCAATACGCGCAGCGCGGTCGTCGATGTTCAATGCATCTCAGACCGCGCCGGCAAGACAGATGGGTACGATTACCTACGCTTTCATAGCTCAGTAGGATCGGACGGGGCTTTCATGGCCTCCTCAATCATATTATCCACAGGAAGATAGTACTTGTAGAACGCGTTCTCCCCTAACTGGGAGTAGCGTGCTATGAGGGCGCGCACCTGCGGGGCCAGGTAAGGCAGCGTCTCCTGCCATTCGGCCTCGGATGAGGGCTTGATGCCGTCGACCGATGCCGCATAGCTGCGGAATCGGTTATCGACATTAATTTTCTTGAAGAAGGCGTCCATGGCGTCGTAACTGTCGATGGCCCGGAGCTCCTTCGTATAGTTGTCAAAAATGTTCGAGGCGAAGCGCATCATCGTGGCCTTGCGGTTGCAGGACGCATAGTACACCGTGGCCAGAGTGGTGTCCATCGGCACATATACATCCGGCATTATGCCTCCGCCGCCATATACGGTTCTGCCGCTGCGGGTGTAGTGGACATCGGTGGAGTCCAGGCGCACGGCATCGGCCGAGAAGATTTCGCCGCCGAGATAGCGGTTGTAGATGTCGTACTCATAGTCGGTGTACGGCTTCTGGATGCATCGACCCGCAGGGGTATAATACCTGGCCACGGTGAGTCTGAGGCCAGAGCCGTCGCGGAAAGGGATATCCTCCTGCACGAGGCCCTTGCCGTATGAGCGCCTTCCCACCAGCACTCCCCTGTCGTTGTCCTGGATGGCTCCGGCGAAGATTTCACTGGACGATGCAGAGTTCTCGCTGATGAGGACCGACAGGGCGATGTCCTGCATGCGCCCGTGCCCATCGGCCCTATAGACTTCCCTCTTGCGGGCCTTTCCTTCCATATATACTATGGTGTCGCCGCGGGCGAGGAATTCGTTGGTTAGGTACAGCGCCTGGTCCAGATAGCCGCCGGAATTGTCCCGGAGGTCGAAAATGAGCCTGGTCATTCCCTCCTGGAGCAGTTTGGCCGATGCCTCCTTCACCTCCTCGTAGGTGGTACGGGAGAATTTGGACAGGCGGATGTATCCGGTGGTAGCGTCAAGCATAAACCACGCGTCTACGCTGTGGAGAGGGATCTTGGCGCGGACTATCTCGAAGGGGATGATTTCTCTGCCGCGCTTTACGGTTATGAGCACTTTCGTGCCTGCCGGGCCCTTGATATGAGAGACGATGCTGTCCTGCGGGAAGTTTACTCCGGCTATCACCACGTCATCGACCTTCAGAATGCGGTCGCCGGGCTGGAGGCCCACTTTCTCCGAAGGGCCGCCGGGGATTACTTCCAGGACGATGGCGGTATCGGCCGGCACATTGAACTGGATGCCGATGCCTTCGAAATTGCCGGCGAGTTCCTGCACCGAGGCCTCGTGGTCCACCGGGGGAAGATACATCGAATGCGGGTCCAGCTGCGCCAGAGCCGCGGTTACCGCTGCATCCGTCATTCCCTTGCGGTCCAGGGTATCCACGTAGTTCTCCTCTATCATATTGAGGATTACGTTGAGCTTGGCCCAGTCCTCATAGCGGGTACGGATGAGCTTGTTATTCTCCCTTACGCGAATTACGGTGAGGGTTCCCAGCACGCCGATGAGCAGTGCCAGGAGAAGTTGTATGATCTGGGTTACGTGCTTCCTTTCCATCACTTTTCCAGCTGTTCCACCTCAATTCCGGCGCGGCGGAGAAGGTCGATTCCGTCGGTGAGCCGGTACGAATCCCTGAACACCACACGGCGGATACCGGACTGGATTATGAGTTTGGAGCATTCCAGGCAGGGAGATGCGGTGACGTACAGCGTTGAGCCGTCCGAGCTGTTGCCTGACTTGGCCACCTTTGTGATGGCGTTGGCCTCAGCGTGCAGCACATAGGGCTTGGTTACGCCGTTTTCGTCCTCGCAGATATTCTCGAATCCCGACGGAGTGCCGTTGTACCCGTCGGAAATAATCATCTTGTCCCTTACGATGAGGGCGCCCACCTGGAGCCTCTTGCAATAGGAATTGCGGGCCCAGACGGAGGCCATTTCCATATAACTCTTGTCGTACTTGTCCATTATGTCCTTTGGTAGAGATATCTCTTGATGCTCTTTTTGGGAGTGCGCTCGAAGTCTTCCGGCATAAACTCCAGTTTCTTGATCTGGGCGTAGTTGGGGATTTCCTTGTTCATCGACGGAAGGGCCTCGCGGATGCGCTGTTCCAGGGCCTCGCGGTTCATACCGTCCAGTTCGCCCTGATGCCAGTCCGGATAAATGAGGGCGGTGAGACCGCCGTTGTCCTCGATAACCAGTGAATCCACCACATAGTTGTAGTTGTTGATTACGGCCTCCAGCTCTTCCGGATAGATATTCTGGCCGGAAGGACCCAGCACCATGCACTTGGAACGGCCCTTGAGGAAGAGGTATCCGTCATTGTCGATGATGCCCATATCGCCCGTACGGAACCAGCCGTCCTCCGTGAAGGAAGCGTTGGTGGCCTCCTCGTTCTTATAGTAGCCCAGGCATACGTTGGGGCCGTAAATCTGAACCTCGCCGGGAATCTTGTGGGGATCCTCAGAGTCGATCCGGATCTGCATATTCAGGGCGGCGCGGCCGGCGGAGCCGACCTTCACCTTGTCCCAGTGCGCATAGCCGATGATGGGGGCGCATTCCGTCATACCGTAGCCAACCGTGTAATGGAAGCCGATCCTGTGCAGGAAGCGCTCCACCTCCGGGTTGAAGGCGGCGCCGCCCAGGATGACCTCCTCGAACTGCCCGCCGAAGGCTTCCGTGAGCTCGCGGTTAATCCTGTTGGCGATTACGTTGTTCAGGATAGGGATCCTCATATAGTACTTGGTGCGGTCCACCACGGGTTTGAGCTTGGTCTTGTACACCTTTTCTATCACCAGGGGCACTGCGATGATGATATCCGGATGGATGTCACCGAAGGCCTTCATAATAATCTTGGGGCTGGGGACGCGGGTAAGGAAGTGGACGTGCATGCCGATGGTCATCTCGAAGAGGAACTCGAACATCATTCCGTACATATGTGCCGTGGGCAGCATTGAAACCACGTTCATACCGGCCTTAAGCATAGGGCATGCGTCCTTGGCCGCGAACTCGATATTGGAATACAGAGCCCTGTAGGGAATCATTACGCCCTTGGAGAAGCCCGAGGTTCCGGATGTGTAGTTGATCACCGCAAGGTCCTCCGGACCGTCCTCCCAGAAGTCCAGGTCTTCCGGATCCACTTCGTTGGGATACTTCTTGCCATAGGACTCGTTAAGGTGCGCACGCACATCGGCAAATGCATCCTCCGAGGTGTACAGGAACTTGAAAGTGTTGATTTGGGCAACTACCGAAAGGTCCGGCATTTCCTCTGCGCTGAGGCCTTCCCAGATTACATCGTCCACGAAGAGCACGCGGGCTTCCGAATGGTTCACCAGCCAATGGATGCTGCCAGCCTTGAATTCGTGCAGGATTGGCACTGCAACCGCGCCGTAGGTTATCGCCGCCAGGAAGCACACGCCCCAGTTGGCCTGGTTGCGGGAGCAAATCGCCACTTTGTCGCCCTTGTGAAGGCCGCACTGCTCGAAAGCGATGTGAAGCTTCGCTATCCTGCGGGCCACATCCCTGTAGCAGAGTGTTACGCCCTGATAGTTGGACAGGGCCGGGCGGTCCCAGTTCTCCGCTAAACTCTTCTGTAGAATTTTGTTTACCGACTTGAATTCCATATATGAGTATTATTTCTTTTTCAACAGTTTTTCGGTCTCCTTGCGGGTGAGGGGTTCTCCCCCGTTGAAGGGATATACCGCGGTGGTTCCGG
Source organism: Bacteroidales bacterium (assembly GCA_024689525.1). The sequence continues at coordinate 22,219 of JAILDI010000127.1, forward strand.
AAGTGGTAACTATCCAGTATCGTTTGCCGTCGCTTTCGTACAACTCCGGCAGATCCCGTATCTTGTCTTCCGGGGCGATGCCTTTCCAGTTCTGAGGCTTCTGGCCGTGAAGGTTGTACATCTGAAGCGTATTGTTCTTGTGCAGCACCATTATGGTGTAACCGCCCGCGCCGGTGAAGTCATAGGCGGCGGGGCCCAGACGGATGTCGCGGCCGAGATCCACGGGGAAGCCCTGGACAAATCGACCCTTGACATCCAGGAGGTAAATCGACGAGCCGGCCGCAAACAGGAACTGCTTGCGCCCGTTGTTGTAATAGTCGATGCATTCCACGCGGCCGCAGATGTGCTTGGAGAACGGAATTCCCCACACGCCTTTGCCATTCTCGTCATTCAGGCAGATGTACAGGTTCTTGTTCTGGTACAGACGGTTGATCTTGCCGGTGTTGTGATTTATCACATCATAGGGGCCCTGGGGCACCACCACGGTAGTATCCTTGAGGAATGAGCCGCCCTTGTTGGCGTCCTGCTCCATCCTGCGGCTGAGAGTGAGAGTTATGGAAGGGGCCGATCCGGTCTTGAGCACCGCCATCACAGGAGCGTATGATGCGCCGTTGGTGTAGCGCAGGACTGCCTGGGTGCGGGTATCGTCCAGATAACGGGAGGCGATTTCCGGTGCATCCGACAGGGATGCGTAGGCAATCATGCCTGTGGGAATCTGGAGGCCTGCTTCGGAAAGGCGGTCCTTGAGAGTGAGTTCCAGGAAATCTTTGTCCTGGAACATATCCAGGGCCTCCTTGCAGCCGTACACGCGCCATCCGGCGCCAAGGTACAGGCACAGGGAATCTTCCACCTGGAAGGTTGTTCCCAGCACGCGT
>JAILDI010000121.1 GCA_024689525.1 Bacteroidales bacterium
AATGCCTATGAGAGCGCTAATTATCGAAGATGAACCCCGCGCCCAGAAAAATATGCTGGCACTGCTGGAAAGCAACTTTCCGGAAGTGGAGGTGATGGGCGTCACCGGCTCCGTAAAATCGACACTCGAATGGCTGGAGGAGCACAAAGAGAGCCTTCCGGACGTTATTTTCATGGACGTGGAACTGTCCGACGGCAACTGTTTCGACATTTTCTCGAAGACACAGCTGTGCGTTCCCGTCATTATGACCACGGCATACGACAGCTATGCGGTGAAGGCCTTCGAGGTGAACTCGCTGGACTATCTGCTGAAGCCCGTGGAGGTGGAGGACCTGCGGCGCGCCCTTTCCCGTGTGAAGCTTGGCGCGGTGGCGGTGCCCCAGCCCGTGGCGGCGCCATCGGCCCCCAAGGAGAAATTCCTCATCCGCCTGAACGACCGCATCGTCCCGGTGCACATCCGCGACATCGCATACTTCTATTCAGAGGCGAAGAATTCCTATATCGTCACGCGCCAGAACCGCACTTTCGTTCTGGACGATTCGCTTGACGCCATCGAGCAGAGCATTCCGCGGGATGCATTTTTCCGCATTTCGCGCAGTTGCATCATCGCGGAAAACGCCATCGAAAGCGTGTCCAAGCTTATTGGCGGCCGCCTGCGCATCTCCCTCGTGCACGGCTTAGACAACTACACGGACCTCACCGTATCGCGGGCCCGTGTAGATTCATTCATGACCTGGCTGGAGAAATAGCCCTTTTGAGCAGGGCTATTCTCCACGGCCGGAGCCGTTGATCATACCCTTGATGTGCTCGTTGAGGTCTTTCGCTTCGATGAGCTGCTCGATGCTTATGTGCATACGGTAGCGCCAGTAGAAGCGGGGGATGGCCGGGACGTTGATGCGTTCGTCGGCGGGGTTGCCCTGGTAGCGGATTTCACCGTCGCAGGCGAGCCAGTCCTGCAGGGGCAGGATGCAGAGCATTGCCGGTGAGTGCAGGTGCTGGGCCAGGATCTGGTCGGCAATCCAGGGTTCGCAGAAGTACGGGGCGTCGCCTTCGCCGTGAAGCATCTGGTGATAGAACTTGTCCGTGAGGGCGCGGTCCTCTTCCCACCAGGCGCGGAGCGGAGCGGTGTCGTGCGTGCCCGTGGCGCATACGCACCAGTAGGGGTAGCGGGCCGGATCGGCAAAATCGTCCTTCGGATCCTTGGGCATGCGCTGGATTTCCAGCGAAAGGATGTTCTGCGAAGCCATTACGTCGGGCACGCACGCCGGGATCATGCCGAGGTCTTCGCCGCAGGAGAGCATACCCGTTGAACGGAGCAGGGCGGGGAGTTTCTTCATCGCACTGTCGCGCCAGAAGTCGTTGTGTCGATGATAGAAGAAATCGTTGTAGAGCTCGTTGAAGCGGGCTTTCTGCCAATCCGCCAGATTAGCGTACGCGCTTGTGTACTGGGCCGATATTCTCGGATGCCAATAACCCTTGCGGCGGGGATCCTCAACGAAGAGGACGTCCGTGTCGCTGCCCACGTGCGGGTCGAAGCCGTTGTGGCGAAGTTCATCCTCTGAATACGGCAGGGCAGGGCTGAAGTGGCCCATAAGGCCGCTCTTGTACTGCGAGGGGATTTCCCAAATGCGGAAGAATCCCAGGATATGGTCGATGCGGAAGGCGTCGAAATACTCCGCCATCTTGCCCATGCGGGCTTTCCACCAGGCGAAGCCATCCTCCTCCATGCGCTCCCAGTTGTAGGTGGGGAAGCCCCAGTTCTGGCCATCGGCACTAAATGCATCCGGCGGTGCGCCCGCCTGGCTGTCCATATGGAACAGATGGGGGTTCTGCCAAGCATCCACGCTGCAGCGGCTTACACCGATGGGAAGGTCTCCCTTTAGGGCAACGCCCTTGATGTGGGCATAATGCACAACCTCGTGGAGCTGCTTGTCCAGCAGGAACTGCAGGAAGCAGTAGAAGTTCACGTCGTCGATGTGGCCGGCGATGAACTCGTCCACCTTGCGGGCACGATAGGTTGCGAATTCGCCCCAGGTGGAGAAGTCCGGGGTGCCGTTGATGTCCCGCAGCACGCTGAAAGCGGCATAGGGCATCAGCCATTCGGCATTGGCCGATATGAAGTCGTGATACTCCTGGGTTTGCATGATGCTCTCCCCCTTGGAGTCGTACACCTTGCGGAGGAGTTCCAGCTTGGCGGAGTTCACTTTTTCATAGTCGATCTGCTTGAGGTCCTCCAGCTCAGCCTTCAGGGCGCGGTAGTGGGCGTCGTTGCGCACGCCGGCGTCCGGCAGGTGGATGAACTGCGGATGAAGTGCGAATGAGCTCACGGCATTGTACGGATAGGAATCCTGCCAGGTGTGAGTCATCGTGGTATCGTTGATGGGGAGCAGCTGGATGATGTTCTGGCCCGTGAGGACAGCCCAGTCGACCAGCTTCTTGATGTCGTTGAATTCGCCCACGCCGAAGCTGTCCTTTGTCTTGAGGGCGAACACGGGAACGGCCACGCCTGCGCCCCTCCAGGGAGCGAAGGGGAAGCGGGGAACAAGATCCGCAATCGTGAGGTGGGAGCCCTCCGGCGGCACTTCCGCGAAGAAGTGGTTGGGGCCCTCTTCCCAAAGGTCGATCCTGCCGCTCTTGCTGTCCATGACTACGAACTTGTACTCAACCGCCTCCTTGAGGTCCAGAGTGATATCCCAGTAAGGGAAGGCCGCGTCCGACATCTTAAGGGGCTTGGTCCAGTTGCCGAGGGCCTTGCCCGAACCCACGACTGCCAGGGTCTGGTTTGTGCGCACTTCCGGGGCTGCGACCCTGATGGTCACGTTGCCCTTTTTAGGCTGCTCTGCGCGGGGATTGCGGAATGACGCTCCGTCCGGACGGCGGAAGATGACATCGCTGAAGGCCGATGACCAGAATGCCGAATTCCCCGGCATATCGTGCCATCTGTCCCTGATTACCAGGGCCTTGGCAGATGCGGGAGCGGTGTAGCGGTGATCCCTCCATTCGCGACGGATGACATCTTCTCCCCTGACCACTTCGAAGCCGTAGTGCGCTCCGTCGCGCAGGTCCCGGCCCGACAGTTCAGCCTGCCATATTCCCCCGAAGGAGTATTCCATAGGGATACGGCGCTTTCCAAGCCTCATTCGCAGGGCCTCGCCCCACGCAGTTTTGTACTGGATTTGGATGATAATGTTCATATCTGGTGTTATTAGTTTTCGCGAATAACAAATATACATTATCACCGCGTTTATTCAAAACGCAGTGCTGTGTTTGTGTGGTGAACTGCAAGTTTTCAGCGACGAACGGCGCTATGCTTTATCAGCGGGGCGGAGGTGTTTCCAGCCGAAGACGGGCAGGATGAATGCTACCAGGCAGGCCACGGTCCAGAAAATGGAGACCGGGGTGAAGTTGTACACGTCGCCGGCGGAGTTGCCCTGGATGAGGAAGCCGCTTACCATCGACTGCATACCGGCGGCGAGGTAGCTGGAGATGCCCACGATGCCCAGGGCGGCGCCGGTGGCCTTGCGGGGCACGAAATCCAGCGCCATAAGGCCGGCCACGATGCAGAACACTACGCTGAATGCGCAGCTGAACACGGCCACAAGGGCGATATTGGCCCAATAGCCGCCTCCCAGGAAGAGGAAGCCCGCGAGCGCCGCGGCGGCAAGAATGCCTGAGATTATTACGGGCCTCTCGCGGTTACCCTTGAACACAAAGTCCGACAGCCAGCCGGCCATCAGGTTGCCTGCAATGCCAAGGATTTCAGCTATGCCGATGATCTGTGTAGCGCTCTCCAGAGAGAAGTCTTTCTGTTTCTGGAGGAACAGAACGCCCCAGTCGCTCACCGCGTGCTGGGTTATATAGATGAATGCGCTGGAAAGGGCGATGACCCATATGCCGGGATGCTTGAACACCCATTTCTGGAGCGTTTTCGTAGGTTCTTTGTCGAGGGCTTTTATCGGCTCGCCGGAAAGTTCCTGCACGGAGGGGAGACCTTTGCTTTCAGGCGTATCGGAAATACCCAGCACAGCTATCAGCGTGCCGATGACGCCTGCTATCGCAGCAGCAAGGAATCCCCACTGCCAGCCCGCCGCGGCCACGATGAATCCCGTTCCCACCATCGTCACGGCCTTGCCAACCTGCGGTGTGGAACTGAATACGCTGTACATCGTGCCGCGCGTCTTAAGCGGGTACCAGCGCGAGAGGGAGATTGTTCCGGGCGGGGAGCCCATGCTCTGCATCCATCCGTTCACGCCCCAAAGCAGCGCGAAGAACACCAGCATCGCGACACTGCCAATTCCCATCGGCCCGTGAAGAAGGCCCAGGACGCCCAGAATGAGATTGATGAGGGCCGATATCCCCAGCCCTGCGGCCATAAACCGGCGTATATTGCAGTAATCGGCAATGAATCCGTTGGTGAATTTGCCGATGGCATAGACGAAATAGAATGCCGAGCCGATGATACCCAGCTGGCCGGCCGTGAGCACTCCCCCGTCGATGAGAGGCTGCTTCACCACGCCCATCGTCATACGGCACACGTAATAGAATACGTACGAGAACGTCACTGCCCAGAAAGTGCGGCGTCTGAGGCGCCTGTACTCTCCGTCGACCTGCTCCGCCGGAACTTTCTCCGTGGCCGGTTTGCTTATTCTGAAATACCTGTACAGTGACATTGCGGGGGCAAATATAATACTTTTTGCTAACTTTGTGCGTATGAACCGTACCGAACTCCTTCCGGACCGTCCCGGCATCCCGCCCATGGCCAAACTCCCGGAGGCGGAAGTGATCGATGTCGATTTCCTCCGCCGCGGCCTGGCCTCCGGCGAAATCGACCTCATCTGCGTGCTGGGCCCCACCGCCTCCGGCAAAACCCGCTACGCCGTGCAACTGGCACAGGCGCTGGGGGCTGAGATTATCTCTGCCGATTCCCGGCAGGTGTACCGCGGTATGGACATCGGCACCGGAAAGGACCTCTGCGAGTACGGCAACGTTCCCTACCACCTCATCGACATTGTTCCCGCCGGCGCAAAATACAACGTCTACCAGTATCAGGCCGCGTTTTTACAAGCCTACAACGACATCCGCTCCCGTGGAGCCATCCCCCTCCTCTGCGGAGGGTCCGGACTGTACATAGAGGCCGCCACCCGCGGTTACAAGTTTACATACGAAGGCGTTCCGGAAGGCCTTCCGGTGAACAC
>JAILDI010000129.1 GCA_024689525.1 Bacteroidales bacterium
GCCTCGCCATAGCCCGTATAGCCGTCATAGTCGATGGTGAGCTGCACTCCGGGCGTGGTCTTGCGGCTGTAGGACGACACCGTGAACGTGTGCGCCAACTGCAGTTCGTACGGGCGGAAACTCAGTTTCATCTTCCCGCCCAGGCCTCCGGTGTTGATATTGAAAGGGTGCCCGCAGCCCGGCAACACCGCTGCCGCCGCTGCAAGCACCCCTGCTGTCTTCAAAAAGTCCCTTCTGTTCTGCATCGGGCCTTATCTCTTCTTGTAGTTGTACCCGGCCAGCTCCCAAGCGGGAATCTCGCGGGCCTTGATAATGCTGTAGAAACGGTTGAAGTCTTCATCGGCCTTTGAATTCCATGCCCTCTCGGCTACGCCAAGAGCCTTGGGGAGCAACTGGTAAGTGGCATCGTCCAGCGAACGCACATTCTCCGACCACAGCTGGGCCTGCACCCCGAGCACATTGCCCTTAAAATCGAGCGGATTGAGGGAGAACGACTTTTTCTCGTCCACCGTTCCGGCCCATGTGAGGCCGATGTCTTCAGCATCCAGCCCATAGGCAAGATCCATATAGGTATAGGCTGCCGGGGAAAGAATCACCGGAACGCCCTCCACGCCGTCTGTATGCCATACGTTTACCGCATAAAGCACTTCCAGCAGCTTGGAAAGCGTTTCTTCGCTGAGGCCAAGGGTCATATCCTCCCAGCCCATAATGCGAATTCCGCGCTCTTGGGCAAGCTGAACCATCCCCAGGGTGAAGATTTCCTTCATCTCTACACGGTCGCGGCCTTCCCAGGCGCCCTTGGGCACTTCGTCACCGCCGATATGGATGGCGGGAAGCGGCACTCCGGCTTCCCTGTGAAGGCGGATAACCTCGTCGAACACCACCCCGTAGAACTTGTAAACTCCGGGGAGATACACGCTGAGCACATTATCGGTGAAGTTCTGTGCCGTCCAGTAATGCGAAGTATCGGCAGGGTCCTGAAGCCTGTAGGTGTCGTCCCCGGTGTTGCGTTCGCGGGCCTGCATAGCCTTAATCGACGCACGGGAATGGCCGGGCGCATCGAACTCCGGAATAACCGCAATTCCGCGCTCCCAGGCATATTTCAGTATCTGCTGGTACTCCTCCGCCGTATAGTAAGACATGTTGCCGATATGGCCGTTGGCCATAGGCTTGAGGGCCGATGTCTCCTGAAGGTCCCAGTCCGGCAGCGCGTGGTTGCCCGCAAAAGCGGTGAGCTCCGGCAGGGGCTTGATCTCCAGGCACCAGGACTCGTCGTCGCCCAGATGGAAATGAAGCACGTTCATCTTCCAGGAAGCCATCAGGTCGATGAGCTTGCAAATCTCCTCCACGCTCCGGAAATCACGCGCAACGTCCATCATAAAGCCGCGGTACTCATAGTCCGGCCAGTCCTCGATAGTCATCGGCTGGAGCGGCCTGGGAAGCTTGTCCAGGGTAACCCGGGCATATAATTTCCCTTCTTCGTCGTTGGCCTCGATCACCGGCTCCAGGTCCTCCCCTATCTTTATCATATACCATCCGGCAGGCTTGACTTCCGTTGTGGTCGATGCGGGTTCGGCGCCATAGCATACCCTCTTCACTTGAGGGATGATATCGGCGGGCTGCACTTCGTAGCTGGCCTCGAACTGAACATCTTCCTTCGGATGCTCCAGGAAGTTGTATTTCACCTCCATCGGCCTGTCCTTTTTGCCCTTCTGCTGAAGCACGAAGCCCTCCGGCGCCCAGGAATGGCGCGGCAAAGGCCTGCCATAGTACTTAATTGTCACAGTTCCGGATTCAGGAATGTCGATGTAATAGGACGTGCCCTGGTAATGGACTATCTCCGGGCCTTCAACGAACTCCTTCCTGTCGAACAGCTCCTGATACCATACGCGGGAGCCTTCCGGAACGTTATTGAGCACAAGCACATTAAGGGCGCGGCCGTCTTCGCCGGCCTCGCCCTCTGTCCACTCCGCGACGGGCGCTTTTGCGCATGCCGCCGCAAGGAGTACTAATGTAGATAACAATATTCTTTTTCCCATAGTGCAAACTTAAGACATTTGCACCGGAAAAACAAATTGTAGGAAGTGATTCGCCCTATCGGATCCTGCGGTCCCCGTGCCTGAAGCCGGGCTTTGCAGGAAGCGTGCCTTCAAGGGTATCCCTTGACACCTGTGCTCCCCTCTTGACCTTCTTGAACTTGCTTTCAGTCTTGACGTGATGCCTGAGAGCATTCTTTGCAGGAGCGGCGGCCGCTGTAGGATCGCCTTCCACAATGCCCACGTCATCGATGTTCAGATAATACATATCCGTGCAGTTGAAGTGACGGATGCCGATGTAGCCGGTCTTGTTCGCGAACGCCTCGGGAACCTTGTAGCTGTAACGCTTGAATGTAGCGTCGGTCGTGGCCTCAAACAACATAGTGGCACTTGCGATATTCTCGGCTGTAGGCGCTTCTCCGATGATATATACGGCAAAGTGTTCGCTCGAATAGCTTGCATCCTGGCCTAATGCATATATGCACACATAGTTATTGGAGGTGAAGCTCACCTGAGGAGAGAAAGCCCAGTTGTCCGGGGTAAGGGCGCCGATGTCGTTGATATAGGAGTGGCTGTAAATAATGCCGGCTCCGGAATGTGCGGTGAGGACCTCACCGGACCATTCCCAATTGTAACCGTCGCCGTCGGTATCGAAGAAGGTCCAGTTGGCAAGTACGCTTTCCTGGTTTTCGAAATCCTCAATGTACAGATAGTCAAGCGGCACATACTTGGTGAACGATGCGGGCATCGAATTGTACTCGATATAATCGGCATAGCCGACATAACTTCCGGTAGTATACGTACCGCCAAGGCCGTAGTAGGTGAATTCTTCATCTCCTCCAGGGCTGTAGCCGGCAGTAATGTCAAACGATCCGTCTGAAAGTTTTCCGACTGTCAAGATAACGCCGGGCTCATCGTCGGATTCACCATAGCCGCAGTAGATGTAGCCGTTGTACAGGAACTGGCCGGCGAAATACACGGGTGAAATGGTGCCATAATCAGTTTCTACGGCAACGTCAAATACCTGCTCCGGAAGAACGAATTTGCCGTCCTGGAATTCTGCGATGATCTCAACACCCGGGATTTCGTTAGAGCAGGCGCCCTCGACACTGTAGGTGGAACCGTTCTGCTTCTCGGAAATAGTCCATACTTTGCTGCCCACTTCCCATTGGCCGATGAAGTCCTCATAAGAGGCGGCTACGTGCGGATCAACTCTCTCGATCTCCTTAATGGCATATTTGCCGGTAAGGGCGCCGAACTCGTCCACGCCGGTAACGACGACATAATATTTGCCGTAGTCCAGGTCTACAGAACCGGAGTCATTGCCGCTATATGCGAGATAAGGGAACAGCTCGTCGAAGGTATAACCGTAGAAGATGCTGTAGAGGTAAATGCTGTACCAAATATCATCCTGAAGATAATATGAGGCCAGTGATACGAATTCACTTGTGGAGAATTCTTCCGCATCCTCCTTGCTGAAAACGGAGTACAGGTATATGTCAGGCAGGGAACTGCTGATGCTTAGCTGGGAATCTCCGTCGAAATCGATCGTCCAGCCGGGCTCCTCGGTGAAGACAAGTTCAGTAACCTCCGTTGCAATGGCATCGACGAAAGCCAGATCATTGTCGCCGGTGGTGTTGATAACCCATGCCTTCAGGGTGACTTCCTTGCCCACGAGTGCTGCCAGGCCAAGGGATGAAGGTGCATCGGCAAGGATAATCTGAACGTACTCGTCCTTATTGGTAACGACGTAGTTGCCGCCCACTTTGCTAAGGTCTCCGTTCATTGTGGTGTACACATAGTTCAGATCGTTGTCCAGGGCGAAATAGATTTCGTAGTAATCTTTCGGGTCAAGGACAATCGGAGTTGCATCCATCTTCATCTCGAGGGATTTTACATCGAGATAGGTGAGGCCGGCATCATCGGTCTTCTTCACACCGGTGAAGTCGAATACGCCCTCGGCGTACAGGCCGTTTGCCAATACGTACATCGAGGAAACGCCGTCGGTGACGATGGCCCTCTTGTCCGATGCAGCTACCGTGCTGATGTTGTACAGGGTGATTGTCGTACCGTCGGGGATGATCTCCAGGGATGCGATGCTGGTCGCCTCGGTGGCGGAAGGTGCCTGGAGCAGGTCTACCTCGTCCAGTACGCTGCCATCGGCCTTGGAAAGGAGGGAGATGGTGCCGCTGCGGTATGCATTGGTAGTATTATCGTCCAGGGTCACGGTGAGCTTGTCCTCATACAGGGCACGGGTGGGCGGAGTCACGTGGATCCATGGAGCGTCGGCGGAAATGGAGATGTCGTAGTCTTCATCGGCATTTACATTCAGGACGACGTCGCTGCCTGCCACGGCGGGAGCCACCTGTACGTTAAGGATGGCCTTGAGGGTGGTGGACGAGAAGCTCAGACCCTTGATGTCGGTCTTGCCTTTGCCGTTGGCGGCGAAAATGTACACCTTATGGGCCACATTTGCGCTCTCGCTGTTGTTGGTGATGGAGATGATGCCGGCGTCGTTCTGTCCTGAATAAGGTTCGACTTCGGCTTCGAATCCGGCGGTGGCCGTGAGAATGCCCACCTCGGTTACGTCATCGTCCTTTACACCTTCCAGAGTATAGCCCACATAGATGGTCTCTCCCTTCAGAATGGAAAGGGTCTCCGGAATGATGAATTTGATGGAGAACGGGAGTTCCTTGGAAAGGACGATGGTGGTGCTGCCGCTGGTGATGATGACGGATTCGTCGGTCTCATCCACGGTTACCACGGCGGCGGGAGTGCCCACTGCGGGAACGGGAACCCAGTTCACGCCGTCTATGGAATACTCCAGGGCTCCGTCATTGGTGCGGAAGGTGGGATTTGCACCGTCCTTGCCGTTCACGGGGACGGGCTTGCCGTCGCCATCCTTAATGAGTTCGCCGTTTACAGTCCAGCAATAGACTCCATCGACCAGCTTTACACCCATAACGGGAGATTCGCCGGGATCACCTTTGTCGATGGGAACAACGGCGGTCTTGCCGCTGTAGAAGGTAATGAGTGCGCCCTCGTCAGTTTTTGTAACGCTGACGACGGGATCCTTTGCCACGAGTGCTTCGATGATGGTCTGGAGGCCGGGGACGGTCTTCTCGTTGAGAGTTTTCACAGTCTGCTCAAGTGCTGTAAGGCGCTGATCAAGATCGGATATTCTTCCCCAGATTTCAGAGTCGTCGAACTCTTTCGCGCAACCTGCTGACACGAGTGCTACCAGCACTGTTGCCAGTACAATCCAAATAGATTTTTTCATAGTAAATCAGGTATTTACACTACTAATTTCTGCAAATATATAAAAATTTTTAAAAAACAATACGCTTTTTTTTGTTATCTTTGCGCCCTATTATCAGTTTAAATAAGATGTTAGACATTAGAAACATAGCCATAATCGCGCACGTCGACCACGGCAAGACCACTCTTGTGGACCGAATGATCTACCAGGCCAACCTGGTTCGCAGGCCGGAGGATCTGG
>JAILDI010000166.1 GCA_024689525.1 Bacteroidales bacterium
GGGAAGGCTTTCTGCTCGCCGGAGGACAGATTCTTAATGTTAACGCTGCCGGCGGCGATTTCCTCGCTTCCGCATATCGACATAAACGGAATGGCCTTGCGCGCGGCATAATCGAACTGCTTCTTGAGTTTGCACGGCTCCGGATAAATCTCCACTGAAACCCCGCGGTTGCGCAGTTCACGCGCGACGGGGATGACATAGCGCATCTCATCGGCCCCCATTACTGCGAAGAGCAGCTTTGTGGCTGAACCCAGCTCCCGGGGGAATTTCTCCTGGCCGGTGAGGACGTCGTAGATTCTGTCGGCCCCGAAGGAAATACCCACGCCGGAGAGGCCCGGGAGGCCGAAAATGCCGGTGAGGTTATCATATCGGCCACCTCCGCAGATGCTGCCGATGGGCCAGTCCTGCGCCTTCACCTCAAAGATGGCGCCGGTGTAGTAATTGAGCCCCCTGGCCAGCGAAAGGTCCAGTTCCACCGTCTGGGAAATTCCGGCAGTGTCGATGAGCCCGAAGGTCTCCTCCAGCTCCGCCAGGCCGGCGAGGCCGATGTCGGATTTCACGCCCGATGCGCTGCCGCCGTCGAACATTTCCCTCATCCGGGCAATCTTCTCCGCCGTTGTGCCGGAAAGCGCCAGAATCTCCCGGATAACCTCGATTCCGCTCTCCGGAATGCCCTTTTCGCGCATTTCAGCCTCCACGCTTTCGAGGCCGATTTTATCCAGTTTGTCGATGGCGACGGTGATGTCGATAACCTTGTCCGGGGCGCCGGCAATCTCCGCAAATCCCGTGAGGACCTTGCGGTTGTTGATCTTCACGGCCACGCGGATGTCCAGCAACGTGAATACCCTGTCCACAATCTGGACAAGTTCCAGTTCGTTCAGCAGGGAGGTTGAGCCCACTACGTCCACGTCGCACTGGTAGAACTCGCGGTAGCGGCCCTTCTGGGGGCGGTCCGCCCTCCACACGGGCTGGATCTGGAAGCGCTTGAACGGGAATGAAATCTCGTTCTGGTGCTGAACAACGTAACGGGCGAAAGGCACAGTGAGATCATACCTGAGACCTTTTTCAGGGGGCAGCCCCGCCTTTTCGCCGCTGTTCTGGATGCGGAAGAGGAGTTTGTCCCCTTCGTCGCCGTACTTGCCCAGCAGGGTGGAGAGGTTCTCCATCGCTGGAGTCTCGATTTCGGAATAACCGTATGTGCGGAAGACCGAGCGGATGGTGTCGAAAATATAGTTTCTCCGGGCCATTTCCTCCTGGCCGAAGTCACGTGTCCCCTTGGGTATTGAAGGTTTCTGTGCCATGCGATATATTTTAATCTCACAAAGATAATACTTATATTTGTGTCCGCAAACAATTAGACATTATGAAAGAATTCGTAAGAACCGTACTGGCAGTGATTGCCGGACTGGTATTGCTGAAAATCATCGGCTTCCTGTTTTTCCTCTTCTTCGTGGGCTCGATGGCAGTGAGCTCATCGTCCAAGACTGTAATGCCCCGGAACGGCGTCCTGGACATCAATATGGCCGATATCACCCTTATGGAACAATCTACCGAAGATATGCCGGCCTTCGCCGCAGGCGGTATGGACACAAGGACATCCGTAGGTATCTGGGATGCGGTCAAAGCGATTGAAACTGCCGCAGAGGACCCTGCAGTGAAGTTCATCTTCCTGCGCCCGGACGAAGCCTCCGCCGGCACGGCCACGCTGGAGGAATTCCGCATAGCCCTGGAAGAATTCCGCACAAGCGGCAAGCCCATCATAGCCTTTACGGAGAACCCGGGCACTGCATCAATGTATCTGGCCTCAGTTGCAGATAAGGTTTATGTAACGTCTTATCACGGCGGAAACGCCACTTTCGTGGGCATGTCCGGAAGCATGCTGTTCGTTAAGGATATCCTTGACAAACTGGGCGTGAACGTGCAGCTCATCCGCCACGGCAAGTACAAATCGGCCGGTGAGATGTTCATCAAGAACTCTCCATCCCCTGAGAATATGGAGCAGAACAAGGTGATGATAGAATCGATGTGGAAAGTCATCGGCGGGTCGATAGCCAAATCCCGCGGCCTCACCATGGACCAGCTTAACGACATGGTGGACAACCTCCGCCTCAACTTCCCGGAAGACTTCGTCCAGTGCGGCCTTGCCGACGACGTTATGACCCGTGAAGAACTCATCGCCAAGCTTTGCGAGCAGGCAATGGTCTCCGACAAGAAGGACCTCCACCTGGTCGCATTCAGCAAATATGTCCAGTCCAAGGCCGTCAGCCTCCCCGGCAAGAACAACGTGGCGATCTTCTTTGCCGATGGTGACATCGTGGACGGTGGCGATCAGTACGGCAAAATCGCCGCAGACCGATTCGTGCAGGAAATCGACCTTCTCCGCGCCGACAAGAGCGTGAAGGCCGTGGTCCTTCGCGTGAACTCTCCCGGCGGCAGCGTCATCGCCTCCGAGAAGATCAAGGCTGCGCTTGAAATGCTGAACGAAGAGAAACCCGTCGTAGCTTCTTACGGAGACTATGCTGCATCCGGTGGCTACTGGATTTCCAACGGCTGCCGCAAGATTTACACCAACGCCAGCACACTAACTGGCTCCATCGGCGTATTCAGCATGATTCCGGAATTCTCCAAGACTATGCGCAAAGTAGGCGTGAATATGGTGAGCGTAGGCTCCAACGCCCATAGCGACATGTACGCCCTCAACCGTCCCTTCGACGCCGCCGAGCTTGCCTACCTGCAGGCCAGCGTGGAAGACATCTACGAGCGCTTCGTGGGCATGGTCGCTGAAAACCGCAACATGACGGTGGACCAGGTGGACGCCATCGCCCAGGGCCGCGTCTGGGCCGGAACCGATGCCCTTGAGGTTGGCATCGTGGATGAAATCGGCACCCTGTCGGACGCCGTCGTCTACGCCGCCTCCCTCGCCGGCTTCGACGACCCTTCCCAGTACAAGATCAAAACCAGCCCCG
>JAILDI010000188.1 GCA_024689525.1 Bacteroidales bacterium
GGTGATTATCGCCGTGCCGGACCAGATCCACTATCCCATTGCCATAGAAGCGGTTAAGCGTGGCTTCCACGTACTTGTGGAGAAGCCGGCCGTAACTACGCAGGCCGATTATGAGAGCCTGCTCCAGGCATCGGCCCAGGCAGACACACCGGTGGGCGTATGCCTTGTGATGCGCTATCATCCGTACTACAACCGGATCAAGGAAATTGTGGAGAGCGGAGCTATCGGCCAGATCAGGGAAATCACCCACACGGAACACATCGGCCCGGACAGGATGGGCCACACTTTCGTGCGCGGCGGATGGGCCCGCAAGGAGGATACGGGGCCGATTTTCCTGTCCAAGTGCAGCCACGACGTGGACTTTATCCTAAGTCTCTGCGGCCCCGGAGCAAAGGCCTCTAAAGTGCAGGCGGAAGGCTCCATCGAGCTGTTCAAACGGTCACAGGCCCCTGAGGGCAGCACTGACCGCTGCATCGACTGCCCCATAAAGGATTGCCGATACAATGCGGTGAACCTGTACCGGGAGCGCAAGGAGTGGATTGCCGGATTCGACGTTCCCCCAGAAAAGTCATTCGACCAGGTCATAGAGAGCGTTTTAACCGAAAGCCAGTTCGGATGCTGCGTATACCGTTGCCAGAACGACGTGTACGATACCCAGCATGTCGATGTCGAACTGGAGAACGGTATCCGGCTCAGCCTCAGCCTGGAGGGCACATCGGCCAAAGAAGGGCGCGAGACAGTCATCTGGGGCTCAAAGGGCGTACTCAGGGCGGAAGGCGGAATCATCACCTGCGGGTCCATAAGAGAAGATTATAGCCAGTTGGAGAACGCCCCCCTTCACGCCGGAGCCGACAAAGCCCTGGTGGAGGACTTCCTCCGCAGCATCGAAACAGGCACCCCTATGAAAGCCTCACTGGCCGACGCGGCCGAATCCCATCGCATTTGCTTTCTTGCCGGATAATAAGTACTTTTGTAAGACAACACATACATTATATGAAGAAACTTGCACTGGCTGCATCGGCGGCCCTCTTTTTCTTTTCCTGTACAATGAAACCTCAGCAAGGCTACATCGGCCCGTCGGACATCCAGGTTCCGGACGGCAGGATGACCCCGGAAGTGCTCCTTTCGCTCGGCCGCCTGTCAGATCCCCAGCTGTCGCCGGACGGCAAGACCATCCTCTACGGAGTCAGTTATAATTCCATTGCGGAGAACCGCAGCTGCCGCAACCTGTTTACCCTGCCCGTGAGCGGCGGAGATCCCACCCAGCTCACTATGGACGGAAAGAGCATCTCCAACGCCCGCTGGAGCCCGGACGGCAAATACATCTACTTCATCAAGGAAGGCCAGGTGTACAAAGCCCCGTACAGAAGCGGCAAACTTGGCAAAAGGACCCAAGTCACGGATATTCCCGCCGGAGTGCAGGAATTCTCCCTGTCGCCGGACGGCGCGCAAATCCTCTTTGTGAGCAGCGTGCACAGCGCCGTTGAGCGCCCCGTGGACACCGACCCTCTTCTTTCCAAGGCCGATGCCTACGCCACTGAAGACCTGATGTACCGCCACTGGGATCACTGGGTGGAGGAAATCAACCACAGCTTCGTCGCTCCTCTGTGCAACGGCGTCATCAAGGAAGGCCTTGACATCCTGGGCGGGGCCGATGTGATGTTCCAGCTCCCCAACGGCCCCTTCGGAGGCATCGAGCAGCTCTGCTGGAGCCCGGACGGCCGCTTCATCGCCTACTCCTGCAAGAAGCTCACGGGCAAGCAGTACGCCTTCTCCACCAACACGGAAATCTACATCTACAATATCCAGAGCGGCGAAACCCAGGAAATCACCGTTGGAGGCGGATACGACACCAATCCTGTCTGGAGCCCGGACGGCACCAAACTGGCATGGCTGAGCATGGCACGTGACGGCTATGAGGCCGACAAAGTGCGCCTCATCATGGCAGATCTGGACTGCTCCGGCGAAGGCATCCCCACTATCGGGCGCATCACCGACCTCACGGACTGGTTCGACTACAATGCCGACTCCCCCGTATGGGCTGCCGACAGCAAATCCATCTACTTCTGCTCGCTGGTGGAAGGCCTCCAGGCAATCTACAACGTGATAGCCGATCCGGAAACCGAATTCTTCCGCCTCACGGCCAACAACCTGTGGTTCGACTTCAATTCTCCCTTCGCAGTTCTCCAGGACGGAACCATCCTCACAACCTACTGTAGCATGGACTTCCCCACCGAGATTGTAGCTTTGGGAGACAATTCAATCAAGCAGATCAGTTTCGAGAACCAGCACATCCTCGGCCAGCTGGACAGCCACCAGACCGAGGCCAGGATGGTGAAAACCGTGGACGGGAAGGATATGCTCACATGGGTCCTGTTCCCTCCGGCATTCGACGCCACCAAGGAGTATCCCGCGATTGAAATCCTGCTGGGAGGCCCCCAGGGCACTCTTTCCCAGGGCTGGAGCTACCGCTGGAACTACTGCCTGATGGCTCATCAAGGCTATGTGGTGGTTCTGCCCAACAGGCGTGGAACCACGGCCTTCGGCCAGCCCTGGTGCGAGGAGATTTCGGGCGACTACATCGGCCTTAACATGCAGGACTACCTGAGCGCCGCCAAGATGATCAAGGCGGAGCCCTACATCGGCAAACTTGCAGCCTGCGGCGCGTCCTACGGCGGATACAGCGTATACTACATGGCCGGCATCCACGGGGACGTGTACGACTGCTTCATCGCCCATGCGGGCATCTTCAACGAGGAGCATATGTATATGACCACGGAGGAAATGTGGTTCCCCAACTGGGACAATGGCGGCATTCCTTATGAATACGCATACGAGGAAGGCCTCGTGGGCCCTGCAGGCGACGGACTCACCTTCGGCGGCATCCAGCAGGCAGGCTCGCCCTGGTCCAGCAAGCCGGAGGCCGTGCGCCATTATGCGAATTCCCCGCACAAACTGGTGCAGAACTGGCACACTCCCATCCTTTGCATCCACGGCGGGATGGACTTCCGCGTACCTTACGACGAGGGTATGGCAGCGTTCAACGCCGCACAGATGATGGGCGTTCCCTCAAAGCTTATCGTGTTCCCGGGAGAGAATCACTGGATTCTGAAGCCCCAGAATGCGCTTTACTGGCACAGGAGCTACTTCGACTGGCTTAATCGGTGGTTAGTTCCTCACCAAGACGACGCTCAATAGAGGCCGCCAGGGCCGAGTTCCGGAACGAATCCGGATATTTCAGGCACAGATCCATCCCCAACGGGCCTCCCGTCCGGGGATGGATTTTCATTCCGGAGGCTGCCTCGCGGGGCAGGAAGCCGATGAGGTCGCTACGGGTTTCCAGCAGCTCCCGCAGCAGCGGGATGCTGTCCGACACGAGCACGGTGCGGGCGATTATATCGGCCCCAAGTAGATCCCTATACGGAGCCCAGGCCACATAATGATCCACTTCAGGCAGAACTCCCGTGGCGGTTACGGCCACTCCATCGACACTCCCCACCACCTGCGTACCTTCAAAATCGAGCTCCGTGCCGGGGCGCTTGGTCCACAGGTACACATCGGCCTCGATATCGGGCGAAGGGAAGGATTGTTCCGGGAATGTACTCAGGATGAAACCGCCGCCCGTTCCCGACAGATACGGAGCCAGGAGCTTCGGCAGCACATAATCGGCACAGAACGGCGTTGCGGCTATCCTCACGGGCCTGTTACGGACCAGCCGGCCTCTCTCGCCGAACAGCTCGTCGGCAGCGGTATACCAATGAAGGATCTTTCTGGCGTATGTGAGGAATACAGCACCGTCCGGAGTTGGCTCAACTTTTGCACGCCCTCTCTCCAGTAAACTGAAACCCAGCATCTTCTCCAACTCCGATATGTTCTGGCTCACCGCCGGCTGGCTTATGTCCAGCGCCCTCGCCGCCTTTGTAAAACTGCCTTCGTCCACGACGGTGACGAAAACTTTCAGCCTGAAATCCTCGA
Organism: Bacteroidales bacterium; assembly: GCA_024689525.1. The sequence continues at coordinate 3,976 of JAILDI010000188.1, forward strand.
ATACCATAAGAATTACTTATATGTGATGCAAATATAGTGTTAATTGGAGAAAATTTTATACATTTGAAAGTTTTTTAAACAATTCAAAAGAATGAAGAGATTTGTTTCAGTGTTTGCCGCCATTGCTTTGGCATTTACGGCAACTAGTGCATGGGCGCAGCAGGAACAGCTGCTGGCACCCCTCCCCAACGATCCCGCTGTGAAAGTCGGAAAACTGGACAACGGACTCACCTACTACATCCGCCACAACGAACTTCCTGCCGGAAGGGCGGAATTCTACCTCGCCACCAACGTTGGCGCCATTCAGGAAGAGTATCCCGCACAGGACGGTCTGGCCCATTTCCTGGAGCATATGTGCTTCAACGGCACCGCCCATTTCCAGGACAAGGCAATCCTTGACTATCTGCGCAGCATCGGCGCCGAATTCGGACGCAATATCAACGCTTCCACCGGTTTCGAGGAGACGCAGTACATGCTTAATAATATACCCGTCGCGCGCGAGAGCGTGGTGGACTCCTGCCTTATGATTCTCTGCGACTATGCCCATTTCGTGAACAACGATCCTTCAGAGGTGGACAAGGAGCGCGGAGTCATCATCGAGGAGCGCCGTACCCGCCGCAACGCCAGCTGGCGTACGATGGAGCGTTCACTCCCCTACTACTTCCCCGGCACCAAGATGGCCGACTGCACCCTCATCGGCACACAGGAGCATCTGGAAACCTTCGATCCCCAGGCCCTGGTGAACTTCTACCGCACATGGTACCACCCGGACATGCAGGCCGTGGTTGTAGTTGGCGACATCGACGTGGACCGCACGGAGGCCAAGATCAAGGAAATCTTCTCCGTGATCCCCGCCTGCGAGAACCCCAAACCCAAGGAGCACCTCTCAGTTCCCGATAATGCAGAGCCCATCATCGGCGTTATCACGGACCCTGAATCCACTTCAGTCACCATCGAAATGGGCTGGAGGAGCGAGGCTATGCCCGAGTCCTACAACGCCGGCCTGCTTGGCCGCGTGATGAGCTACACCAAGAGCCTCATCTCGGCAGTCATGCGCGAAAGGTTCGACGACATCACCGCCAAGCCGGACGCTCCTTTCCTGGGCGGCGGTTTCTACGTGTCATCCCTTATTTATGAGGATATCGACGCTGCTATGGGCGATGTCACCCTCAAGGAAGACAACATCCTGGACGGCTTCAAGGCATTCTACACTGAGCTCATCCGCATGCAGCGCCACGGCTTCTCCAATGCCGAGGTGGAACGTGCCAAGACCGACCTCCTCTCCCGTCTGGAAGACCGTAAGAACAAGGCCAGCACCCGCCGCAACGCGGAATTCGTGCGCCCCATCCTGAGCAACTTCTTCGACAATACTCCTTTCATGGATCCCGAGATGGAGTACCAGATCGCCCAGATGCTTCTTGGCCAGCTGGATGCAGCATATCTCAGCCAGACCGTGGCTCAGCTCATCACCCCGGAAAACCTGGTAATCATCTACTCCGGTCCCGAGAAAGCCGGCATCGCCACTCCTACAGAGGCCCAGATCCTTGCCGCAATGCGTGAGGTCGAGGCTTCCGACATCGCTTCCCTGGACGGCGAGGAACTTCCCAGCGAATTCCTCAACTCCGCCAAGCTCAAGGGCAAGAAGGTGAAGAGCACCTCCACCGTCATCTACGGCGCAACCCAGTGGATCCTCAAGAACGGCCTCAAGGTTGTCGTTCTCCCCACCGATTACACCAAGGACCAGATCCTCATCGACCTTTACAAGGACGGCGGACTCAGCCTCATCGAGGACAACGAGGTATTCCAGATGGACGATATGTTCGACATCTACCTCAGCAACAGCGGTATCTCAAAATTCTCCTCCACCCAGGTATCGAAGATGCTCAGCGGCAAGAGCGTGAATATAAACCCGTATATCAGCACTCTGGAGCACGGCATCAGCGGCAGTTCAACCGTCCGCGACCTGGAAACCGCATTCCAGCTCCTGTACCTGTACTTCACGGATCCCCGCTTCGATGCCGACGAATTCAATACCGGTCTCAGCCAGATTCGCTCCTACCTTCCCAATCTGCTCAGCAATCCCGAGTATATTTTCCAGGAACAGTACACCAAGTCGATCTGGAAGAACAATCCCAGGCGCCAGGTCATCTCCATGTCGATGCTGGACAAGGCCGATCTCAACGTGATCGAGAAAAACTACCGTAAGCTGTTCAAGGACGTTGCCGGTGCAACCCTCGTGATTGTTGGCGATGTGGACTTGAACACCCTGCAGCCCCTTGTGGAGAAATACTGCGGCTCCCTGCCTAAGGGACGCAAGGCCTCTTCCTGGATCGACCGCAATATGGAAATCGCCGAAGGATGGCGTTCCAACCAGTTCAAGGCCGACATGCAGACTCCCAAGAGCACCGTTCTGGAGGTGTACAGCGCATTTGTGGACTTCAGCTACTCAACAAGGGCCAATCTCGACGCTCTCAAGTACATCCTTGACATGCGCTACACCCAGTCCCTGCGTGAAGAGGAAGGCGGCACCTACGGCGCCAGCGTGGCAACCAACATCAACCGCCAGCCCAAGACCCAGGCCCTTCTCCAGGTGTACTTCGACTGCAAGCCCGAACTCACCGCACGCCTGTGCGAACTTGCAGAGCAGGGCATGAAGGATATGGCCAAGGACGGTCCCACCGAGAGTGAAGTATCCATGGCCATCCTCAACCTGAAGAAGAACATCCCCGAGAACCGCCTGAGCAACGCCTACTGGAGAAGCCAGATCGAGAACTGGCTCGAGTTCGGCGAAGACTATGACGCCGTACGCGAAAGCGTTATCGACGGCATCACACCCGAAAGCGTCCGCGCCATCGCCGCTCAGCTTCTCGACAGCCGCAACTACGTGGAAGTAATCATGACTCCCGGCGCCACCGCAGAGTAGTCATGAGTCCGGACAAAAAAAGGAGCTTCGGTTTGCGAAGCTCCTTTTTTTATTTCTCCGGCTCGTCGCCTTTGGCGTCTTTGTATTTGAAACGGCGTATCTTCTGCGTGGCCGTTTTCTCGAAGGGCTCCTTCATGGCATCGACTTCACCGATCTTGGAGTTCTTGCCAACGGTTTTGTTCACCCAGTCCAGGACTGCTTTCTTGCGGGCTTCCAGTTCCTCGAACCATTTGTCTTCCGTGGCCTGGTTCCAATTTATGGCATTGTCCTGGAACTTGACAAGCGCCACCAGTTTACCGTCGCGCTCCATCACCAGGGATTCTTCCACGCCTTCAATATTGTTGATCACCTGCTCGATTTCTTCCGGATAGATGTTCTCTCCGGAAGGGCCGAGGATGGTGTTGTTCAGGCGTCCCTTGATGTAATACAGGCCATGATTGTCCACCGTGGCCACGTCGTTGGTGTGGAACCAGCCTTCGTCGTCCAGTACCTGCAGCGTGCGCTCGGGGTCTTTGTAGTAGCCAAGCATCACATTGTCGCCGCGGACCACGATTTCGCCTTCGCCGGTGGCGGGGTTCACGTTGTCCAGACGCACCTCAACTCTGTACGATGCCGGGCCTATCGACCCAAGATGCTTGCGCTTGTTCACCATCACGTTGCACACCAGCGGGGCCGTCTCCGTAAGGCCGTAACCCACGGCATAAGGGAATTTGCAGTCGATGAGGAATTTCTCCACCACCGGGTCCAGCTTGGCTCCGCCTATGCCGAAGAACTGAAGTTTGCCGCCGAAGGTCTTGACGATGCGCTTTCCGATGAACCAGTGAAGGGTATGGGGAATGTGCTTATCGGCCCAGGAGAGCACGCGGCTCTTCTGGATTGTGGGCCAGACGCTGTTCTTGATCACTTTCTCGATAATCAGCGGCACCGAGCACACGATAGTGGGGCGTACCTTCTTCATGGCCGCCAGCAGAATTGTAGGAGTCGGCGGCTTCTGAAGCGTGTAGCAAGTTGCGCCCACATAGAATGAGTATAGCGTGGAAACGCTCATCTCATATGCGTGGGCCGCGGGAAGGATGCTCAGGAAACGGTCCCTCTTGAAGGCCGGCTTTGCCTTGAAGGCGGCGGCCAGGTTGGAACTGAGGTTCCTGTGACTCAGCATCACGCCTTTGGCATTGCCGGTGGTACCGGAGGTGTAGATGATGCAGGCCATATCGTCCGGCTGAGGGTCCTTCACCCAACCGTTGCACCTGAAGTCTTCCTTATTCTTCTTGATGAACTCGAAGGTTTCTATGTCGATGATAAGGGTAAGCTTCTGCCTGCACTCTTCGCTGAGTTTGGGCATCATCCTCTGGGAGATGAACAGCACCTTCGATTCCGAGTGATTGAGAATGTTGGTGAGTTCAACTTCAGAACTGTCCGGAAGAATTGGAACTGCCACACGGCCGAACACCGTAGCGGAGAAGAAAGCCACAACCCAGTTGGGCATGTTCTGCGACAGGATCGCCACACGGTCGCCGTGCTTGATACCAAAGCGCGTCATGCGCAGCGAAAGCTGGTTCACCTTGAGGCGGAACTGCTCATAAGTATATTTCTGGCCGCCGTCTACATACTGATAGGCAAGCTTTTTTGAATACTTGGCTGTGGCGTAATCAAAGACCTTGTGGAGAGTAGTGCAAGTTTGTTCGCGGTAGCGGTACTTGCGCCATGCCTTGTAGGGGCTTTTTATCGTTTTTGCCATACACTACTAACTAATTAATTATTCAAGGCACCGTGTATCCTTCCGGATTCTTGCCTTTAAGGTCCAGGCTGCGATAATGCTCATACATCCTGGCCATATCGGCCTTTGTGTCGCCGGTTATTTCCAACTTTTCGCCACAACCGATGCGCTTGCGGCCCCAGTCGAAATAACCCATATACACGGCGGCTCCGGTTTCTTTCGCAATGAGGTGGAAACCGCTTTTCCAGCGTTTCACCGCCTTGCGCGTGCCTTCCGGCGCTATTGCCAGATGGAACTCCTCCGCCCCCTCCATCTGATGGATGAGGCTGCGCACGAGGTTGGTGGGATTGGATCTGTCCACCGCAACCGCGCCGCAGGCCCTCAGAATGGGGCCCAGGGGCCAGAAGAAGAATTCCTTCTTGATCATGATATGCGCAACTTTTCCAAACTGCGCGTAGAAAAGATAACTCACCAGGAAGTCAGCAGCCGATGTGTGGGGAACGCCCAGCACTATGGCCTTTGGCTCGGTCATAGGCCCGCCAACGCTTTCCCAGCCCATCCTCTTGAGAAGACGGCCGCAGAAACGCGCCCAGGAGGGCGATACTGTGGTTTTTACCTTTTTTGCCATCAGATATTAACGTCTTCCAGTTCTTCTTCACTGCGAAGGTTCTCACGGATGAACATCTGCCTTTCCAGGGTATTGTCGCCCATGTAGAACTCCATGATGAGTGGAATCGACTCCTCTTCCGCCAGTTTCACATCGTCCAGGCGCATTCCGTCACCGATGAATTCCACGAACTCGCTGGAGGAAATCTCTCCCAGACCTTTGAACCGGGTGATTTCTACGCCCGTCTTGAGTTTCTTCACCATCGCCTCCTTCTCCTCCACGGAGTAGCAGTACGCGGTTTCTTTCTTGTTGCGCACCCTGAACAGAGGCGTCTGGAGGATATGTACGTGACCGCGGCGGATAAGGTCCGGGTAGTACTTCATAAAGAATGTAAGTACCAGCATACGGATATGCATTCCGTCGTCATCCGCATCCGTCGCCACTATGATGTTGTTGTAACGGAGATTGTCAAGGTCGTCCTCCACTCCGAGGGCCGATACCAGCAGGTTGAGTTCCTCGTTCTCCGCCACTTTCTTGCGGCTTTCCTTGAAGCAGTTGATGGGCTTGCCCCTGAGCGAGAACACCGCCTGGTTGTTGGCGTTGCGCACCTTTGTGATGGTACCGCTTGCAGAGTCGCCCTCCGTGATGAAGATGCTGGATTTCTCCGCCTCATCCTCCTTGCCCTTGGGCAGTTTGTCCGAGTAATGGTAGCGGCAGTCGCGGAGCTTGCGGTTGTACACGCTGGCCTTCTTGTTGCGTTCGCGCGTCTTTTTCTGGATTCCGGAAATCTCCTCGCGCTCCGCCTGGGAAGCCTTTATCTTTTCCTCTATCACAGGCACGATTTCCATGTGCATGTGGAGGTAGTTGTCCAACTTCTTGGACACGAAGTCGTTCACAAAACTGCGGATAGTGGGGCCACGGTCCGTGCTGTTGGTGCCGTCGGCGTTCTTTATCTGCTTCTCCCACATATAGGTGGAGCCCAGCTTGGTCTTGGTCTGGCCTTCGAAGATGGGTTCCTGAATCTGGATGGCGATAGCGCCCACAACGCCCTGACGGACGTCTTCCGGCTTATAATCCTTCTTGAAAAAGTCCTTGAAAGTCTTGGCGATTGCCTCCCTGTACGCAGCCAGATGGGTGCCCCCGTCGCGGGTATTCTGGCCGTTGACGAAGGAAGCAATGTTTTCACCGTAGCTGTTGCCGTGGGTAAGCACTATCTCGATATCCTCCCCTTCCAGGTGAATCAGAGGATAAAGCGGTGTTTCCGACATATTCTCCTGCACCAGGTCCAGCAGGCCGTTTTCGCTCTTGTACGGCACTCCATTTAGCACAAGCGTGAGGCCCTTCTTCAGGTATGAGTAGTTCTTCACCAGCGGCTCCACGAATTCCATGTGGAAGGAGAAGTCGTTGAAGAGTTCCTTGTCCGGGGTAAAGCGGATCAGGGTGCCGTTCTTTTCATTCGAGTCGATGATGCCACTGTCCTCCAGGTCTCCGCCGTTGCGGAACTGGGCGTATGAGCACTTTCCGTCCCTGAACGACGCAACGTAGAAGTCCACGCTCATCGCGTTCACGGCCTTAGTACCAACGCCGTTCATACCCACCGACTTCTTGAAGTTCACGTCATCGAACTTGCCGCCGGTGTTCAGTTTCGAGGTTGCATCGACCACCTTGTTCAGGGGAATTCCGCGGCCATAGTCCCTCACTGTAACCGTCTGGCCTTCAATATTTATGTCGATGCGTTTGCCGAATCCCATCGAGAACTCATCGATCGAATTGTCGATGATTTCCTTCAGGAGCACGTAGATGCCATCGCCCTGACGGTCTCCGTTGCCCAGACGGCCGATATACATACCGGCCCTGCGGCGGATGTGTTCGTTCCATTCGAGAGTCTGGATCGAATTGTCGTCGTAAGAGTTCTGGAGTTGTTCTTTTATATCAGCCATACATCTGCGTTTTTGGGCACGCAAAGTTACTAAAAATCCCGGAAAAAAACTATTTCACCACGCCCGCGAGGAAAAGGTTCACGATGGGGCGGAGCGGCGAATTGGTGATGAGCGTCATCATTATGGTGGCATCTCCCTCCGGCAGCTGCCCGGTATCGACAGAAACACTGATCACGCCGGTCTGCCCGGCAGGAGTGTCTTCCATCTGCGTTACGGTGACCCCTGGCGCATCGGCATCCAGCTTATATATGTGGAAGGTCGATTTGCCCCTGTTGGTGTAATTGAACGAAGCCGTTATGGTGCGACCCTTCTCGACAACATCGAAGATGGCCGTGCTCTCGTCGAAGATGGGCTGGGAGGCGTTCTGGCGCCTTTCATCGTCCCAGTCAGTGAAATTCTCCTTGGTAACGGCCCAGAAGGCCAGTTTTTCCGATGAGGCCCTGCCGTTGATAACCGGCGTTGCGTAGTAATTGTTGCGGCCCCAGAGGTTTCTGTCGGCCTTTACGCAGAAGCTCATCACGGCAACCGATTTGGCCGGGATGGGATTGGGCTCCACGTTCACGGTGAGCTGGGGCGACAGGTCCTTGAACTCCAGTTTGAGAGGCTTCGAGCCAAGGTTTGCGATACGTGCTTCGTCCGAGCGGGATTCCCCCTGCTCCATATTGCCCGCCTTGAACAGCCTGTCTTTCAGACCCAGGTCCCCTATCCTGGCCGTGCCGTAAAGCTCCGCCAGGGGAACTTCCTTCTCGTGCACTATGCCGCGGAGGCGCAGGATAATGGGCTTGTTCATTCCGGAGGCATACACCGTAAGGGTCTTGTCGAAGGGATAGGGCCCGTCTTCATTCTTGTATGTGGCCGATATGGTGCCGGTCTTGCCCGGCTGCAAAGGCTCGCGCGTCCACTGAGCCTCCGTGCACCCGCAGGAGGTTACGACCTCCAGAAGGGCGATGGGCCCCGCAGAGATGTTCTTCACCTTGAAACTGCAGCTCTGGGGGCCGTCGGTTGCCAGTATGTCGCCGAAGTCGTGAACGGTCTTGTCGAACTCAAGCCTGCCCTCCACCTGCACCGCCTTCACGGAAGATGCATCCGGCATTACGGCCACGCCCGTGACTCCGTTCCCGGACAATACCGGGCTCTGGACGTCATCATCGACATTTTCCACCGGCAGGGATGTAGCCGCCACAGTATCACCTGGTTCCACAACGGAAGGCCCGTTGGTGCCCGGGGTGTCCACTCCCCTGTTCCTGTGCCCGCATGCCGCCAAAGCAAGCACTGACATCAATATAATAGCACTTCTTTTCATACTTACAAATATACTGTTTTTTTGTGCTTATTAAAAATAATGTGTACATTTGCCCCCGGAAACAACAACACAAAAACAATAGTACTATGGCTTACAAAATCAATCCCGACCTCTGCATGGCATGCGGTACTTGCCAGGGTGAGTGCCCCGCCGGCGCAATCAAAGAAGGCGATGTCTATAGCATCGACCCGGATCTCTGCCTCGACTGTGGCACCTGCGCAGGTGTCTGCCCCGCAGAAGCAATCTCCGCAGAATAATATCTAACGGACAAACAAAAAACCGGAGGCCTTTCGAGGTCTCCGGTTTTAGTTTACCAGAACTTGGCTTATTCGGCCACGACGTTGAATTTGAAGGTGCCCTTGATGCCCTTGTAGAGCTTCACGGAGGCTTCGTATTCACCGGCTTCCTTCACCTCGGCGGCGAGGATGGTGATGTCCTTCTTGTCCACGTTCACGCCCTTGGCTGCGAGAGCCTCTGCGAGTTCCATGGTGGTGACGCTGCCGTATAGCTTGCCGCTCTCGGAAACTTTCACCTTCACTTCCACGGTCTGGGCGGAAAGAGTTGCAGCGAGAGCCTCTGCGTCGGCGACGAGCTTGGCCTCTTTGTGAGCCCTCTGACGGAGGGTTTCAGCGTGCTGCTTCTTAACAGACTCGGTGGCGACCACTGCGTATCCCTGAGGGATAAGGTAGTTCATCGCATAGCCGGCCTTTACCTTTACGATTTCATCAGCGAAGCCAAGATTGGCGACTTCTTTCTTGAGTAAAATTTCCATAAGGCATATTATTTAAGAAGGTCGGTTACATAAGGAAGGAGAGCGATGGAGCGGGCACGTTTGA
>JAILDI010000227.1 GCA_024689525.1 Bacteroidales bacterium
CCGGCTTTGCGGATGTCGATGCCGTAGATGCGCATAAAGGCGTCGACGATGGGTTGGCCGCCGTTGACCAGGAGGGGGTTGAAGAAGGTGTTGGTTACAACCTCCACCTGCATTCCGGGTTCGATGCGGATGCCGTTGAACTGGGATGTCCGTTTGGTTGTGACGATAAATTTGGGCATAGTTTCAGGTTTTGATTTTTTATCACACAAATAACGCAAAAGCGGAACGCCCCATCAAGTCCAAATTGGTCCAATTGGGGTGTCGGAAAACATAATTCAAAGAAAAAGCATTAAATTTGGACCAAATTGAACGGAATGAGAAAAAGCCTCATCATAATAGCGGTTTTAACGGTGCTGGCGGCAGCCTGCAAGACGCCCGTCCCACAGGGCGTGAAGGACCCCAAGATTCTCTCCATAGAAGTGACGGCGTCACCGGACGGTATAAGCGCCGTTTTCGTCGCAAAGCTGTCTTTCAACCCGCAGGGCATCGTCCCGGAAATCGAAGCGGGCGTGGACATCCTGGAAGAAGGCCGGGCGCCCTGGAGGTTTCAGGGAACCCTGATTGAAGAAGGATTCATAGTGTCGGCCGACGGCCTGGAACCGGAACGTCCGTACAAGTACCGCGGCTTCCTCAAAACAGAGCGGGGAGAAATATATTCGGACGAGGAAACCTTCACGATGGGCCCCGGAGAGGCGCCGGCGCAGATAACCGATTTCGACTGGGGCCGGGATGCAGGCCTCACGCCCGAATCCATCATCGACTTTGCCGATGCAGCCCTGAAACAGCGCCTGGCGGGAGCCTTCGACCAGAATCACGACGGCGAACTGTCCCTTGCCGAAGCGGCGGCCGTGAAAAGTTTCAAGGGCGTGCTGGGCGACAATGAAAGCTTCACATCCTTCGACGAGTTCCGCTTCTTCACGGGAATCGGCTCCCTGGGTTATGCGGACCTCAATAAGGATTACATTGTGGATTATGTCGATGCCGGCTTCAGAGGCTGGCTCCGCCTTTCCAGCATCGTCCTGCCTCCGGGGCTGAAAAAGATTGGCGGCATTGCCTTCTTAGGCTGCGTGAGCCTTTCACGCGTAACCATCCCGGAAGGCTTGGAACAGATCGGCGTCGAGGTCTTCCGCGAGTGCTCCGGACTTAAGGGTATAAATCTGCCGGACGGTTTGAAATCCATCGGCCAGGAGAGTTTCTTCGACTGCAATTCCCTGCAGAGCATCGTTATACCGGAAGGCGTCGAGGAGATTCACGACGAGGCGTTCAAGAAATGCAACAGCCTGAAGTCCGTTTCTCTGCCCCGGAGCCTCCGGAGTATCGGACATTCTGGTTTCAGTGAATGCCCGCTTTTGAGGCATATAGATTTGCCGGAGGGGCTCCAGACTATCGGGCCATACGCCTTTTTCGGATCCGGCCTGTTGGAGGTTGTTATTCCGGAAACGATAAGCAGCATTCAAACAGCCTGTTTCAAGGATTGCCACCTGCTTTCCAGCGTTTCCATTCCCGGAAGCGTTATGGAAATCTGCGAGTACGGTTTTTCCCAATGCAAATCGCTGCACGAATTACAGCTGCCCGAAGGAATTCTGTCGTTCGGCCCCGGGTGTTTTTGGGATTCCGGGCTTACGAAAATCGTTCTCCCCTCATCGACGGTAAGGATAGGCGGCGGAGCGTTCGACTGGTGCCGGTCGCTTGTGGAGGTGCGTTGCCTTGCCACCAATCCGCCCGCCCTTGCGATTGATTTGTTCGGAGACATCGACGTTCCGCAGATTTACGTCCCCGCCTCGTCCGTGAGTGCATATCGTACCGCGAACGTGTGGAACCAGTATGCAAATAAAATCCAAGCCATACAATGAACAGGATACCGGAATTACAGCAGCTTCTGGCCGAGGTGGAGAAGAAATACGCCCGGCGCCTTGCCAGCACCACCGACTTTGAGACCCTTTCCACGGTTATGGAATATGAGCAGGGGGAGACTCTTGGCGCATCTACGCTGAAACGTCTCTGGGGCTATATTCCCGGGCGAACCACTCCCCGCCTCACGACGCTGAATGTGCTTGCAAAATATGTGGGATACAAGAGCTTCCTGGAGTTCAGGGACTCCCTGTATTCCGACGAGTCTTCCGGATATTCTCCCTTCCGAACCTTTGTGGCCGCCGCGGATTTGAAGGTCGGCGAGAAGATTGTGATCGGCTGGGCTCCGAACAGGCTGGTTACCCTGGAGTATGCCGGCGATGAGCAGTTCCTCGTGCTGGAGTCGGTGAATTCCAAACTCAAGGAAGGGGATGTGTTCAGGCAGCAGGCTTTTTTCAAGGGATGGCCGATGTTCATTCCAGGCATTCAGCGCGGCGGCACGGTTACTCCGCCCTACGTCGCCGGTAAGACCGAAGGACTTAATTTCATCGACCTGCCGGACAGGTAATCTTCTATTCGAATAGTTTTTCGGCCGCTTCGAACACTGCGTCGATGTCGGCCTGCGTCGTTGTCCTGTGGGGCTTGGCGTGCGTTTCCGCCGGGGGCTCTGCCGGGGCCGGTTCTTCCGTGACGACCGGTTCCGCTGGGGCGATGGCCGATGTGGTGTCGGCATCGACCTCTGGAATTACAGCACCGTTACCGGCCGATTCTTTCCAGCGGGGCATCATTATGGCCAGGATTATTCCCAGGACGATTGCCGCCGCGATCAAAGGCCAGTCGTTTTTCCGGGAGAGGGCGATTTTTACCTCATCGGCCCCGGTAAAGCGTTTTTCCGGCCTCAGGGTGCAGCATTTGTCCAGCACGGCCCTGTGGCCGCCAGTGAGGCCCATAAGCACCTTTCCCATCGACCAGATGTCGCTGCGCAAATCCGGGATGCCGCCGGATAGGACTTCGGGGGCCATATAACTGCGCGTGCCTGCAGGGGTTTTCAGGACGGCCCAGGAATCTGAATCCGCCAGGCCGAAGTCCAGCAGTTTTACGTTTGCGCCGTTATGGGTGAGCATAATGTTCGACGGCTTGATGTCCCGATGGACTATCTGGCGGGAATGCAGATATGCGACGGCGTCGCACAACTCGCCCGCAATCTTGCGGAAGCGCTCCTCCGGCATCCTGCCGTCGTAGTTGTCGAGCGAGGCACCATCGACCCATTCCATTTCGATGGCATTGCCAAGATCGGGATGACATACGAAGCCCGTGGTGCGGCAGATATTGGGATGGTTGAGGCCGTATCCGATTTCGAATTCCTTGCGAAGAAGGGTTTCATAAAGTTCGTTCTCCCTGAATTCCGGTTTCAGGCATTTCAATACCACGAACTGCCCGAATTTTGTGGCCCGGTAAAGCATTGCCGGGCCGTTTTCGCTCGAGTGGATAAGCGTGAGCGGCCCAGCACCGGAATTCAATTCCGGTGTTTCCACAAATCCGGATTCTTCTTCTTTCATAGCACTGCAAAGATAATGATTTTTAGCTATCTTTGCACTCGTGCGCCGAGTGACAGCATATCTGTTTGTTTTCTTGTCGATGCTTTGTGTCGACCGGCATGCCGACGCGCAGAACACCTCCTGGGACTCAAATCTGGACCGATTTGAAGTCATCTGCCACAAGTGCATCCGCCTGAAAAACAGGCTTGCCGCGGGGGAGCGGGTTCCGGAAGACAGTATTTCGGTCCTGACCAGGGAAGTGGGTTCCCTGAAGGACAAGCTTCAGGCGGTTTCCGGGGATATGAATCCCGTGCAGGAGCGCCGCCTGTGCTGCATCAAGGATATGTACAGGAGCGGGGAGATTTTCTCGACGGTTTCGTGGGTGCAGCTGCCGGAAGCGAAGACGCTGTCGCCTTTCAGCCTCCCCGGGTATGCCGTTGAAGGGCTGCCGGTGACTACCGAGTATGAGGAGCCCGTGGCCGATGCGGCCCGCATTTCGCCTTTCCTCAGCATCGGCGTCGTCCCCGATTTATATGTCGGCCTTGGGGTAATGTACAACCGCGTTCCAAGCCCGTGGAGCGTCTATGTGAAGGGCTTTACCAACTTTGTGAATCATCAGGCGTCTTATACCTGCCTGTCTGACGGCACCGCAGAGGACGGTTCCACGATCTGGGTGTCCGGAGCGCGGTCGGTCTCGCTCTGGGGTGCTGTCGCGGGGGCCCATTACGGCATCACGCCACGCTGGGGTGGGTATGCCGGTGTGGGCTATGCGTCCAGGCGGCTGTTCTGGGAGGACGCTTTCGGAAATTGGGTTGAGGTGAGCGACAAAGCCGCATCGGGCCTGGCCCTGGATGCTGGCGTTACTTATATGCCTTTCCGGGACATAAGATTCCTTGCGGGGATAACCTATCTTTCCTCAAGTACGACTTCCGTTTGTCTTGGGGTAATATATTCGTTCCACGTAAAGCCTTCGCAGAAGAGCCTCTTCTAACGGCTTATGGCGAGGGTGGGGTTGATGCCGGCTTCGTCTGCGTGGAAGGTGTAGACCTTTTGGGGAGCCTTCAGGGTGGAGCCGGAGCAGTGGAGGCGCCAGACTTCATAGTCGTTATTGCTGATACCTCTTGTCAGCAGGTAGAAATCCATATTGTCCGGATCTGCTACGACATCGAAGAAGACGGCCTTGTAATCGGCACCGTCAATAGTCTTCTCCACCGACCCGGAGTTTCCCTCCTGGACAATGAAGGTAAGATGGAACTTGGAGGGGAGACAGCAGTGGTAGATTTTGGAGCCCTTGGCAATTACGGCTTCCTTTTCCACGGAGAAGTCTATAGAATAAACAGTGTTGTTCCCGTCCCAGCCGGCGCCGTAGCCGCGGTTGTGGCCGCTGGTGAGGACGTGCTTCTTGCCGTCAGCGTTGATGACATTGATGTTATAGGCCGCGCCAGTCTGATTCTCCACCTGCTGAATGACCTCCTTGCCGTTTTTCCAAACGCGGGGGCAGCGGCGCACAAAGTAGTACTTGGAGCCGTAGTAGGTCTTGGTGTATTCCCTCTCTCCCCAACCGGTTGCGTAGATGTTTCCTTTATAATAATCCACGTCTTTCACGCCATAATAGACCGAAAAAACGGATGTCCCGTCTTCATCGAATGAGGGCGTCTCCATCTTGTTGTTCTTATATTCGCAGAAACCGCGGAAATTCTCCCTTTTGAGCGACTTGCGCACATAGTCGGTTTCAAACACGCGCTCGAAGTCCACCTCTCCGAACAGGCAGGATTCGAATCCCCTGTTGTTGAATGGCCAAACTTTGGAGCCGGCGATGATGACGTGCCCGTCCTTTACCCTCATCGCCATACTGAAATAGCGCTCATTCTCGTTTCCTCTGTAGCTTTTCCGGCGCTGGTCGTTCTTGTATACGCGGAAATCGGGGACGATCAGATTATTAAGGATGTGACTGGATTCGCTCTTTGTCAGCGTCCACACGGTGTTTCCGTCCAGACCCAGATCGAGCACGTCGCCTTTGACCTCGAAACTCCTTCCGTCATCAGTATAGACGAAAGTGACGTTGTCCATTGAATGAGCCATAGCAAAGTGCAGATCGGCCTGTTGGGCCATCGCTGCAACGCCCCAAAGAAGCGTTACGGCAAGAAGAATGATGTGCTTTTTCATATCGGGCATAATCTATCGGCCTACAAGATAATAAAAAAAGCCGGATATCCGGTCAATTCCGAAGCGAATCCAGAAGCATCAGGCCTTTTGCGGTAAGAAGGTATTTTTGTCGGGGATGACGTGGCTTGTCGGGGTAGAGTGCTTGGACAAAGCGCTCAGTAATGGCTGGCCTTAATGAATAGTCAAAGAAATTCTCCCTGTCTTTAAGTCCAACCTTTACAAGCATTTCCTTGACAGACAACTGATTCTGTCCGATGGCCTTTACGAGTCGGATGATGTTGATATTGTCTGGTGCGATTGAACTTGTCGGGGTGCTTGTCGGGGTGCTTGTCGGGGTGGCAAGGTTTGGTTGAACGCTCCATTCAGGATTTGGATGAATGTGAAGATATCGGTTGCGAAGATCCCATTGTTCTCCGAGAAGCAGATTACGGAAAAAACGTTCGAGATAGACCGGCGTGTAGTCGATACCTTTTGCCAGGTTTTTGTAATTTGCCCTCACAAGAGCACTGCGGAAATACCAGGAATGGTTGGCAAACAAGTCGTTGTCAATATCAAACCCCACAGAACGTAGATATTGTATTGTAAAGACCGCCGTAGTACGTGTATTGCCCTCACCAAAGGCGTGAATCTGCCAAATACCGGAAACAAAACCGGCGATATGCGCAATCATTTCATCCTGAGAGAGACCCTTATAATGAAAAGAACGTTCTTGCTCAATATCGTACTCCAGCGCGCGACGCAGATCTTCCCAGTTCAAATAACTCACGGACTCTCCTTCCAGTACCCATTCTTTCTTTGAGATGTCATAATCGCGAATCAATCCTGCGTGCTTGAATACTCCGTCAAATATCCGTCGATGCAAAGAGATTAGGCCATTTGCGCTGAAGTTCAGAGTGTCTGACGAAAGAATCTTGGCAATATTCGCCGATACCTTGTCCGCTTCTTCGTTATCTGCTCCAGAGCTGTCGTGAGCTGTTTTAATGATATAGTATTGCTTTACCAGCTCGCGGGCCTGGTCAATGGTGATTTCGCCTTCAATGTTCCTTAGCGCAGTCTTTTGAAGATACTCCGAAGTCTTGAGTCCATCCACCGCCTGAAGTCCGATGGCCATCCTCCACGCCTGCGCACGCTCCTTTTGTCCGGCTTCTCCTTGCCGGATGTATTGGTCGAAATCCAGATATAACTGTTTATATTCTTGAGCCATAGACCGATATCTCTAATACACAAATATACGCAAAACAGACCGGAATAACAAAAAAACCGCAATGGCATTCAGGTTCTTCGACGATGAGGCCACCATCAAGGTGACCAATGAGACCACCCGTTGTTACGGTCTTCCCATCCGTGCCGTTTACGAAGACTGATTAATTTAGTATCTTTGTCACGGGGATGCCTATGACAAAGAAACTACATCTTTTGTTTTTGCTGTCGGCCGCTCTTCTTGGCTGCGTTGAAAAACCGCAGTGGGATGAGTTGCCGGCGGCAAACTCGTCATTGCCCCGCATCGTCGTGAACACAGCGGCTCCGGTGGAGAGCAAGACAAAGTATGTCGATGCCGTCATCGGCCTGGAAGGGTCTGATTTCAAAGGCGGCATTCGCGGGCGTGGAAACTACACCTGGCGGTACTTCGAGAAGAAGCCCTACAAAATACAACTGGACAAGGAAGAAGCCCTCCTGGGTATGAGCCCTTCCCGGGAATGGATACTTCTGGCGGACTATAGGGATCTTTCGATGGTTCGCACGGCATACCTTTTCGAGCTTTCGCAGCTGGCGGGCCTGCCATACACCCCCGAATACCGATACGTGGAAATGTATATGAACGGTGATTATCTGGGTGTGTACATCCTGGTGGAAACGGTGAAGCAGGCCGTAGGGCCGATAGCGCAGGACGGCTTTATTATCGAAGACGACACTTATTGGGAAGAAGAACCGGCGTGGTTCGCAACAGGGCTGGACCATTACTATACATTCAAGTATCCGGAAAAGGTGTCGGAAAGCGACAAGAAGTTCATTTCCCGGTTTATGGAAAACGTGGAAGATGACATTCATATTGGCGACACATCCCTTCTGGATCTCGAGAGCTTTGCCGGATGGTATATCGTGAACGAGCTTCTTGGCAA
>JAILDI010000010.1 GCA_024689525.1 Bacteroidales bacterium
TTCCCTGCGCTCCCGGACGACATCGAAGACCTGGTTGAATCGGACTACGACTTGTCCGTCTGGGGCATAAAGCAAAAATAAAGGACAGGCTCTTCCGGGCTTGTCCTTTATTATTACCTTGTTGCCGTAAGGGATTATTTCTTGCGGCTCTTGTATCTCTGATAGAACATATCCACGCGACCGGCGGTATCCACGAGCTTCACCTTACCAGTATAGAAGGGGTGTGAAGTGTTGGAAATTTCCAGTTTCACGAGGGGGTATTCAACACCTTCCACAGTGAGGGTCTCCTTGGTGGGAGCGCAGCTGCGGGTGATGAAAACCGTTTCGTTGGACATATCCTTGAAAGCTACAAGACGGTAGGTTTCGGGATGAATTCCTTTTTTCATTTCACTTATAATTAATTGTTAACAATTATTTGGGCCGCAAAGATAGAAAATTCCTGCAATTAATGCAAATATTTTCCTTATCTTTGGAAAAACTATTCTTTATGAAACGAATTCTCAGCGCATTGGGCCTCCTGTCGATTACGGTCCTCCTTAATGCCCAGGTGAGGGTGACGGTGCACGAATCCACTCCGGGCGCAGTTATTCCCCCTGAGATCTACGGCCAGTTCTCTGAGCATCTGGGCCGATGCATCTACGAAGGCATTTGGGTTGGGCCGGATTCCGATATCCCCAACGTGGACGGTTATAGGGTCGATGTGATGGAGGCGCTCCGTGCACTCAAGATTCCCGTGCTCCGATGGCCAGGAGGCTGTTTTGCCGACGACTATCACTGGCGCGACGGCATCGGCCCCCGTGAATCCCGACCCAAGATGGTGAACAGCAACTGGGGCGGCACCGTGGAGGACAATTCCTTCGGCACACACGAATTCATGGACTTCTGCGAGCGCCTGGGCATCGAACCGTACCTCTCCGGAAATGTGGGCTCCGGCTCCGTGGAGGAGATGGCTAAATGGGTGGAATACATCACCGCAGAGGGCGGCTACCAGGCAGAGCTCCGTGCACAGAACGGCCGCAAGGAGCCCTGGAAGCTCAAATACTTCGGAGTGGGTAATGAGGCCTGGGGCTGCGGCGGAAATATGACTGCCGAGTACTATTCCGATGTATATAAGAGGTACCAGACGTATCTGAGGGACTTTGACGGTAATCAGCTTTATAAGATTGCCTCCGGAGCCAATGGCGACGACTACAACTGGACGCGTGTGCTTATGGCAAATGCACGCAACACGATGCAGGCGGTGTCGTTCCACTATTACACCGTGGTGGACTGGAACGCCAAGGGATCGGCCATCAATTTCACTCCGGCCGAATACTACGAGGTGCTGGGCAAGGCGGTGGAAGTGGAGAATCTACTCCGCGGCCACATCGCCGTGATGGATGCCTATGACCCTGAAAAGCGTGTGGCCCTGCTGCTGGACGAATGGGGGACCTGGTTCGATGTGGAACCCGGTTACAACCCGGGACACCTGTACCAGCAGAATACGATGCGCGACGCAATGGTGGCCGCGCTGAGCCTGAACATCTTCCACAAGTATACCGACAGGCTGAAGATGGCCAATATCGCCCAGCTTGCAAACGTGCTGCAGGCAATGGTCCTCACACGAGACGGTGAGATGGTCCTTACGCCCACATACCACGTCTTCCGTATGTTCAACGTCCATCAGGGAGCAGAGTATATTCCGGTGGATTACAATATGGAATACATCTTCTCGCCCCTGGGCCGTCCGCTCCCGGCATTGAGCGTTTCCGCGTCCAGATCGGCCGATGGGAAAATACATGTCTCCATCGTGAATCCCAGTCTGGACAAGTCGCAGAACGTGGACCTTTCTTTCGATGATAAGGTGAAGGGACAGGGCTCGGCGGAAATCCTCTCGGCCCCGGCAGTCAACTCTTTCAACGATTTCGACCATCCCGATACCGTGGCGCCGCAGCCCTTCAAGGTATTCAGCATACAGAAGAATGTGGTGAACGTAAGGATACCCCCTGCATCTATCGTAGTCCTGGAACTGTAAACGCTGCCGAAAAATGAAAAAACTACTCCCTATATGCGTTGCCGCGCTGTTTGTAGCGTGCGCTCCTTCACCCGAAAAGCGGGCTGCAGAACTTGTTTCTATGATGTCCGTGGAGCAGAAGGCTTCCCTAATGCTTCACCCCTCGGCGCCAGTTGAGGAACTGGGAATCCCTTCCTACAACTGGTGGAACGAAGCCCTTCACGGCGTTGCCCGCAACGGAAAGGCAACAACTTTCCCCATGCCCATCGGAATGGCCGCTTCCTTCGACGATGAACTGCTGCTGGAAGTATTCACCGCAGCAAGCGACGAAGGCCGCGTGAAGAACCGCCAGGCCCTGGAGGCCGGACATTCGGGCTGGTATCAGGGTATCACTTACTGGACGCCCAACATAAACATTTTCCGCGACCCCCGCTGGGGACGCGGTATGGAAACATACGGTGAAGACCCGTATCTCACCGGACGTATGGGGGTGGCCGTTGTACGCGGCTTGCAGGGGGATCCGAAAGCCAAGGTGCTCAAGGCCCACGCCTGCGCCAAGCACTTTGCAGTTCATTCCGGTCCGGAATGGAACCGGCACACCTTCAATGCTGAAGTGAGTGAAAGGGACTTGCGCGAAACATATCTTCCCGCCTTCAAGAATCTTGTCACCAAAGCCGGTGTGCAGGAAGTGATGATTGCCTACAACCGCTTCCGCGGGGACCCCTGCGGCACCAACGACTATCTGGTGAATACCATTCTCCGCGGTGAGTGGGGGTTCAAGGGCCTCGTGGTGTCGGACTGCTGGGCCATCAAGGATATATGGGACACGCACAAATATCTGCCCGATGTAGAGCACGCGACAGCGGCAGCCGTACATAACGGCGTAGACCTTAACTGCGGTGAATCCTATTCCCACATTCCCGAGGCCGTCGCGCAGGGGCTTCTGAGCGAGGCCGATGTGGACCGCTCCCTGGAGCGCCTCCTGGCCGCACGCATCCGCCTGGGCGAACTGGACGGAAATATCGACCCGTGGAATAACCTTTCCGATGATATTGTCGAGGGCCCGGAGCATCTGGCCCTGGCCCGCAAGATGGCGGAGGAATCCATCGTCCTGCTGCAGAACAGGGATGTCCTTCCCCTGGATGCCGATGCGCGCATTGCCCTCATCGGCCCCAATGCCGACGATGCTGAGATGATGTGGGGCAATTACAATCCCATCCCGGAGCACACGGTTACCCTGGCTCAGGCGCTTAAGGAGCGGATTCCGGGGCTTGTCACTTTCCCGGCCTGCGGGGTAGTGGAGCCCATCGACCCGGTGAATGCCATACTGGAGAAGCTGAAAGATGTGGACCTGGTTATCTTTGCCGGTGGTATCTCGCCCCGTTTCGAAGGCGAGGAAATGCCTGTTGAGGTGCCCGGATTCAAGGGAGGCGACCGTACGTCGATCGAACTGCCGGCCGTGCAGAGGGAGATTCTTCAGGCGCTTCAGGGCGCGGGCAAGAAGGTGGTCCTTGTGAACTTCTCCGGCTCGGCTATGGGCCTTGGGCCTGAAACCGATAGTTGCGACGCAATCCTCCAGGCCTGGTATCCCGGCGAGGAAGGCGGAAATGCGCTTGCTTCCATCCTTATGGGCGAGGTGGCCCCTTCCGGCAAGCTCCCCCTCACGTTCTATCGCAGTGTCGATGATCTTCCGGACTATGAGGACTACTCGATGAAGGGACGCACATACCGCTACTTTGAGGGCGCGCCGCTGTTCCCCTTCGGCCATGGACTCAGCTATACGTCGTTCGAGTATGGAGAGGCCTCGGTGAAGGGCAGCAAACTCACTGTCCCCGTTACGAACAAGGGAAGTGTGGATGCCGATGAAGTTGTCCAACTGTATGTTCAGAATGTCGATGACGCCGATGGCCCTATTAAGTCGCTCCGCGGATTCAAACGCGTGAATATCAAGGCGGGGGAGACTGTTAACGTAAGCTTCGATTTAACCGACGAAGTGTTCCTGAGCTGGTCGGAGGAGAAGCAGGATATGGCTCCCGTCAAGGGCTCTTGGAGGCTGTATTACGGCGGCAGCTCCGCTACGGAGAAGTATTTGGAATATAAGTTTTAAATATGTCTATCGACCGTCACGCAGGAGTAGTGGGCCGGCCCCGGGTAACAGGGCCGGAGGCCATGGTGGAGGCCGTGCTCGAGCTTGGCCTGGTGCCTTTCTTTGAAAACTCCATCAGAGGCTACTCAATCGAGGAAATGACGCCCCCGGAGTTCTGGTTCGAGGGCGACGAACTGGGCCCCTGGGACTGGAAGATCGCCTGCGTGCAGAGCGGCGAGATTGCATACGGAAAGTTCCTGTGGGGCGGCAAGGCGGCCTTCGCCACCGTGGAGTTCTACCGCGAACTTATGAACTACCGCCGCTCGCTCCCGAAGTATCAGCCGGACGAAGCCGGCAGCCTCATTATGGATGCCGTGGGGGAGAACGGTTCCATAACCATCCGCGAGGTGCGCGGCCTCCTGGGGGTTAAAAAGAGCGCGGCCGATGCCGCCATCGCCCGTCTGGAAAACCAGACCCGCCTTGTGATAGGCGACATGCAGCGCGTCTACCGCGGCCCTGACCTCCACTACAACGGCTGGCAAACCGCCTCCTTCTGCCGCCCGGAGGATTTGTTCGAAATCATTCCATCGTCCCTCACCCCAGCCCAGTCGCTGGAATTCATTAGAGAGCATATAAATAGCCTCGCCCCGCACGCCACCGAGCGGGACATCGCCAAACTCCTGGGGTGAGACTGTTGCGCTAAGTGCGCCCAACCATTCAAGTAATCTATGAAACGTCTACTTACTATCTTAGCAATGGCAGCCTGCATAAGCGCTGGCGCCCAGGAACTGGGCAATTTCGCATTCCGGGGCCGTCAGAAGCCCATCGTCTCCCCTGAAATCCAGGGCGACAGCGTAACCTTCCGCCTGAAGGCCGACTATGCCACCATCGTCAAGCTCAACGGCTCGTGGCTGGCAAATCCCTGGGTCGACACCATCGACATGAAGCGTGGCGAGAACAACGTCTGGGAAGTGAAGATTCCTCTGCCGGAGCCCGAAATCTATACCTATCATTTCGTGGTCGATGGCGTCTACGTGAACGACCCCCAGAACGTGCTCGTCCAGCGTGACGGCACCCGTTATCTGCCCATGCTCATCGTTCCCGGCGACCGCACCAAGGATTATGTGGAGGCCTCCCATCACGGCACCGTCTCCCATCCCTGGTACGACAGCAAGATCCTTGGAATGAGCCGCCGTCTTACGGTTTACACCCCTTACGGCTACGAGGCCAATCCCAAGAAGAAGTATCCTGTGCTGTACCTGCTTCACGGAGCAGGCGGCGACGAGGAAGCCTGGACCAGCATGGGCCGTGCCGCCCAGATCCTGGACAACCTCATCGAGAAGGGCCTTGCCCAGCCGATGATCGTGGTTATGCCCAACGGCAACGCCAACCAGGCTGCTGCACGCACCCTTAACATCCCGGAGAAGCCTATGCCCAACCGCTGGGACCGCGAGGCCTTCGAGAAGATGACCGATGCCGAGCGCGACCTCGTTATGAATGGTTACGTGAGGAGCCTCTGTACGGAGATCGTTCCCTTCATCGAGAAGAACTACCGTGCCATTTCCAAGCCCGCATCACGCGCAATCGCCGGTCTGTCGATGGGCGGCGGCCATACCATTTCGGCCTCCATCCTCTATCCGGAGATGTTCGACTACATCTGCCCGCTTTCCGCGGCAGGTGCAACCACTCCCGAGCAGGTCGATGCCCTGAAGAAAGCCGGCGTGAAGCTGTACTTCCTTGCCTGCGGCAACGAGGACTTCCTGTTCAAGGGTGCCGAAGACCTTCATGCACTTCTTGATTCGCGCGGCTTCGAGCACACCTACTTCGTCTCCGGCGGCGGCCACACCTGGGCCAACTGGAGGCTGTATCTGGATACTTTTGCTCCACTGCTTTTCAAGTAGTATTATGAGAAGAGCCCTAATTATCGCCTACTTGGAGGGCCGATTTGGAATGTCTTTTCCGTAAATTTCATAAAAAATTTGGAGAATAAAAAATTTTCCGTACCTTTGCACTCCAATCCGCTGGGTTCGTATAACGGTTAGTACTCGAGATTCTCAATCTCGCAATAGGAGTTCGATTCTCCTACCCAGTACAATAACCCCTCTGCAGGCTTCTGTGGAGGGGTTTTTCGTTATGAGTGTGTCTATTTGGCTTCAGTGTATTATTTGCGAGTTCTGGAATAATTGACTAGATTTGCGCTTTGGATTATGGCTTCAAAACTAGGAAAAATATTGGTGGTCGATGACAACCTGGGCATCCGCCGGGCGTTGGAAATTCTGTTGCCGATGCATTTTGCAGAGGTGAAGACAATTCCGTCGCCAGCAACCCTTGTATCATCCCTGGAACAGTTCCGGCCGGATGTGGTGCTGCTGGATATGAATTTCAATACGAGCATCAACACTGGGAATGAAGGGCTGTACTGGGCCGGTGAAATCAAGAAGATGGTGCCGGAGGTGGAAGTAGTGCTATTCACTGCTTATGCCGATATCCAACTGGCGGTGGAAGGGATGAAGCACGGGGCGTTTGATTTCATCGTGAAGCCGTGGGACAACGACAAACTCGTGGCAACGCTGACCGCAGCCAGGGACAAGGCCAGGAAGACGATGAAGCGGGATGGCCGGAAGGCCGATGCCCATACGAGTGACAGTCCGATGTTCTGGGGCTCCTCCGCTGCCATGAAGGCTATTCGAAAGACACTGGATAAGATTGCGCCCACCGATGCCACTGTGCTCATTACCGGCGAGAACGGTACCGGCAAGGATGTACTGGCACGGGAGATTCACATACATAGTCTCCGGAGCGGGAAGCCGATGGTGGCCGTAGATGCCGGGGCCATTACTGAAACCCTGTTCGAAAGCGAACTGTTCGGCCACGTGAAGGGAGCATTCACTGATGCACACGCCGACCACGTTGGCAAGTTTGAGCAGGCCGATGGTGGCACTCTATTCCTGGATGAAATTGGCAACATTCCACTACATCTTCAAGCGAAACTGCTGCGCGCCATCCAGAGCAGGAGTATCGTAAGGGTGGGTGGTAGCGAGGCGAAGCCCATCAACATTCGGCTGATTTGTGCTACGAATATAGACCTGGAGCGACTGGTCCGGGAGGGCCGGTTCCGTGAGGATCTGTACTACCGCATCAATACTGTGCATATCGCTCTGCCTGCGCTTAGGGAGCGAAAGGAAGACATCGTACCGCTAGCGCAGATGTTTCTGGAAAGCTTCGCCGAGAAGTATCATCGGCCTTTGACAGGGATTGCTCCGGACGCGGCGGCGATGCTGACCGAGGGACGCTGGAGCGGGAATATCCGCGAGCTGCAGAACTGCATCGAAAAGGCGGTTATCCTCTCTGAGGGCAGCGAGTTGACGGCGAACGATATCCAGCTGGAGAATGCGGCAAAACCGGTCGGCAATACCATTAAGACGGTGAATGAAGCCGAGGAAGAGCGGATGATCCGCCAGGCGATGGACCGCACGGATGGCAATATTTCTGCTGCTGCGAAGATGCTGGGGGTGAGTAGGCCTACACTATATGCGAAACTGAAGAAGTACGGGCTATGACCTTTACCATTTGGCATATCGTCGTGGCTTGTGCTATAGTCGCCGTTGTGGTGGCGGTGATTGCCACGCTCCGGACACGCCGGAAGGATATCAAGAAGGTTGCCTATATGATGGATGCCCTGGAGGATGGTGAGTTGAACTTCCGGTTTCAGGACAAGAACAAATTCAACCGGACGCTGAACCGCATCCGCACCATCTTCGAGAAGCAGCGCCAGGCTCACGAGCAGGATTCCTGGACAAAACTCATACGCGTGCTCACGCACGAGATTATGAATACGGTATCGCCGATTGCCTCGCTATCCGATGCGATGGCCAAGTCCTATGACGAAAACGGCCACAGCGAACTTGACATCAAGGCCGGGCTGGAGACCATCAGCGATTCATCGAAAAACCTGATTGGTTTCGTTCAGACTTACCGCCAACTCTCCGGTGTTGCGAAGCCGATTCGCAAGGCCCTGGATCTGCAGGAGTTGATGGACAGTGTCATCGGCCTGAACAGCGAATTTGCCGCCAGTTGTGGCGCCACCTGCGTCTATATGCCGGAGGAGGACGATTTGATGATTTATGCCGATGAAGGTCAAATCTCTCAGATAATCATCAATCTCATCAAGAATGCCCTGCAGGCGGGCGCCAAGCACATCGACATTACTGCCAGGATGAGCAAGGACGATGAGGTTATCATCGATGTTGCCAATGATGGCGAGCCCATCCCCGTATCGGCCCAGGAGCAAATCTTCATCCCGTTCTATACCACCAAGAAGGATGGTTCCGGCATCGGCCTCAGTATTTCCCGCCAGATTATGCGGAACCACAACGGTACAATCGAACTTCTCGGCAGCGATGCCCGGCATACCGTATTTGAACTCCGGTTCAGGTAGTCTCCACCGTAGAAAACTGTAAAGTGTAAAGTCTGAAAGTGTAAAGTGTACTGTAAACTTTACACTTTTCTCATATCAGGCCAAAAACATTACCCATTCATTATCAATGCTTTGTCGCATTCGGCACGGCGGGTGCTTATGTTTGGTACGGTTAAACATAAGTATTGACATGAGAAACCTTTTCATTAGTTGTGTAGTTACGGCTCTGGCGCTTGCTGAGACAGTCAGCGCCAGCGGCCAGACTACAGTGATGACCCTCAACGATTGTATGCGTTACGCTATCTCCAACTCCACCAAGATCAGGATTCAGCAGGCGGCTATCGGCGATGCGCAGATTGACCGCAGGGATGCAGCGCTGGCGCTGTTCACGCCCCAGATCAGTGCACAGACATACGCATACTACAACTTCGGACGTAGCATCGACCCGCAGACAAACACGTATTTCAATACCACCTCGTTCCATAACAATTATGGAGTGAATGCCGGCTACGACCTCTTCGACGGCTTCAAAGCGGTGAACAATTACAAGATTTCCAAGACCGGGATGCTCATTGCCGATTCCCAGGAGAAGCAGGTAGAAGCTGACATTTGCCTAGCGGTGATGGAAGCCTACTACAACGTGGTGTACTACAAACGCCTCTGCGATGTGTACGAGGAGCAGGTAGCCGTAGCCGAGCAGTCGCTGGAGAAGGCCAAAAGGCAGGAAGAGCTGGGCCAGAAGGGCCACGCCGATGTGATTCAGATGGAGGCCGATTTGGCCGACCGCCAGTATGACCTGACGAACACCTATAACTTGTATCGCGACCAGAAGATGACTCTGGCCGACCTGATGTTCTGGCCGATGGATGAAGAACTCAATATCGACACGTCGATGCCGGTATGGCAGATCGAACCGGTGGCCACGGAGTCTGTGGTAGACTTCGCACTGGAGCACAATCCGGGCATTCAGATTGCCTCTTGGCAGGAACTTAATGCCAGGCGCGAGCTGAATACAGCCAAGTGGCAGATGCTGCCTTCAGTAGGCCTGTATGCCGGATGGAGTACCAGCTACTATACCTATCAGGGTTCTACCACCAATCCATTTTGGAATCAGTTCCAGAATAACGGCGGTGAATATGTTGAACTATCGGTCTCCATCCCAATCTGGAATCGTCTGAGCAAGCAATCCGCCGTTTCCCGCCGACAGCACGCCCTGGACAAGGCTACTGCAGAACTGGACCAAAAGCGCCGGGATGTGGAGAGCGAGGTCAGGAGGGCCATACAGGATTGCGACGGTGCCGCAACGGCTTATCGGCAGGCACAGCATAGAGCAGAGGTGCAGGCCGAAGCCTACAACCTTAACCTCAAGAAGTTGGAGCAGGGGCTCATCTCCTCTCTGGAATTTCAGACGGCCAGCAACAACTACCTCAAGGCACAGGCCGATGAGATGAACAGCCTGTTCAAGTATCTCATCAAGCAGGCGGTAGTCCGCTATTACAATGGTGTTGAATACGTAAATCAGTAAAACGATGGATAAGATTATTGAGAAGAAAACCGGATGGCGCGTAGCGTTCACGAAAAAGGCTCTGCCCTGGTGGCTGGGAGCGTTGCTGCTGGTATTTGTGATTTACCTTATTGCAAGGCCGAACAACAAGACTTTGCGTGTCGATAAGGATACTGTGACGATATCGACAGCCGTCAAAGGAGAGTTCAATGATTATATCCGCATCAGCGGAAGGGTGCAGCCGATGACAACGATTCAGCTGAGCCCGCAGGAGGGAGGTATCGTTGAGAAGATTCTCATCGAAGAAGGGTCGATGGTAAAGGCCGGTGATGCAATTCTCATCCTCAATAACGACAATCTGGACCTCCAGATTTTGAACTCCGAGGCTGAACTGGCCGAGAAGGAAAATATCCTTCGCAACACCCAGATTCAGATGGAGCAGCAGAAGCTGGACGTCCGCCAGAATGTACTGGAATATGGGACCAATGTAGAGCGCCTGCGGAGAGCCTACGAGCAGCAGAAGGCCCTCTACGAGGACAAACTTATTGCCAAAGAAGAATACCTCAAAGCCGAAGAGGACTACCAGCTGGCCCTGCAGAAGTACAATCTGATGACTGAGCGCTCCCGGCAAGACAGCCTGTACAGAGGCACCCAGATTGACCGTATGGAGGAGTCCTTGGAGAACATGCAACTGAATATGTCCATGATCCGCAGGCGCAAAAGCAACCTGATTGTCAAGGCGCCCATCGACGGCGAGCTGGGCCTGCTGGACGTAGTCCTGGGCCAGAGCATCGCCGCCGGCACCAAGATTGGGCAAATCAATAGTGTAGGCACCTACAAGGTGGAAGCCCAGATTGACGAACACTATATTGACCGTGTGGTCGAAGGCTTGCAGGCGACGTTTGAGCGCCAGGGCGAGACCTTCTCCACTGTCATTCGCAAAGTCTATCCGGAGGTCCGCGAGGGCAAGTTCAAAGCTGATTTCAAATTCGACGGCGAGCAGCCGGACAACATCCGCAGCGGCCAGACCTACTACCTCAACCTCCAGCTCGGCCAGCCCGAAGAGGCGGTGATTGTCCCCCGTGGTACCTTCTACCAGAAAACCGGCGGAAAATGGATTTATGTTGTTAACAAAGAGGGCACCAAAGCCGTCAAAAGAGAGATCCGTATCGGCCGCCAGAACCCCCAGTACTACGAGGTCCTTGAAGGCCTTGAACCCGGCGAGAGGGTGATTACCTCCGGTTATGATACGTATGGAGATAGTGATGTATTGGTATTCTAAGCTATGAAAGTATTCAGAAAGACAGGCGTTTCGACGCTGATTAATATCCTGGGAATGAGCGTGGCCTTTGCCGCGGCGATGATCCTGATGGTGCAGGTGAAGTGGGATTCCACTTATGATAAGAACTTCGAGGGGCACGAGA
>JAILDI010000143.1 GCA_024689525.1 Bacteroidales bacterium
GCCCACCGTATGCGCACCGTGGCCGGGGCCGACAAGATTGTCGTGCTCAAAGAAGGCAGGGTGGACGAATGCGGAACGCCCGCTGACCTCGTCGCGTCCGGCGGCTTCTACAAGCGGATGCGGGACATCCAGCAGGGGGCACTCGAATGGAATATTTAAATCTTAAAAAGCTTATGAAACCTGTAGTTAAAGTCATTTTAATGGCAGTGGCCTACCTGGCTACATTCATCCTCGGCGCCGCGAGCGGTGCCATCCATCCGGTATGCTATGCGTACGCAGGCGCCGTCCTGCCGCTGCTCTTCGCCTTCATCTATCTCTACACTTGTTCGATTGTCCGTGGCTTCGGGGCGGCGACAGCGCTTAACGGATTCATCCTGGTCCTGTTCCTGATTGCGGGAGAGGCG
Source organism: Bacteroidales bacterium (assembly GCA_024689525.1). The sequence goes on from JAILDI010000143.1 coordinate 405, forward strand.
GATCCGGGCTACATCATCGGCACGATCGTCCTGACCGCCCTTGCGGAGATTCTCAGAAAGGTCTTCGGCTATGATACGATCAAAGGCGTCCGCTGGAGCTTTATTCCCTTTGCCTTCTCGTTCTTTGCCTACACCTCCCATTGGTGGACCGACACGGAAGGCTCGCTGGCTGCGGCCGTTGAGGAGATGCCCGCCGGATATGACCAGCTGATGATACCGGTCATCGACAACATCCCCGTCCTGGTGGTCGTGCTGGTCCTTACCATCCCCGTGGCCATCCTCGCCATGAGGCTTGCTGAACGTTCGCTGAAGAAACCGGGCGCAGCATTGAAATAATCGCAACCCGGTTGCAAGGGATTACCCGTAGCATGAAGAAAGTATACCAACCCCTGAATATGATCATGAACGGCCGTTACGCCGTTCTCTATGGGAAACTTGACCCGGCCATCCAGAAGGAAGTCCTTTCCAGGATGGCCGAACTCATTGAGGAAGAGAGGGATTACGAGGACAAGGGCAACTACGGCCACTTCTGCAACATCCTTCCGACCATCGCCATCGACGACGTGCTTCAGCGTAACGGGAAGTCGCCGGAGGAAGCCTTCGAACTCATTTCCACCCATATGTGGGCGGCATTGACGCCCACCACTTTTCAAAAATTGTCCAGGCTGCCGTTCTTCCTGTCGGTGATGCGGAAGATCATCCCGCTTGGCTTCAAGTACGGCTCCGGCAAGGGTTGGAAGTATGTCTGGCATCCGGAGGACCCGAAGGAGTGCTATCATTTCGAGACACTGGAGTGCCTGTATAGGTACGAGTTCTCCAAGCACGGGGTGCTGGAGCGCTTCGGCCCTATGTTCTGCCGCAGCGACATCATCAACTACGGCAACCTGCACAACATCGATTTCATCCGCACCAAGACCCTCTGCCAGGGCGGCGACTGCTGCGACTTCCGCTTCGTCCGCCACCGCAAGGGCGAGGTCTGGGAACGCACAAAGAGTATTTGATACATTCTGGGGTATTTAGCCCTGTCATATTGTGACAAGGATTGTGACAAAATGCGACAACGAAACTCGCAGGGTGTTCTTACCCCAATATTTTCTTTGCCAGGGCGTTGACGGCGTACACATTGATTGGTTCCAGGACGATTTCTTCCGGCTCCAGATCCAGGAGGAACTGCATGTAGTTGGGGAGTGTGAGCAGTTGGCCTTCCCGGCCGACATTGTAGTCGCCGAATTTGATGATGTGCTTAACGTTGTATTTGTCCGCGTGTTTCAGAACGGTCTGAGCGCTCTTGGCCTGAGCAGATTTGGCTTTCACTTCAAGCGGCACGCATTCGCCTTTCATCCGGACGAGGAAGTCCAGCTCAAGGCCCGAGTCCTTCAGGAAGTAGTACAGGCTCTGCTGCTTCATGTGAAGCGTGTCAGCCATCAGATTCTCGAAGATGGCGCCTTTGAATCCTCCCAGGTTGCCCTGCAAGATATCTGCCCTGGTTCCAGGTCCCAGCATCTCAATGAGCAGGCCGATATCTGCCGTGTAAACCTTGAACACATTATCTTTGGCATTGCCTTCCATCGGGAGACCGGTGATGTCTGTATTGTAGCAGCGGCAGATAATGCCGGCGTCTTCCAG
>JAILDI010000141.1 GCA_024689525.1 Bacteroidales bacterium
ATCCATTGGAATTTCTCGGCTTCCTTGATGGGAGTTACCCAGTCCTGGGTGCTAAGATCGTCGAAATAGTACAGCGAGTACTGCTCCAGTTTCCAGGTGGAGATGAAGGAACTGCCGAGCTGCATTCCCACCCTGTCGGCATGGAAGGCCGACTGGCGCTTGGCCTCGGCGATGAGGCCGTCGCTTGTGAGGGAACCGCTGTTATACACTCCGATCTGGATTGTGCTGCCGCCCCTGTAACTGTGGAAGGTATCCACGCCCTCCATTCCGTCGAACACATAGAGCATCACGGTAAAGGGCACCGTGGCGGTGCAGATATATGCCGAATCCACGCTGGTCACGCGCTCCGGATTGGGGTTGTTGCGGCCGAGGCTGATGTTGCCGAACTGGGGAGGACTCATAAGGAAAAGCACGTCCTGGTCGCTTTCCATATAGTACTGGTGCATCTTGTCGATGCTCACGTCGCCGGCTTCCACCTGAAAGATGGGAATCACCTCGTCGCCGCGGAAATAGTCTTTTTCCAGCGTGCGTGCCAGGCCCGATGACGCAGTGAGCGAGAACAGCGCATCGGCCGATCCGCCGCCCTTCATGTAGGCGATAGCCATCGACTTGTTGTTAAGGCTGAGCCCGGAACTGGAAGGATGACGCATCTCCAGCTGTATGGGATATATCTGAGGGGAACACGAAGCCAGGGCCAGTGCCGCGATTGCAATAAATAGTGATTTCTTCATAATACTATATTGCTTCAATAATCTTGCCTAAAAGGTCATATTCGTATGCCGACGTTATTTTTACGTCGATAAACTTGCCGATGTAGGCCAATGCTTCGGCTTTCGGGGGTAGTTTCACCAGGATCTCGCCATCCACTTCGGGGCTTTCGAACTCGCTCCGGCATATCAGCGTGCCGTCGATGACGTCATCGACAAGCACCTTGACGATGGAGCCGACGCGGGAGCGGTTGTACTCCAGGGACACGTCCTTCTGGAACTGCATTAGGCGCTGCAGACGGCTTAGCTTTGTGCGACGGGTAATGGTGTCCGGCAGGTTCGATGCGCCCCACGTGCCCTCCTCTTCCGAGTAGGCGAAGGCGCCCAGGCGCTCGAAGCGGGCCTCGCCCAGGAAGCGCAGCAGTTCGTTGAACTCCTTCCTCCCCTCGCCCGGATGGCCCACCATCATCGTGGTGCGCAGCACAACGCCCGGCACTTTCTCGCGCAGCTTCTTCACGAGGGCCCTCGTGCGGGCTCCGTCCACGCTGCGGTGCATCGCGGCCAGCACGGGATCAGCCACGTGCTGCAGCGGGATGTCCAGATACCGGCACACCTTGGGATTGTTCGCCATCTCCTCCAGGACATCCTCCGGGAAGGCGTCCGGATAGCTGTAATGGATGCGTATCCATTCTATGCCATCGACGGCCGAAAGCTTCCTCAAAAGTTCCGCCAATGCCCTGCGCTTATACAGGTCCAGCCCGTACCACGTGCTGTCCTGCGCGATAACCACCAGCTCCCTGACGCCTTCCGCCGCAAGCTGCTCCGCCTCCTTCACCAGCGTTGCCATAGGCACGGAACGGTGACGGCCGCGGATGAGAGGGATGGCGCAGTACGAACAGCGCCTGTCGCAGCCTTCCGATATCTTCAGGAAGGCGTATGGCAGGCGTTTGGTGGCGCTGGTGCGCATATAGGCGGTGTCCTTTCGGGGCTCGCAGCCCAGGGCGCGGACCACCGGAGCCAGGTCCCGTGCACCGAACCAGCCATCGACCTCCGGAATGAGTTTCCTGAGCTCGGCCGGGTAGCGCTGGGAAAGGCAGCCCATCACCAGGAGCCTTTGGATATGCCCCTGCGCTTTGAGCAGCGCCTGCTCCAGTATTACGTTTATGGATTCCTCCTTTGCGTCGCCGATGAACCCGCAGGTGTTCACTATAACAGTGTGGGCGTCACGGGGGTCGTCCTCCGTCAGAAGCTCATACGAGCCCTTCACCTGATACTGCAGGTGCTCGGTGTCCACGCTGTTCTTGGAACAGCCCAGGGTTATGACGCGGAGGGAAAGCATCTATTCGGCTGCGGGAGCTTCCTCTTCCTCCTCAACCACGAAATCCAGGGAAGCGTAGTTCTTGAGGCAGTTGTACCACTCCACAACCTTCTTCATGTGGGACAGGTAGAAGCGGTCCGGGTCATAGTCCGGAAGGGCCTTCTCGAAAACGGCCCTGATTTCCTTGTCGGTCGATTTTGCCGTGGGGGCGTCCTTGTCGCCAAGAACCTCGTGCATCTTCACAAGCACGTCCTTGAGCTTGACCTCGGCCTCCATTGTGTAGATGGAGATGTCCTCAAGAGTGGTGATACCTGCATTGGCGGCGAAATTGGTGCGCTTACCGGTTTCCAGCGACTCTGCGATGGCGCCTGTACGGCTCTGGGCAATATAATTGAAAAGGCCGTGCTGTCCGCGCACGGAAAGGATTTTTGCAAGATCTGTTTTCATCGTTTTCTCGTTTAATCTTACAAATATACCTCTTTTTTCTTAAACCCGGGCAAAGAACACGCGAGAAACCTCACGGGCGAGGTCTTCCAGCGAGCCCGAATTGTCGATGACCGCGTCGGCGAGAGATTCGTCGACGGGATCCTGGGCCGACATTCTGGCGTTGGCGGCATCGGCAGTGGAGCCATCCCGGGACATAGTGCGACGGAGACGGATTTCGCGGGATGCCTTCACCAGCACCACGCGGGCCTCGATGGGGAAATACTCCATCTTGGAGAGAATCACTGCCGATTCAATCACCACGAACGGGGCCTCGGGGAATCCGGCCTTCCACGCGAGGAAGTCCTTGAAAACCAGCGGGTAGACCACCTGCTCCAGGCGGGTGCGGGCATCGTCTGAGGAAAAGATTACGGA
>JAILDI010000196.1 GCA_024689525.1 Bacteroidales bacterium
CCGCTGAAGTAATAATCGGCATCGGCCATAACATCGGCCCCGAAATCTCCGAATTCCAGCTTATATGCGGCTGCAAGCTTTGCCGATGTGGGAAGAGGATAAGACCTGTTGCTCACCGAGGCCACTTTGGGGCCGAGGGCCACTACGCCCGCCGTCACGCTCAGGGCATCCAGGCGATACAGGGCCAGAATATCGGCACTGATGGAAGAGAGGGTGGTCTTGGCATCCAGGGCCTCCGTGGCATAACGGCCGACTGCGCCGAATGAGAGATTGTCGCCTATAGCGAACGAAAGGCCAAGGCCGACCATCATATCTTTGGGCGCAAAGTGGCCTGATGCTCCGCCGCCTTCGCTGGACAGGGCGATGTCGGGATACTTGCTTCCAAGATATGCGGCCGACACGCCGAATGAGCCGAAACGGGCCGATGCGCCGCCGCCATAGACGGTGGCGTTGGCTTCGCCGGAAGGAGTGAGCCCGAAGGCTCCGGCAACGTCATAACTATGTTCCGAGAGAGGCACAAGGGCGGGATTGCCGAAAGCGGCGAACGCCGTTCCGGATGAAAGCGAGGCATAACCCGCACCGGCGAGCCCAAGCGTGGCGGGATTCCTGTCGGCACGGATGAAATCCAGGGCCGTTCCCTGCGCTGCCGCCGACACACAGACTGCGGCGAAAACCATTATGGCTGCGATTCGTTTCATACCCTACTTCTTTATAAGATTGCTCCTGTATACCTTCCCGCCGTATTCCACTTCCAGAGTGTAAAGGCCGGGTCCGGCGTTCCTCATATTGATTACCGCAGGTTCGAAGGCGCTGCAGTATGCCGTGGTGGAATAAACCTTTGCCCCCACGGCATTGTAGATGCTTATGCTGGCGCTGTCGGCGTTTTGTCCGGTTCCCACGTAGAGTGTTTCTACGACGGGGTTCGGATAGGCCTGCATCTCCTGGGATGCGGCCCTCACCAGCACCTTGAACGAGGTGGAAACAGTCTTTCCGCCTGCATCCGTAGCTGAAAGTGTCACCGTGGCCAGGCCGGCGTCGGCAAGAGCCGTAACCGTAAGCACGGCGCTTCCGGTGTTCTGGCTCAGATGGACCACGGAGTTGTCGGAAATGTCAATCTTGTAGTTCAGGACTTCCCCGTCGGGATCGATTACGAAGTCTTCCATATTAAGCTTCACCATATCGCCCGCATAGTTCAGGATAACGTTGTCGATTTCCTTCTTGACGACGGGAGCCTGGTTGGGCAGAACCTCGTAATTGATGACAACCTTTGCGGAGAGGCCGTAATTGTCCGATGCGCTCAGGGTTGCAACGTATTTCCCTTCCGGGGAAGCCACGCCGAGTACCTGGAGCACATATTCGCCTGATTTTGTGCTCTCCAGCAGCGACAGCACGCCTTTGTCGTTCTCGTCCTTGTCGAACTGGACTGTGAGCACGTGATTGTCCTCGTCCACGATGTTGAACGGAATCTGGAAACGGTCGTGCACGTGGAACTTGTAGTCGCCGGCATACTCCGTGGAAATCACGGGCGCGTGATTGCTGCCGGTTGTAATAGTCTTTATCCCTGTAATCTCCGAGAAATTGCGGCCATAGTCGAAGGCCGACACGGAAATGTAGTAGGACTTGTTGAATCCCAGATCGCCAACCGTTCCGGTAACGGTTTCGCCCACTGCGGCATCACCGCTCAGGAAATCGCCGTAAAGGACGCCGGAGCCGGGGCTGCGGGGGTTGCAGCCCTGAAGGGCCGACTGGCTCTCTGCGGCCAGCACGCGGAAACCGTACGCCGGTTTTCCGTCGCGGTCCGACGGGACCTTAAGGGAAATTGTAACGTTGTTGGACAGAACTTTGTCCACGGTGAAATCGGTCACCTTCTCCGGCGGTTCGCCGGTTCCGTAAGTGATGGCGCCAAGCGCGTCCACAAGCGGGCCGATGCGGTAGGACGCGGGATAATCGGCACTGTTGGCGCCGCCGATCATCTTTTCAATAAGCTGCTCGCGGGTGAAACCCTCGCCGCCGCAATAAGACACCACAAGGGCTGCGACACCCGTTACGTGCGGGCACGCCATCGAGGTTCCGCTCATTTCGGAATACGTGCTGCCCGGGGTGGTGCTGATAACGCCCACGCCGGGGGCGCAGATATCCACCCACTCTCCGTAGTTGGAGAAGTTGGAGCGGGCTCCGAGGTTGGTGATGGCGCCCACGGCCACACATCCGGGATAACCCGCAGGAGAACCCCAGGGACGCCCCTCGTTACCGGCGGCAAAGAACACTACGCCCCCGGCCATAGGACCGGTCTGCTGGCCGCTCTTATTCATTCCGCCGTACTTGTTGAAGTAGTCGATGGCGTCTTTCAGGCCGTCCTTATAGGCGCCCGTATTGGGCTGCAGATAGAAATTGTGGCTGGCTTCCGCGGCGTCCTTATTGTAATTGCCGTTGTTGTCAGTGAAGTCGTGACCCCAGCTGTTGTTGCTGAGTACGGCGCCGTGGTCGGCCCCCCAGACTATCGCAGCCTCGAAATTGGCTCCGCCGCCGAGGGGGGTGCCGTCGGGGTTGGTCTGGAACACCTGGCAGGACATAAGCCGCACACCGGCGACGCCGGCCTGAGCGTTACCGCCGGCAATGCCGGCAACGCCCTTTCCGTTATTGTTCACGGCTCCTATGGTTCCGGCCACGTGGGTTCCGTGATCGTGTGCGACAATACGGTAGCCGGTATTGTTGCGCATAAAATTCTTGCTGCCGTTGTCGCCCGGAGGCACTACTGCGGCGGCAAGATCCTCGTGGGTCTGGTCGATACCGCCGTCCACGACGGAAACAATCACGTTGGAAGAACCAGTAGTGTAGTCCTTCCACACAGGCACCACATTGATGTCAGAGCGTTTGGACGAGCCGGTGTTGTGGTAGTGCCACTGGCGGCTCTCCAAAGGGTCGTTGAAATAGGATTCCACCGTCATCTTCACCTTGTTCACCGGACGGGCGTTCTGTACGCCGTCCAGGAGCATAAAGCGTTCGGCTGCCTCGGGAGAGGGCGTCCCGCCATCGAACCTCACCCTGTACCAACGGTGCAGACCGAACTCACGGTGCCTGTCCTCGAACTCCTCGTCCACGGGGAAAAGGCGCTCGAACGACACCACGCCCAACTCCTCCATAGCCTCTTCCAGGCCGGGAGCCTTGGTGCGGACCATAGGCGCGTCGGCACCGGTTTCCAGAAGGGAGACAAGGGCTTCGTCGAAATACACGTTGATCTGCCCCGGCAGATACACGGACTGCATAACTTCCTCCGGGGCGGGATTCTGGGTTTTGGTCGCAGGGGCATCGGCCTCCTTGGCGCAAGAGCATACAAAGAGGACCGCCAGAGCGGCCAACAGCGGAATTCTTCTCATTTCCTATAGATTATTGTCGGTGAGATATTTGAGCACTTTAGCCAGGGATTCCGGCTTGCTCCATTTTATCTTCTCCTGTTTAAAGAAAGCCTTTGCATCGGCCTTGTCGATTCCCGGCAAAGCCAGAACGGCCGATTTGGTGGCATCAATCTGCCTTGCTCCAAGCATAAAGGAATAATTCACTTTCAGCGGCAGCACTTTTCCCACCTTTGCTCCGGCGATGGCGGTTTCCAGCTCCATATTCTGGGAAATGCCGGAAATCTCCATGCCGCTCAGGTTCTGGGTCGATGCGGTGGCGGAGGACACTCCGTAGCCGATATCGGCCTTGGACAATTCGTCCAAATCGACAATTGCCGATTTCAGCAGTGCATTGGGGCCTTCTTCCGCCAGCACTTCTTCCATACGGCCGAAACGGTTAACATACAGCTGGCGGCCGATGCGGGCATACTGGATAAGGCGCATATCGGCCTCCATTATCCTGCCGTCCTTTATGTAGTGGAGCTTTCCGTCGATGACGGATACATTATACCACCCTTCGTTGAGGTCTTCACCTCCGGAGGTATGGACGCCTCCGGAAGTGAACTCCTCAAGAAGATATGGCCATGTCTCGCGCGGCTTGTAGTCATAGTTCTGCGCGGCCGCCTGAAGGCAGACGGCCAGTGCGAACATAAGAAATACAACGCGTTTCATCTGTGTCAATAATTATCGGCGTGCGTTGGCGATACGACGGGCTTCCGGACGCGCACCATTGACCTTGACACCGGCAGAAAGAGTCCTTGAAGCATTAGCCCTTACTCTGGATGTGGGTTCGGGTTCAGCTTCGGCTTTGGTCATCGTCGTGGGAATATTGAAGAGCATACCGAAGTTTGACCAGCCTTCAGAGCTGTTGTATCCGAGCAGACCAAGACTTACAGGATAGGTATCCGCACTGCTGCTGTTCAGCCAGTGATTCGGTTCAATCGTTGCGGACTGTTCATCAGAACCGAGCGTTGCCGTTGCGAGCAGATCCGAATCGCTGCTGCCCATTGCCACATAATTATCATTGGTAATGCCACTCAGATACAGGGTATAATTGTTTCCACCGGAAGTGACTGCGCCGCCAGCTGCTCCGAAATTGAATTCGAGTCCGCCGGTTTCGGCATTGAAGTCAACATAAGCATATGTGACGGAGATGGAGGGATAGAAGAGACCCAGCGTATAAGACTCGTTGGGCATATCCTGTGCGATTGTGAGGGGCGTAGAGAATCCTTCAATATTCCAGGTTCCAAGCCACTTGGTATAGTTGGGATCGATGTCTTCCACAGGACGGGAAATCTTGGTGGGGAATTCAAATTCCAGGTCGCCCCAACCTGTGAAACTGGTTTCGTTGTATGTGAACGCTGCCATTCCCAGGAAGTATCCGTCATTGGTGCTGTCCACGGTGCCAGCCTTCATCGTTTCGTCAAGTACGGCATATCCGATGGCGGCGGTTCCCGAATAGATGTTGATGTAACCTTCTTCCTCAGCAGGATAGTATCCGAAGAAGCCTTCTCCGCCGGCGGCGGTGCAGGGATCGGTTACGAAGAACTGGAGTTCTCCGTTCCAGCCCAGATTTGCGTCAATGAAGTAGTCACCTGCCTGGATGGTATACGAAACATCGCTCCTGTCGTTTTCCACAATGGTAATGGCGGTGCGGTTGAGATACCAGTCGCCCAGCCAGTTGTCATAGGCGTCAAGCATAGATGAGGTGGGTTCCACCTTGAAGGTAGATGTTGCATAGTCTCCGCTTACATGACCGGCGGCGGTGCAGCCGACAAGCCAAACCTCGTATTCTCCGACGTTAAGGGTGTACGGCCAGGTGCTGTTGCCCGTTTTCACGGGATAGGCGTCAGCTGTGCCGAGTGCGGGTCCGACAGCTTTTTCCTCCATATACACCAGGTATTCCGTAATGTCGTCGAATTCTTCCGCCACCACGCCTTTGCTGTATACGAACAGATAATAGGTGCCTTCGGCTCCCACGCCGTCGACCTTGATGTTCTGGCTGACTTTACCGTCAGTGGTGGTGGTTCCGTCAAAGGATACCGTCCAGTCGCTGCGGAGATTTGCAGTGAGGGCCTTTGACGCCTCGATGTAGGCGGTCTTCTTGGTAGAAGCCAGCTTGGCGTTCTCGCTCACGGATGCGAGGGTGAGGATTGCATAATAGGAGACGCCGGCCTCAAGGACGGATTCATCCAGGCTGACCTCTACGGTGACATCGAGTGATCCTGCAGGGATAGTAGCAGGATTGGTGAAAGTGAGGGCCGATGCAGGCAATACGGAGTAGCCATCCATTTCGGTCTCGACTTTAAGGTTCACCACGACGTCGGATTCGGCCGCCTGGCTGAGGGCGAGCTTAAGGGAAGCCTTTCCGTCGGCGAATGCATCGCTGTAGCTGGAAATGAACACTTCGGGAACGATAGCGGCAGCTTCTACGGTGAGTTTCACCGTGACGGACTGCTTGGCGACGTTGATGTCGGCACCGGTAACGGATGAGATGGAGAATGTGGCTTCGTAGTCACCGGGCTCGAGAGTACTTTCATCCACCGTCACGGAAACGGTCTTAGACGTTGTCCCTGCGGGGATGCTGGGATTCTTCTCAAAAGTGAGGGAAGATGCCGGAATGGAACCGGAGGCAGTGAGCGTTACACCCACATTCGTTGCGGACTGGCCGGAGAGGGCGACGATGAGGTCCACCTTTCCGTCCACGAACGAAGGAGACGTTGCGTCAAGGCCGACGCGGACGCTTTCCTGTTTGGGGCCGCAAGACGCAAACAGAACCACTGTTGCGGCAGCCACGAGCAAGGATTTGAATAATGATACTTTCATAATAATGATATTTGAGAGTTATTTCTTGACAAGTGTGATGGGGGCCATTACCGTGGCGTTGGATGCGGCAAGGTAATAACCGCCATTCTCATAGATGGCCGCAAAGCCCTTGGTGCCGTCCAGCTTGTAACCGGTTTCCGTCTTCTCGAAAGCCACGGAGCCGGACGAATAGATATACTGGCCGTCATAACCGAAGATCGTGATGTCGTGTTCGTTATACTGGTCGGCCAGTTTGTATCCCAGGTTCACCGTGATGGTGGAAAGATCCGCAGACACCGTGGCGGGCACGTAATGACGGAGGCCTTGACCCACATAGCTTCCGGCAAATGTGGGAACGATACCGTCTATCCTGGTGGTGTACCAGTCGTCGGGATCGGCCGCAAGGGTCATGGTCCAGGCCGCGCCGCTTGCATCTGTTGCGGCATATTCGCCGAAAATGCTCTTGAGCGGGTGGTCATTGTCGATGATGGTAACCTTGCAGGATGAGTAACCGCCCCTGGACACCTCGTTGCCGGAACCGGTCATCTTGATGGTGAAGTCCTTGTTTCCGGTGAGGACACCTGCGAAATTCACGATGCTCACCTTAATGGTCTTGTCGGTTTCACCGGCGTTGAAGCGGATAATGGCCGCATCGTTGTCCACAATGTTGTAATCCACACCCTTCTGACCGTTTGGAACGGGAAGACCCGTGGTAGCATCCGTCTTCACGCCATCCTCGGTTTCAAAGGTAAGGGAGAAGGCAACATCGGCAATGGCCTTTACAGGGATTTCCACCTCTCCGGCATCCTCATACACGGAGATGCTGGGAGAAGGAAAATACACGAAGGGAACTTCGGTGTAATCCACGAGCCGGTTGCAGGAAATTCCGGACAGTGCAATGAGCACAATTGAAATAAGAGATATCTTTTTCATCTTTTCATGTCTTTAGTTTGAACCGTAGCCGGGATTCTGGACAAGGTTGGTGTTCAGTTTGATCTCATCGGCAGGGATGGGCCACAGGAAAGCCCTGTCGGTCGCCTTCATGTTGCGTGCGTCGTAGTAGTCTCCGCGCATAACGGCGTTCTTGGACAGAGTACCGTTCTGTGCTTCACGGCTGTCAAAGCCTAATCCCCAACGCTTGAGGCAGGTCCAGCGCTTGCCCTCGCCCACCGTCTCGCGGAACCATTCATTCTGGATGTCTTCCAGCTGGCCGCCGGACTTGGTGGCGCTGCGGGCTGTCTGAAGGATGTTGATCGTGGTCTTCGCCGCAGGGATTTTGTCCTGCATTGCCTCAGCCTCAGCTTTAATCAGATACATTTCACTGATCATGAAAGGCTTGCACATCTGCACACCGTTGGGAACGTCGCCGGAATAGAGGTTGGAGTTTCCAAGGTACTTCACGAAGGTATAGAAGTCACCCCTGTAGTAGGAGCCGTTAACCTCCGAGTAGTAGTCGGTCGTGGTGAACCAAACGGCTTTGCGGATATCGGTTCCGCTGTAGCTGTCGATGAGCTTCTTCGTGGGAAGGAACAGCGAGCGGAAGCAGGTGCCGTGGTCCTTGGAAGAGAACATGCTGGTGTACACGCTGGTGGCGTTGGGTGTCTCCTGGAGAGAGCCGTAAAGCTGCATGATCGCTTCAGTACCGACGTCGTTGCGGAATTCTTCCTTAAGTTTGTCGGACGTGTTGGACAGCGTGTATTTCCCGGTGGAAATGACCTTTCCGGCGTATGTCGCCGCATTGGCATAATCCTTAGTGTCCAGGAAATAACGGGCATAGAGCGCGTTCACACAGTCGATGGTGGGATAATCGGCCTGAAGCTCTCCGGCGACATCGGCCAGATAGAGAGCTGCGGAATCCAGATCTTCCTTGATCTGATCGTACACCTCGTGGACGGTATTCCTGGCCGGACGGGCATAAAGGTCGAACTCCAGCACCAGGGGAACGCC
>JAILDI010000213.1 GCA_024689525.1 Bacteroidales bacterium
GACTGCGTGTTAAGCATAAACCATTATTATTCAACATGTTAAAGTTACAAAAAAGATTGCAGACCACCAAATAAATTCATGGAAATCTGCAAACTTTTTTCTCACTTGGCTGCGGTTTAGAGGACTTTTTCAGCGGCCTCCCACTTTGATCCGACCTTGCGCAAAAACGAAAAAGGACACTTCCGAAGAAATGTCTTTTGTGCGGTGGGCTTAGAGGCCCGGACGGGCCGAAGGCGCCATCAGGCGCCGTGCCGGAGCACCAGCGAGATTTGCTTGCAAATCGAAGCAGCGCAGGCACCCGGGTTCTGCAAGCGAAGCGCAGCAGGTTCCGGCATTCCCCCTGACAGGGGGTTAAGACAGAATCCGGCCGCAGGCCGGGATTCCTCGTGGGGCGTTAAACGAAAAATGCTGGCCCAAAAGCCAGCAATTTTTCGTAGCCCCACGAGGAATCGAACCTCGATTTAAAGTTTAGGAAACTTCCGTTCTATCCGTTGAACTATGAGGCCATCATAGAGGCCGTCAACAAATTATTCGGCGCTCTTTTCTACAATCTGACGACCGCGATAGTAGCCGCACTCGGGGCATACACGGTGGTACATGATGGTTGCACCGCAGTTAGGGCAGGCAGCCAGGGTGGGAACTGCAGCGTGGTCGTGAGTTCTTCTCTTGTCTCTTCTCTGCTTGGAGAGTTTATGTTTCGGATGTGCCATTGTTTATATTTTTTAATTGTTACTTTCCGTTAAAAAGTCCTTTAAGCACTGAGAAGGGGTTTGAGGCGTCGTCTTCCACGGAATCCGGCACCTCGATGGTGCGGCCCAGGTGACGGATAACGTCCGGATTGCATTCGCCTTCCGGATGGACCCTTTGCATAGGGAGCGACAGGCAGATGTAATCGTAAACCACCTGGCTCAGGTCCAGTTCCTTGTCCGTGACCTCGTGAAGGAGCACTTCACGGCCGTCCGCGCTTTCCGCCCCGCCTTCTTCCGTACGTGACACAAGTGCCGCGTTTACGGAGACCGGGATGTCCAGATTATCCAGGCAACGGTCGCACACAACGGTAACGACACCTTCCATCGACAGGTCCAGGAGTATGTCCTGGCCGCGCTTGGAGGCCGTGCACTGAACCGTTACGTCGGCACCTATAATCTCCTCATTCTCAAATGCTTGAAAGAACTCTACATCCGCCGTGAAACTCATCTGCAGCTTGCCGGCGGCCCAACCGTTCAAGGGTAAGATCATACTTGACATTGCCTGTAAACAGATTAAGGGGTGCAAAGATAAGCAAAATTTTCCGAATATCAATCCTCGCCGGGAGAATTTCTCTTGCGGTCCAGCGGATCGAGCAGAATCTTGCGCATTCTCATATGGTTGGGAGTAATCTCCACAAGCTCGTCTTCCTGGATGTATTCGAGAGCTTCCTCAAGTGAGAACTTCACTGCGGGAGGAAGGATTACCTTCTCGTCCGAGCCGGAAGCGCGCACGTTGGTGAGTTTCTTGGTCTTGCAGATATTGATGTTCAGGTCCCTCTCGCGGGTGTGTTCACCAACCACCTGTCCGCCGTAGATTTCCTCACCGGGCTCCACGAAGAAGCGGCCGCGGTCCAGAAGCTTGTTCATCGAGTAGGCGATGGCCTCGCCGGTTTCCAGGGACACCAGAGAACCGTTGTTCCTCATTTCGATGTCGCCCTTGTACGGCTGATACTCCTTGAAGCGATGCGCCACGACGGCCTCGCCCTGGGTTGCCGTAAGCAGATTCGAGCGCAGTCCCATAAGGCCTCGCGTAGGAATCTCGAACTCCAGCAGAGTGCGGTCTCCGCGGGGTTCCATCCTTATGAGGGCCCCTTTTCTACGGGTCGATAATTCAATTGCGGCACCCACGAACTGCTCCGGAACTTCGATCGACAGTTCCTCGACAGGTTCGCATCGAACTCCGCCGATGGTCTTGTCCAGCACCTTTGGCTGGCCCACCTGCAGTTCGAAGCCCTCACGCCTCATAGTCTCGATGAGAACCGACAGATGCAGGACGCCACGGCCGTAAACCACGAAGGAATCTGCATTCACGCCGGGCTTCACGCGCAGGGCCAGGTTCTTCTCCAACTCCTTCTCCAGGCGGTCCTTGATGTGCCTGGAAGTGACGTATTTGCCGTCCTTTCCGAAGAAAGGCGAGTTGTTGATCATAAACAGCATACTCATCGTGGGCTCGTCCACGGCGATGGGAGGGAGGGCCTCCGGGTTCTCGAAGTCGGCAATCGTGTCGCCGATTTCGAAGCCCTCGATGCCCACCACGGCGCATATGTCGCCGCACTGGACCTCATCGACATTGGCCTTGCCAAGGCCTTCGAACACCATGAGCTGCTTGATTTTGGACTTTTCAACTATATCGTAGCGCTTGCACAAAGATACCGGCATCCCGGTCTTCAAAGTACCCCGAGTGATGCGCCCCACGGCTATCCGGCCTACATAAGGGCTGTATTCCAGGGACGATACCAGCAGCTGGGGAGTGCCTTCCACCTGTGCGGGAGCGGGGATTTCCTCAAGGATGGTATCCAGGAGAGCGGTGATGTCGGTAGTGGGTTTGCGCCAATCCAGTGACATCCAGCCCTGTTTTGCGCTGCCGTAAACGGTTTTGAACTCCAGCTGTTCCTCAGTTGCGCCAAGGTTGAACATCAGGTCGAACACATCCTCCTGAACCTCGTCCGGGCGGCAGTTGGGTTTATCGACCTTATTGATCACGACGATGGGTTTCTTTCCCATGTCGATGGCTTTATTCAGGACAAATCGCGTCTGAGGCATACAGCCCTCGAAGGCATCGACCAGAAGGAGGACGCCGTCCGCCATATTCAGCACCCTTTCCACCTCGCCGCCGAAGTCGCTGTGCCCGGGAGTGTCGATGATATTGATCTTCACGCCCTTGTACGTCACTGACACGTTCTTCGCGAGGATGGTGATGCCTCTTTCGCGCTCGAGGTCGTTGCTGTCGAGGATAAGATTGCCCAGATCCTCCGGCCTGCGAACCAGGTTGGCCTGGTAGATCATTCGGTCCACAAGAGTGGTCTTGCCGTGGTCGACGTGCGCGATTATGGCTATGTTTCTAATGTCTAACATCTTATTTAAACTGATAATAGGGCGCAAAG
>JAILDI010000037.1 GCA_024689525.1 Bacteroidales bacterium
GGTGGAATATCTGGACAGCCTGGGGAATGTGGTTACTCTGGACGCCAGCGTGCACGTAAGCCGCCACAGCGGCCTGGAACGCCGTTACGGAAAGAGGGAGAATGCCTTCCAGCTCGACTCCCTCGGGCAGTCCGACCGCGACAGCTGCATCTTCTATGCTCAGGGGCTACTGGACATTAGCATGGCCCAGAAGGAGCGCCTGGTGGCCGACAGCACGCATTATCAGCAGACCGCAGGGATGCTGAAATCCGCCTACGACTACGCGCAGGAGCGATACAAAACGGTGCAGAACAAGATCTTCATCGACGGGCAGACCAATTATGTAAGCCTGCTTAAATCCTTCAAGCGCTACTGGCGTCAGGCCAGCATGGACGCGAAAGACAAGTACAGCCTTAACCGGAACGTCGTCCACAGCCAGTGGCGCGGCCCCATGGTGGTTGGATTCGCCGTATTTGTGCTCTTCTGGCTGGTGATCGCTATCGTGGTAAGCATGGTGCTGGTGAGGATTCTTACCAAAAAGGTGCAGTTGTTCAAGAAGGACCGTCTGCTGAAGAACAAGTTCACTACTACGCTGATATTCACTGTGATAATATTCGCGCTGTCCATCATGCTGGCGAGCGCCTTCTCCACCCAGCACTTCTTCAGCATGGCCGCGAAGATACTCGTGGAGTTCGCCTGGATGCTGGCGGCGATATTCGTCTCGCTTATCATCCGTGTGAAGGAAGACAGCGTGCGCAAGGGCATCAGGCTCTATCTGCCCACCCTGCTGATGTGCTTCATCATCATATCCTTCCGCATAGCGTTCATCCCCAACAGCCTCATCAACATAATCTTCCCACCCATCCTGCTGATATTCACCATATTCCAGGGATGGACGCTGAAGCGTTTCCGCAAGGCCCTGCCGCAGAGCGACTTCATCTTCGGAAGCGTGTCGATGCTGGTGATGGTAGCCACCACGCTCATCGCTTTCTGGGGATACGTGCTGCTGGGCGTGCAGCTTCTCATCTGGTGGTTCTTCCAGCTTACTCTGCTGCAGACCGTCACGGCCGTCTACGACATCCTCGATATCTATAATAAGAATCATATCCAGGAGGTCAAGCGCCGCTACATCCAGGAGCATCCGGACATGCCTCACCGCAACGACAGGGACATGATCGCGGTCACCTGGCCGCATGCATTCATCAAACAGGCCCTGCTGCCGATCGCGATAGTGGTGTCGATACCTCTCAGCATCTATATGGCCTCGGGCGTGTTCGATCTCACCGAAGTGTTCTCCGAATACTTCATATACCCGTTCCTTAATGTGGAAGGATATATAAGCCTGTCTTTCTATAAGATAGTGATGGTGCTGACGCTGTATTTCCTGTTCAAGTTCATGAATTACTTCGCCAAGGCCTGGTACAGGCAGTATAAGATAAAGAGCATCCTGAATGCCTCCAGCGTGAAGGTGCTGAACGAGAATCAGGTGAATTTCACCCTGGCGGAGAATGTGATCGCCATCATCTTCTGGGGCATCTACATCATCACGATCTTCGTGCTGCTGAAGATTCCTACAACGGCCGTGAAGGTTATAGGCGCCGGCCTGGCCACCGGTCTCGGTTTCGCTATGAAGGATATCCTGAACAACTTCTTCTACGGTGTGCAGCTGATGTCCGGACGCCTGCGCGTGGGCGACTATGTGGAGTGCGACGGAGTGCGCGGAAAGGTGGACAGCATCACCTACCAGACTACGCAGATAGTGGCCGCTGACGGCTCCGTGATGGCATTCCCGAACAGCACCCTCTTCAATAAGAACTTCAAGAACCTCACCAAGAACCACTCATATGAGCTTCTCTCGTTCACTGTGGGAGTCAAGTACGGAGTGGATGTGGAAGAGGTGCGTAAGATAATCCTTGATGCCTTGATTCCTCTCCAGAAGACCGACAAGTACGGGCGTGATATCCTGGATTCCAAGTTCGGTGTCCAGATCCGTTTCCAGGACTTCGGAGACAACAGCGTCAACCTCCAGGTGGTGCAGTTTGTTACCGTAGAAGAGAAGATGGCCTATGCATCCCGCGCCAAGGAGGCGGTCTACAATGCCCTGAACAAGCATGGAATAGAGATTCCGTTCCCTCAGAGGGATCTGTACATCAAGTCTATGCCCGAGAAGTAGGGGATCAGATAAGGAAGAATATCGCTACGCCGGTAACACTGACGACAACGCCAAGCAACTCGCGCAGCGATATTTTCTTTTTGTATATGATGGAGTACGGAAGCAGGATGAAAACCGGGCTGAGGGCCATCAGCGTGGACGCGATACCCGCGTTGGCATAGCGCACGGCCATCAGCGAAAGCGATACTCCCAGCACAGGCCCGGTGAGCGTTACCAGAATCGCGAAGATCAGGCCTTTCCTGTTATGCGTGGCATCCCGGAGCATATAGAGCTTGTGGCTCAGGGTCATGATCAGCAGGAATCCTGCGCCACCGACTATAGCCCTTATCATCGTTGCCGCGAAGGGCATCATCGTGGCCACCCTGGTGGCTTCTTCCGGTATGGCATCCGCGTAATACTGCATACCTATCTTGCTGAGAACCAGGCCCACGCCCTGCCCGATGCCGGCGCCTATGCCCAGCAGGATGCCGATGAGGGGAAGGGAAGTGTGAAGGTGATGGTCTTCGCCCCGGCTGAGGATGGAAATGGCTATGCCGGTGAGGGTTATGGCCATGGCTATCCAGCCCTTCCAAGACATCGCCTCACCCAGCATGATCCATCCGGCAATAGCCGCCATGAGGGGAGCTATGGTCATGAACAACTGGCCGAAACGGGCGCCCACGTAGATGTAGCAGTTGAATAGGCAGAAATCCCCGAAAACGTAGCCTACGAGGGCGGAGAGGGCAAGCCACATCCATGTGCGGGAATCGGCATAAAGGGGCCACGGGGCGCCTATGGTGACCCAGAGAAGGGCTCCAAGGAAGAACGTGCCCAGCACCAGGCGGATGACGTTAACGGTATTCGAGCCTATGCGGTGACTGGCCTCATCCGCACAGATAGCTGTGCAGGTCCATATCATCGCAACGCAGAGCGAAAGTATTTCCCCGAGATGTGATGTCAATTGATTTTCTCTGTTGATTCAACGCCCTTGGCGGTGTTCCAGTAGCCGTATATCTCACTCACGTTGCCGGCTGTGATGAAGTGATCGAACTTCTTCTCCGTCAGGTAGTTATAGAGTTTGGCATATTCGTTCTGCGTGAGCAGGGTAACAACCTCTATCTTCTCTTCTCCGGAATATCCTCCCTGAAGATGATAGAGGGAACATCCACGGTGAAGTTCCTTGATGATGAAATCCTTGATTTCTTCGTAGTGGTCACTGATGATGCATACACGTTTGCGGCGGTTGAGCGTGTCGGTGAAGAAATCGACTACCAGACCGTTGATCCATGTGCCTATGAGGCCGATGATTACCATCTGGAAGGGGTTGATGGCGAATGCAGAGCAGCATATGACCGCACCAGCGATGGTCACCGAAGCGCCTATGTCGAAGTGGAGGAACTTGTTTACAATTTTGGCGAGTATATCCAGACCGCCCGTCGATGCATTGATTCGGAAGAGAATGGCCTGGGAAATGCTGAGCATCAACACAAAACAGATGAGGTCCAGCCAGGGATCGTTCATGACGGACGTGCCTTCGGTAATCAATTTCTCGAAGGGGAGTATCTTTTCCCACATATCGATCAGTGGACCGAGGATAAGGGCAGTGTAGACCGTCTTGATGCCGAATTCAGCTCCTATCAGCAGCCAGGCCAGAACCAGAAGGATTGCGTTGATGATGGTAATGAGCGTCGATGCCTTGATGGCCCACCCCATGTTCCCGAACACCTCGGAGAGCACAATGGAAAGACCGGATATGCTGCCTATGATAAGCTTGCTGGGAATCAGGAAATAATACACAGCGGCAGCCCCGAAGGACATGCCTAAAGTCATGATAATCAGCTCTTTCCAGAACTTGCCCGTGGCAAGGGGCTTGAGGATGTTGGTCATTGTCTTCAGATTTATCATTCAAAATTGCAAAAACGCTTTGACAAATCAAAATATTAACCTAATTTCGTCTGTTATTTCAACCACATTGATGAAAAAGAGCTTTATAGCACTCCTGGGCCTGGTCTTATGCACCGCCGCCCTCGCACAGAACAAGGTGGACGACCTGTATTTCGACATGAGGGCCACCTTCCATCAGGAAACCGAGAACGGCGTTTATAACAGCCAGATTATAGGTGAATATCTGAACTTCCAGATGCTTGGGCACATCAGCCCGGATATCAACTACCGCATACGTCAGAAGCTGAACAAGAAGGTGTTCGACGAGAAGAACATGTTCAATGCTACCGACATGATGTATTTAAACTGGAAAGCGAACGAACACTGGAGTTTCCTCTTCGGCAAGAACGCGGTTCTGATAGGCGGTTATGAATACGATGCCGCGCCTATCGACGTCTACTACTACAGCAAGTTCTGCAACAACCTCTACCAGGGCTTTACGTTCGGCGGCTCTGCGACATATCATTTCTCTGAAACACAAGGACTTGTGGCCCAGATATGCAATTCGCCGCTATCGCTCGGAGACCCTGCAATCTATGCCTACAACCTGGCATGGATGGGCGAGGTGCTTCCCTGGTGGAAAACGCTCTGGAGCGTTAACTTCGTAGAAGACAACAGGAAAGATTTCATCAACTACATATCCCTCGGAAACCACTTCATCTTCAAGGATGCCATCCTCGACATCGATATCATGAACCGTGCCTGGTTCGGCCAGAAACAGTTTTTCTTCAGCGACATGACCATCATCTCCAAGTTCATCTGGAGCGTTGGAAAATGGAACATCTGCGCCAAGGCAGGCTATGAATGGAACGATGCTGCTAATGTCGATGCAGACGGCAGGGCATACGATGTGGTTATCGCGCCGGACACCGAGTATCTGTATGCAGGATGCGGCCTGGAATGGTTCCCTCTGGGCAGTGAGAATCTGCGCCTGCACGCCGTCTTCTATGGAGACAGCGACAGAAACCGTAACAATTTCGAATTGGGTATTACCTGGAGGGTTAATGTAATATCTTCCGCACAGGGTCGCAGGTAAGGCCTATTCCCAGCTTACTGAAAGTCTTGCGGTCCACTTCACTCAGCATAACGGTGGAGTGAACCTGCGCGCCTGCAAGGTTGGGCAGCTGCTCGAGCGCCAGCTTGCAGTTCTCATCTATCAGACTCATCATCGAGATGGCCACCAGAACCTCGTCCGTGTGCAGGCGGGGGTTATGCCCGTGCAGGTAGGTGACCTTCGTTGTCTGTATAGGGGCGATCATGGTCTGGGGGATGAGCTTCACGTTGTGTGCGATTCCGGCGAGATGCTTGAGTGCATTCAGCAGGAGGGCGGCGCTGGGGCCGAGCAGAGGGCTGGTCTCCGAGGTAAGGATCGTGCCGTCTCTCAGCTCGATGGCGGCCGAGGCGACGTGGGAGCGGTCCATCCTGTCTTTGGCGGCAACCGTGGTAAGACGGTCGGCGGTGGAGATCTGCGCCCTCTTCATCAGCAGGGCTATCTTGTTGACCTCGCTTTCAGTGGCCTTGCCGTCCGCGAAGTTGCAGAGGGCGGAGTAGTAACGGCGGATTATCTCCTGCCTGGCGGCCTCGCGGCATACATCGTCGTCGCTGATGCAGAATCCTACCATGTTCACACCCATGTCGGTGGGGGACTTGTAGGGGGATTCGCCGTAGATGTCCATGAACAGGGCGTTCATGACCGGGAATATCTCCACGTCCCGGTTGTAGTTTACGGCCGTTTCGCCGTATGCCTCGAGGTGGAACGGGTCTATCATGTTCACATCCTCCAGATCCGCCGTGGCGGCCTCGTAGGCCAGGTTCACGGGGTGGGTGAGAGGAAGGTTCCAGATGGGGAAGGTCTCGAATTTGGCATATCCGGCTTTGACGCCGCGCTTGTTCTCCTGATATAGCTGGCTCAGGCACACAGCCATCTTTCCGCTGCCAGGACCGGGGGCGGTGACAACGATAAGCGGTTTGGTAGTCTCCACATAGTCGTTTTTTCCAAAGCCTTCGTCGGAGTCGATCAAGGCCACGTTGTAGGGATAATCTTCTATAGTGTGATGGAAATAGACCTTGATTCCCATGCCCTCCAGGCGCTTGCGGTAAGCCTCGGCGCTCGCCTGGCCGTTGAAGTGGGTGATGACGACGCTGTTGACGCTCAGGTCCCTGGCGAGGAATTCATCCCTCAGGCGAAGCACGTCCACGTCGTAGGTTATGCCCAGGTCGCTGCGAATCTTGTTCTTTTCTATGTCGATGGCGCTGATAACGATAACTATCTCCGCTTCGTCCTTGAGCTGCATCAGCATCTTCAACTTGCTGTCCGGCTCGAAGCCCGGCAGCACGCGGCTGGCGTGATAGTCGTCGAAGAGCTTGCCGCCGAATTCCATGTAAAGTTTGTCGCCGAAATGGGCGATGCGCTTCTTGATCTGTTCCGATTGGATTTTGAGATATTTCCCGTTGTCGAACCCGTATTTCATATAAAGGTAATGTGTTGAATACGGGTTACAAAATTAGTCAATCTGCTGAAAAAATACAATGATATTTTCGAAATAATATTTACCTTTATGGGTTAATTAGTATTGCCTTATGGATAGATTCGATCTGGTTAAAGAATCCTTCGAAAAGAAGGTGGTTCCCGCCGAGGTCCCTGCCGAAAAGACCTCAGACTACTACGGCGAGTTGGTGTTCGACCGCAAAAAGATGTGCAAGTATCTGGACAAAGACAGTCTCAAGGCTCTTCTTGCATGCATCGAAGGCGGTCAGGCTCTGGATCGCAAGACTGCTGACGGCGTTGCACGCGGAATGAAGGAATGGGCCATGGAGCATGGTGTAACGCATGTAACCCACTGGTTCCAGCCTCTGACTGAAGGTACTGCTGAGAAGCATGATTCGCTTATCGACTACGATGGAAACGGTGGAGTTATCGAGACCTTCGACGGCAAGATGCTCGCGCAGCAGGAGCCGGATGCGTCCTCTTTCCCCAACGGTGGCATCCGCGCCACCTTCGAGGCCCGCGGCTACACTGCCTGGGATCCGACATCTCCCGTTTTCATCCTCGACGATACCCTCTGCATCCCCACCGTATTCATATCCTATACGGGCGAGGCACTGGACTACAAGACTCCGCTCAAGCGAGCCCTGAAGGCCGTCAGCGATGCTTCCGTGCCCATCTGTAAACTCTTCGACCCTAAGGTAGAGAAAGTCTATTCATATCTCGGCTGGGAGCAGGAGTACTTCCTTGTGGATGAATCCCTCTATTCCGCCCGTACGGACCTGATGATCACCGGGCGCACCCTTTTCGGCCATAACTCCTCGAAGAACCAGCAGCTGGACGACCACTATTTCGGAGCTATTCCTCCGCGTGTGGCCGCTTTCATGCGCGACCTGGAAGTCGCCGGACACCGTCTGGGCATCCCGCTCAAAACACGACATAACGAAGTAGCTCCCAACCAGTTCGAACTGGCCCCCATCTTCGGGGAAACGAATCTTTCCAACGACCAGAACCAGATAGTGATGAACCTTATGAACCGCATCGCACGCAAGCACGGTTTCGTGGTTCTCCTGCACGAGAAACCCTTCGCCGGCGTGAACGGTTCCGGAAAACACAACAACTGGTCTCTCGGTACGGATACGGGCACATCTCTTCTGGCTCCCGGCAAGGATGCCAATGGCAACCTGCAGTTCATCACGTTCTTCGTAAACGTGCTGGCAGCCGTGCAGAAGCACAACGGCCTGCTGAAGGCATCCATCGCAAGCGCTACCAACGCCCACAGGCTGGGTGCCAACGAGGCTCCGCCCGCCATCGTATCCGCCTTCCTGGGCCGCACGATGACGGAAGTGCTGCACAAACTGCTCGAAGTTCCCTCCGACACTCCTATAGAAATCGCTGGCAAGAAGGGTAAGAAACTCGGCCTGGTGGAAATTCCCGAGATATTCGTAGACAATACCGACCGCAACCGCACCTCGCCTTTCGCCTTCACCGGCAACCGCTTCGAGTTCCGTGCGGTGGGCTCCTGCGCAAACTGTTCCGGTGCCCTGACCACCCTGAATGCGGCCGTGGCCGAGCAGCTCATCGACTTCAAGGCCGCCGTCGACAAGGAGATTGCTGCAGGCAAGAAGACAAATATCGCCATAATGGACGCCCTGAAGCCCATTATCAAATCCATCATAGATGTGGTTTGCTTCGATGGCAACGGCTACACTGATGAATGGAAGGCAGAAGCGGCCAGGCGCGGCCTGAACGTGGAAACCAATGTTCCCAAGATGTTCTGCGAGTTCACCAAGCCGGAGTCCGTGGAAATGTTCACCAAGACCGGTGTTTATTCCGAGAAGGAACTCAAGGCCCGCAACGAGGTCAAGTGGGAAACCTATATAAAGAAGGTACAGATCGAGTCCCGCGTGATGGTGCGCATGGCTATCAACCACATCATCCCCGCAGCTCTCGAATACAAGGCCAAGCTCCTGAAGGAGGTCACCCTGGCGAAGGGCATATATGGCAATCTGGACAACTGCACCACGGAACTCGGCATACTCGACGACATCAACAAGTACGTTGAGCAGGTCCGCGTGCGAGCCGCAGAGATGAAAGAAGCCCGCAAAGCCGCCAACGCCATCGAGAACGACTATGAGCGCGCCCTGGCCTATCACGACATCGCCGAGAGCTTCGCAGCTCTCCGCAAGCCAATAGACAAGCTGGAAGAAGTGGTGGACAACAAGATGTGGCCTCTTCCCAAGTACCGCGAACTGCTGTTCATCAATTAAACAGGACATGAACAAGAAATACATCTTCATTACCGGCGGTGTGGTATCTTCCCTCGGGAAGGGTATTATTTCCGCCAGCATTGGCAAATTGCTGCAGGCCAGGGGCTTCAAGGTGACCATCCAGAAATTCGACCCCTACATCAACATCGACCCCGGCACCCTGAATCCATATGAACACGGGGAGTGCTACGTGACCAACGACGGCATGGAGACCGACCTGGACCTCGGGCATTACGAGCGCTTCACGGGCATCCACACCACACGGGACAACTCCGTGACCACAGGCAGGATATACAAGACCGTCATCGACCGGGAAAGGCACGGGGACTACCTCGGCAAGACCATCCAGGTCGTACCTCATATCACCGACGAGATCAAGCGCAGGATGCTCCGGAAGGATCTTGAAGAGGATCTGGACTTCATAATTACCGAGGTTGGCGGCACGATAGGCGATATCGAGAGCGCCCCCTTCATGGAGGCCATACGCCAGATGCGGTGGGAACTCGGCAGGGACGCTGTGTGCGTTCATCTGACCTACGTTCCCTACCTGAAAGCGGCGGAAGAGCTGAAGACCAAGCCCACGCAGCACAGCGTCAAGGAACTGCTGGGCATGGGGATACAGCCGGACATCCTGGTCCTGCGCACCGAACGCCACCTGGACGATGCCATGCGGATGAAAGTCGCCTCCTTCTGCAACGTCGACCTCGAATGCGTGGTGCAGAGTGAGGATCTGCCCAGCATCTACGAAGTGCCTGTCAGCATGCAGAGGCAGGGGCTGGATGCCGCCATCCTCCGCAAGATAGGCATCCCGGTGGGGGAGACTCCTGCGATGAAGAACTGGCACTCGTTCCTTGCCAAGCAGCGCAACGCCACCCGCGAGGTGGAGGTCGCCCTGGTCGGCAAATACGACCTTCAGGATGCATACAAGAGCATCCGGGAGAGCCTGAACCTTGCCGGTATCTACAACGGTGTGAAGGTGAAGATCCAGTTCATAAACAGCGAAGGCGTCACACGGAAGAACATTGCCGGGCTGCTCTCGGGCATGGCCGGAGTGGTAATCTGCCCGGGATTCGGACAGAGAGGGATAGAGGGGAAGATCATTGCCACCGAGTATGCCCGCACGCACGACATTCCCTGCTTCGGCATCTGCCTGGGAATGCAGATGATGGTCATAGAGTTTGCCCGTAACGTCCTCGGCCTGGCAGACGCGGACAGCAGCGAAATGAATCCTTCTACGCCGCATAATGTCATCGACCTGATGGAAGAGCAGAAGAATATAACCCAGATGGGCGGCACCATGAGGCTTGGCGCGTATCCCTGCCGGATACGCCCGGGCAGCCGTGCGTCCGAGGCCTATGACGGGCAGGAAAACATCCAGGAACGTCACAGGCACCGCTATGAGTTCAACAACCGCTTCAGGGAAGATTTCGAGAAGGCCGGCATGCAATGCGTGGGTGTCAACCCTGATGCAGACCTGGTGGAAATCGTCGAAATCCCCTCGCTGCGCTGGTACATCGGCACCCAGTTCCATCCCGAGTATTCCTCCACGGTGCTGCATCCTCACCCGCTGTTCATGAGTTTTGTCAAAGCGATATGTTTGTCTTAATATGAATAAACGTATTATCGTAATATGCGCCTTTCTGGTAGCATTTGCCACGGGGTGCACCGATAAAAAGACATCTTCGGATGTGTCCCTGAAACTGGATCCGCAAAAGGTAGAGTGGTTCAAAGATGCCAAATTCGGAATGTTCATCCACTGGGGGCTGTATTCCATCCTGGAAGGTAGCTACAATGGGCACACAATGCCCGATAAGTCGTTCCCGCAGGGAAACTCGTGGTACGCCGAATGGATCAAGCCCCGTCTTGAGGTGCCCGACGACTACTACAATGGGCTTGTTAACGAGTTTAACCCGGTAAATTATGACCCTGAAAGCTGGGTCAGGGAGGCCTTCAACGCAGGAATGAAGTATCTGGTGATCACTGCAAAACACCATGATGGTTTCGCCCTTTGGGATTCCAAAGTGTCGGACTTCGATATCGCCGCGACTCCTTACAAGAAAGACCTGCTCGGCCCTCTGGTGGCTGCATGCAAGAAATATGGCCTCAAATATGGATTCTATTATTCTCACTGGCAGGATTGGGAAGATCCGGACGGAGCAATGCCGTTTTGGTATCCCTGGCGTCCTGATGAAGACTTCGAAAAGTATTGGCAGAGGAAATCCCTTCCGCAGGTAAAGGAACTAATCGAGAAATACGATCCCGACCTTCTTTGGTTTGACACCTGGGGCTGGGACAACCACATCACCCCGGAACGACGGGACGAGCTTATTCGCCTGGTGAGGACTTATAGCGACAAATGCCTCATAAACGGCCGTATATGCTTCTCGAATCCGGGGGAGAACATCGATTTCCTGGAGATGCACGACAATTCTTATCCTAAGGAGATGCTGGACAAGCCTTGGCAGACTCCGGCTACCATGCAGAACTCCTGGGCATATCATAGCAAGGATTATAACTGGAAGCCGGCGACAAGGATGCTGCGTTATCTGGTCAGCAATACCTCGATGGGAGGCAACTATCTGCTTAACGTCGGCCCCAAGGCGGACGGCACGCTCCCGGTTCCGGCCGTGAGGCGCCTCAGGGAGATGGGAGCATGGCTGGGGGCAAACGGAGAGGCTATTTACGGTACGAAACCGTCATCGCTTAAAGTGGATGATGGGGAAGTGTATCTTACGGAGAAAACGGATGGGGATGAGAAGTACCTCTATATCTTAATAACGGAGCCCAAATCCTCTGTCTCGATCCCTTCTGTGCTTACAAAAGGGTGTTGCGCACTTGAGACCGGGCAGGTTTTGGATATTGCGAGCGAAGGCGGATGCACCGAAATCCGCATTCCCGAGAGCCTGTTCAAAGATAGTTCGATAGTTGTTCTGAAGGCTGAATTGTAAAGTTTTTGTCATTATTTTCAAAATATCGCTTGCGATATAAAAATAAAGTTGTATATTTGCGTCGTGAACGATATAAATAACAACTAACAATAAATCATTATGGACTTTACAAACACAATTCAGATCTCTCAGATGATCATCAACGAGCTTGCCGGCAGCGCTTTCGTACACAAGATGCAGGGACAACTCTTAAAGAGCCAGGGCTTCACGAAGCTGGGCGAGAAGTACATCGGCCATTATACAGAAGAAATGGCCTGGGTGGAGAAATATACCGACCGCATGCTCGACCTTGGAGTCGTTCCCGAAGTAAAGGTTTGCAGCGAGGCAAAGCTGATCGAAGATCCCAAGGCTTACATCGAGGCTGACTACAAACTTCAGAAGGAAGGCGTAGAGACACTCTACAAAGCAATGCCCGCTCTTGCAGGCGACCCCACCACCTACGACCTTACCAAAGCTTATCTGCTGGACGAGGAAGAGGACCTGTACTGGGACGAGGAGCAGCTGGATCTCATCGAGAAGATCGGTTATCAGAACTGGCTTGTTAAACAGCTGTAATATGGCAAAGATCTATGACTTCAAGACTCTTAACAACAAGGGCCTTGAATTTGACTTCGCGCAGTTTGAAGGCAAAGTGCTGCTTATTGTGAACACTGCGTCCAAGTGTGGTTTTACCCCTCAGTATGACGGCCTGGAGGCCCTTTATCAGAAATATAAGGATAGGGGATTGGCCATCGTAGGTTTCCCTTGTGACCAGTTCGCCCATCAGGAGCCCGGCTCCGACGAGGAAATCGCGGAGTTCTGCCGCATCAATCACGGAGTCACTTTCCAGCTGATGAAGAAGATTGACGTGAACGGCCCCACAGAGGATCCTGTATATACTTATCTAAAATCTGCGGCCCCTTCAGAGGAATACAAAGGCCTCAAAGCCAAGGCTACGCAGAAGTTGCTCAAGGGTATCAGCAAAAGTGTCGAGAAAGACAGCGACATACTCTGGAACTTCACAAAGTTCCTGATCAATCGCGACGGAACTGTTATCAAGCGTTTCGCTCCGGTTGCCGAGCCTGCATCGTTCGAGAAGGACATTGAGGAGATGTTATAATGGAGGAAAAGTTCAAACTGGACAACCAGCTCTGTTTCCGGCTTTACACCGCTTCGAGACTGCTCACTCAGGCATATCATCCACTTCTGAGTGAGCATGGTCTCACATATCCCCAGTATCTGGTTCTGCTGGTTATTTGGGAGAAAGACGAACAACCGGTGAACGATATCGCCAAACGGCTTATGCTGGAGACCAATACAGTAACGCCCCTCCTGAAAAGGATGGAGGCCGAGGGCATAGTAACCCGCAACCAGGGCAAGAAGGATGCCCGCCAAATGATCGTGAAACTCACGAAAAAAGGCCGTGACCTTCAAAAGGCATTGACCGATGTACCTGAAACTATGGGCAATGCGGTCCTTTGTGAAAGCTTAACGCCGGAAACCTTTCCCAACCTTTTCGGCATGCTTGATGATATGATTGAAAAACTCAGTCGAGCGTAATTTTTTCAATCTTGAGGCGCAGTGTTCCGGAAGGGACCTGCGCTTCTGCTATTTCACCAACCTTCTTGCCCATCAGTGCGGCGCCGATAGGGGATTTTAGGGAAATCCGGCCAGCCTCGAGGTCCATCTCGTGAGGGCTGACTATCTGGAATGTCATACGGGTATTCGTGGCAAGATTCGTGAATTCAACCCGGCTCAGAAGGGAAACCCTGTCCTTAGGGAGAGCGTCAGGGTCGATAACGCGTGAATTCTCCAATAGCCTCTGAAGGAAACGGATACGGCTGATGGTCTTCGCCTGGTTACGCCTTGCCTCACGGTATCCCGCATTATCGCTCCGGTCTCCCTGGGCACTAGCCTCCGCGAGGTCGTCCTTTATCTTTGGGTAGACCACCTCGATAAGTTGCTTCAACTCGGCTACAAGCTCGTCGTATCGTTGCTTTGACAGGTATTCCATGGCTCAAATTTACTCATTTTCAGCGAAAAATATTATATTTGAAAAATAGATGTCTGGGAATTATGAGGAACGCATTCGGTTATATTCTGGGGTTTCTGGTCTTCGTGGCCGGTATTCCAGCATTGATGTGGTGGATGTCTGGAAGGCCTTTCCCTTGGGCGCCGGCACTGCCGTGGGCGATTACAGCCATAGTTTTGATGATTCCCGGCCTTGCATTGAGCATCTGGTCCATAGTGCATATGAAAAGGGTTGGCGAAGGTAATCCTTTCGATGCATACAATCACGAAGTTGCGCCCAGGACAAAGCATCTGATGACTGACGGGCCATATAGATTCTCCCGGAATCCTATGCTTTTGGGTGTCTACATTTACGATATCGGCGTTCTTATTTGGCTTCAAAGCCTATGGCCGATAGCATTATTCGCCGTTGAAATCTTCCTGCTGACGCTGCAGGTCCGTTCCGAAGAGAAGCGCCTCGAGGCCGACTTCGGGGAAGAGTATCGGTTGTACAAACAATCTGTCAGACGTTATTTCTGAATATAGAGTGAGGAATCCTGCACAAGAGCATGGAATTCAATATCTGATTAATCATAATGTATGGCTAGTTATCCAGACTTTGTACAATACATTATCGACCAGTGCTCGGGCGCTGGTGAGATTGTAACTGCATTGATGATTCCTTTCCTGGGGACAGCCCTGGGATCGGCCTTCGTGTTCTTTATGAAGCGCGATATGCCCGCCCTGCTTCAAAAGGTGCTGCTTGGTTTTGCTTCTGGCGTTATGGTGGCAGCATCGGTGTGGTCACTGATCATTCCTGCAATAGAGATGGGGCAGGGGACATCTGCAGTCATAGCCCCGACCATCGGATTGTTAGCCGGTTTTGCCTTCCTGCTCCTGATAGACTATATCACGCCGCACCTGCACGCAAACGGAGAGACTGAAGGCCCCAAGAGTCGTTTATCCCGCACCGCCAAACTTGCGCTAGCCGTCACCATCCACAACTTCCCGGAAGGAATGGCCGTGGGCGTGGCCATCGCAGGTGCCCTTACTGCCGATTTCAATATGGCAGGAGCCTTGGCCCTGTCGCTGGGCATAGCCATTCAGAATGTGCCGGAAGGAGCTATCATCTCAATGCCTTTAAGGGCTGAAGGGAATAGCCGCTGGAGGGCATTCGGCATTGGCGCTTTAAGCGGCATCGTAGAGCCAATCGGAGGCGCACTGGTCCTGCTTTTGGCTACCTCCATACTGGGTATTATGCCGTATATGTTGACCTTCGCCGCCGGCGCAATGCTCTACGTGGTCGTCGAAGAGTTGGTTCCGGATTATTCTCAGGGAAAGCACTCAAACATCGGCACAATTGGTTTTGCCATCGGATTTGCGCTGATGATGGTGCTGGATGTCGTGCTAGGATAAACAATAGTGTCAGTCATGTCAGAATTCATTATACGCCCTGCGGAACCCCGCGACCTGGAAGCGATCAACACGCTCCTGCGACTGGTGCTGGCCGTGCATCATGCCGCCAGGCCGGACCTGTTCCGCCCTGCAGGGAAGAAATACACCGACGAAGAACTTCTGTCCATCTTTGATAATCCAAATACCCCGGTCTTCGTATACGACAGGGAAGGAGCCGTTCTGGGATATGTTTTCTGTGCCATTCAGCATCAAGACAGTGGAGCGCTAATGCCGATTACAACACTTTATGTAGATGATTTATGCGTTATGGAATCGGTGCGCGGCCTTCATATCGGCACGTCATTGTTCAAATATGTGAAGGCGTTTGCAAAGGAGAAAGGATGCCACAACATCACCCTTCACGTCTGGGAAGGAAACCCGGGAGCAAAGGCATTTTACGAGTCCCAGGGGATGGCGCCTCAATTTACATCGATGGAGCTATTATGCAAATAGTCCTGGCATTTATTTCCCGATGCAGGAAATAGTACAATTTCGTATTATATTGTAAATCAACGATATAACAAAAATACGATTTCAAGTTTGTCCCCGAATTGTCCCCGAAATTCTGAGGGTGATATTATTATGTTGTGATAATAGAAGGCCGGGGGACAAAATATGAAAGGTGCGGCCTTGCATTGCTGCAGGACCGCACCGGGTATCAGAACGTAGGAAACTTAATCAAGGTAACAGTTTTGCCTTGAGCCGCTGGCGGGCTTTGGTGACGGAGGCGGGTGAGATTCCCAGGAGGACGGCCTGATCGGATACGGAGAATTGCAGGTGTGAGAGAATGTAGGCGCGGATATCGCCTTTTGTCAGGCCTGGATGCGCCTGACGGAGAGATTCGGGCGTAAGGTCGGATGAATTCCGGAGCATCCGTTCCAATTCGGCCCATTCTTCATCCTGAATATAGCGGGGACGGGCACGGAGTTCCTGCAGCAGGTGATTCTGGCCGATGAGCACATGCATCATCACATAAGAATCGACTTCGCCGCCAGGACCTCCGCCGGTGTTCGGGACGAATCCCTCCCGCTCGTCGTTTCCTGCACGGATGACCATCAGGAAGGCCCGGACATTCTTGCCCAGGATTTCGCTCACCTGCGGAATGGTGAGCGGACTTTTCCCGCTGGTGCAGGTTAATGCAAGACCGAGGGCTACCAGAATGAGTTGATAATAAAGCATCTCGGCATCTTCTTCTTGCAGGCCGAAGGTGTCCGTTATTGCAGAGAGACTCTCCTCCTTGAAGCCAATATAGGTATCGATATAGTCTTTGTAGGAAGTTGGCTGTGTCTGCGCTTCCATAATCAAGGAGAACAGATGCGGCTCGTCTATGGCGAACCAGATAAAGGCCATGCCAAAGCCCTTGAAAGGAGGATTGAGCATAAAGCCGTCACCCAC
Organism: Bacteroidales bacterium; assembly: GCA_024689525.1. The sequence continues at coordinate 16,618 of JAILDI010000037.1, forward strand.
CCGCTTCCGGTACAGTTTCCGGGCTTCCTCCCGAACGGCGTCCCGGACTCCTTGAATGGAGCCGAAAGAGGAGAAGATGGCGTTGGCACCGCAGCTAAGGCGGGCGCAGAGGTTCCGGGATGTAAGGGCTGCGGGCCCTCCGGAGCGCACCAAATCAAGGGATGCAGAAAGTATTCTTTCTTTTGTGACAGTAACCGGTCTTGCCATAATCGATGTTCCGTTTCAGTTCGGTACAAAAATAAACAAAGGAGCGTGAATGTCCAATTAGATTGCGGGAATAATGCGCAATTGTCCACATCATTGTCCATATTAGTTTTTATTTCGGAACGCTATATACACTAACTTTGCAGGTGAAAAAATATGGACAAACGATGAAACGACTGATTGTATTGTTTATTCTCGCAGTAGCCTCGCTTCCCGCCCTGGCGAAAGGCGATTGGAAGGGAAAAGTTGTGGATGAGAAAGGTGAGCCGGTCCCTTATGCCAATGTGGCTGTGCTCTCCAAAGCCGACTCCACCGTTGTATGCGGCGTCGTGACTGAGGAAGACGGTACCTTTAATATAGTGACCAGCGAAACCGACGGCATCATGATGGTGGCCATGCTGGGCTACAAGACGGTGTATCTCGCTCCCGTTGACGGGGCCGTGATTACCCTATCCGACGATTCTATGATGCTGGAAGGGGCCGTGGCAAGAGCCGTGATGCCCAAGACCAAACTTACGGGCGAAGGACTCCAGACCAACGTCCGGGGGTCCGTATTGGAAAATGTGGGCACGGCCAATGACGTGCTTTCTAAAACTCCGGGGCTCATCAAGGGGCAGAACGGCCTGGAGGTTATCGGCAAAGGTTCGCCGTTGGTATACATCAACGGGCGCCGCGTGAGCGACGCTTCCGAGCTGGACCGCCTGCAAAGCAACGAGATACAAAGCGTCGAGGTCATTACCAACCCGGGTGCGCAGTATGATGCTACGGTCCGTGCCGTGGTGCGAATCAAGACCATCCGGCGCCAGGGCGACGGCTTCGGCTTCAACCTGAACGCCTCCGATGCACAGTCCCAGCGCTGGGCCAAGGGCAATGACCCCTTCGGGGCCATCAATGTGAACTACCGCACCGGCGGTGTGGATATCTTCGCAGGGGTGAACTATGCCCGCAATACTTCCCGGCAGGAAAGTTACCTGGAGAAACAAACCTTCGGCACCACTGCCGCCGGGGATGACTGGCTCTTCGAGAACAAGGGAACGCTGCTGAACGAATACATCGGCAGTTCCATCTATGGCAACGCCGGCGTGAACTGGCAGATGGCCGATAATCACTTCCTGGGCGGCAAGGTGGAATGGGGCAGGCATCTGACCTACAACGTTCATACGGAGGTGAACGACAACGTGTTCGAGAACAGGACGCTGATAGATAAACTTTCCACAATGTCGGATGACTCGATGGGGGCATGGCCGCCGTATAACCTGGGCGCCAACCTCTATTACAACGGCCTCGTCGCTGGAAAACTGGGTATTGACGTGAACCTGGACTATTACGGCACGGACGACAGCACCAAGTCCGTATCCATGGAGACGAGCGATATGACGCACGATGCCGCCATCCAGAGCAGCAGTACAAATGTCGGGCGCATGTATGCCGCCAAAGCAGTCCTTTCCTATCCCATCTGGAAGGGTCAGCTGCAGGCCGGAACGGAGGAGACTTTCTCCCGCCGGATAGACAATTATTCGGTGGATGGCATCGACATCCCGGCTTCGCAGGCTACTGTGAAAGAGGACAAGATCGCCGGATTCGCCTCTTACGGTTGCTACCTGCCCAAGGTAGGACAGTTCAGCGCCGGGGTACGTTACGAGTGGGTACATTATGCCTACACGGATGCCGTGACTCCCGCAAACAACCTGACCCGCGACTACGGCAACTGGTTCCCCAATGTATCCTACGCCGGGGTCATCGGCGCACAGTCGCAGAATCCGGTTCAGGTAATGCTGAATTACAGCACCAAAACCAGCAGACCTCATTATGGGAATCTGTCCAGT
>JAILDI010000063.1 GCA_024689525.1 Bacteroidales bacterium
ATACTTCCTGCGTACCACCTTGTTTATGGAGGACCTTCTGGGCAAGCTCAAGAGCCCCTGGGTCAAGTGGATACTGTGCGCCGCTTCTCTGGGAGCGATGATATACTTCCTCCCTCCCCTCAAGGGAGAGGGCTACGAGTCCCTTGCCCCTATGCTTCAGAACGCTGAAACCGGTCCGGTGTGGATATTCGCCCTGATCCTTGTGCTCAAGGTGTTCTCGATGACGTTCACGAACGCGGGAGGCGGAGTGGGCGGAACCTTCGGTCCAACGCTGTTCAGCGGCGCAATTGCGGGCTTTGTGGCTGCGTCGCTCATCAACCTCATCAGCCCGGGGATGGTGCCGGTGCCCAACTTCGTGCTTGTGGGTATGGCAGGCCTTATGGCAGGCGTGATGCAGGCCCCGCTGACGGCCATCTTCCTTATCGCAGAGATCTGCGGCGGATATGAACTGTTGTTCCCGCTCATCCTCACGGCAGTGACCTCGCACCTTACGATGCGCCTGTTCGAGAAGTACTCCATCTACACAAAGCGTGTTGCTGCCAGCGGGGAACTCCTCACCCACGATTCCGACCAGGCCGTTCTTGCGCTGATGAAGCCATCGGCCGTCATCGAAACCAACTTTACAACCCTCGGCCTCAACGACGGCCTCGGCGACATCGCCCGCGCCGTGTCGGAATCCCAGCGCGACATCTTCCCGGTGCTGGACGGCAAAAAGCGTTTTCAGGGCTACGTGGATTTGACAGATATCCGCCGCGATATGTTCTGCACGGATTTATACGAAACCCGACGCGTCAAGAACTATTTGAAACCCGCCCCCGAATTCATATTCGAAGGCGAGTCCATGGATACTGTGATGCGCAAGTTCGAAAAGTCCGGTGCCTGGAACCTGCCCGTCGTGAAGGAAGACTTCACCTATCTGGGCTTCATTTCCAAATCCAGCGTTTTCAGCGCCTACCGGGAAAGCATCAAGGACGTCAGTCCTTCAGATACTTAAGCCAGAAAGCCCTGTCGCTCTCGTTGGAGTGGCGCCCCTGGTAGCCGCGGTAGCCGTGCATACCGTCGGGGTAGATCATAAAGTCGAAATCGGCCCCGGCTTTCTGCAGGGCATCAATCAGCAGCAGAGTATTCTGGAAATGCACATTGTCGTCGCCCGTGCCGTGGGTGAGTTTCAGCATCACCGAGCCGTCGGAACCGGGCTGAACCTTGTAGCAGGAAGCATATTTCAGCACCTGTGAGTCGCGGTAGCCTTCAGGATTGTCCTGGGGCGTGGACATGAAGCGCTCCGTGTAATGGGTGTCGTATAGCATCCAGTCGTACACTCCCCCACCAGCAATGCCGTAGTGGTAGGCGTCCGGCGCGGTCATCACCAGCATAGCCGTCATCGTACCGCCGAAGGAGAATCCCTCCACGCCTATCTTATCGGCCTTCACATAATGAAGGCTCTGCAGGTAGCGGGCCCAGGCGATGAAGTCCTGCACCTCCACGGTGTTCAGATGCTTGTAGATCATATCCAGCCCGGCGCGGCCGTTATGGCCTGCAGCGCGGCAATCGGCAATCAGTTCGATGATGCCATTGTCGGAATACCACTTGTAGCGCGCAGGGAACACCCAGCGGTCGAAGACCTGCGGGGTATCCGGTCCGCCGTAGATATCGACATGGACGGGATATTTCTTCGAAGGATCGAACCCCGCCGGGTAATAAATCACTCCCGGCAGCTCGAATCCGTCGTTTTCTATGGTAATAATCCGGCCTATGCCCTCCGCCTTGAAATCCGGCCCCGCCATTGAGGCCACCTTGAACGACTTGGCCGGCTTCTTCGTATTGTACAGCCACACTTCCCAAGGAGTATCCAGCGACGACTGAATCACGCTCACGAACTTCCCGTCCGGGGAGAATGAGGCCGACAGAGCATTCTTGCTCACATCCGAAACCGCCGTAATCTTCCCCTTGGGAGACACCTTATAAAGGGCCGATGCCACGCGCGAATCCCTCTCCGCAATGAAGTACAGAGTGCCGTCCTCTTCCACGCGGACAAGCTCCATACGCCAGTTCTCGCCGTCAGTGAGGCGCTTGAACTGTGAGCCGTCATACGACAGGAAATACGCCTGCTGCCATCCGGTCTCGAAGGCTCGCACCATATACAGGCCCTTCTTGGTGAACAGCATCCCGTCCGGCCAGTCCAGCCAGGTGGGATAGGTCTCGTGATAAATCGCATTCTTGCTACCGTCTGAGGCCGCCACAGCGAAAAGATCCAGCGTATTCTGGATACGGGGCTCGCGGGGCACGAACAGCGTGCGGGAATCATCGCCCCAGAAAGGAGTGCCGAAGTACTGGTCCTCCGTGGGGTCGAAATCGGCCCAAACTATCGACCCGGGATTCTCAAGGTCGATAAAGCCGATTCTCACCTCCGGGTTCTTCTCCCCCGCCTTGGGATAGCGCGTCTCGCGGAGACTGCCGTCCTGGCCGAAGGGCGAATAGATGGGGAACATCGGCACCTGCGTGTCGTCGAAGCGATAGAACGCGATCTTGCGGGAATCCGGGCTCCACCAGAACGCACGGTATTTGGACGGACGCCCGAAAATCTCCTCGTAGTACACCCAGGAGGCATATCCGTTATACACGGTAGTGCTGCCATCAAAGGTGAGCCTGGTCTCATTGCCGCCATCGGCAGGAATGACATACAAGTCCCCGTCGCGCGTAAAGGCCACAAGGGTGGAATCCGGCGAAAAGGTGGAATTCACGGCACCCTTCGGCTCCACGGGAACACCGCTATAGCGCTCCGGGCTCTTCACCCCCTCCACCTTCTTCCACTTGGGCACCTGGATGCCGAAACACCCCTCATCGGCAAAACTGCCGTCGTAAGAATACACCACCATCGACTCTGACACCCACTTGCACTCCGTGGGAATGGGCGTAAACTCCTGTGCGCTCAGGCCTGCCGCCACCAGCAGCGCCATCGCCACCACCAGAACTACTTTCTTCATCATCTGTTCGTTTTGTTATATGGCAAAAATACTCATTTTTCCCTTGCCGCGCAAACTCATCCGGGAAAACGCCACAAATCACGGATTAGTGTTTTGGTGCGTGGGAGAGTTGTACATCATATCCGCATCGGCCAAATCCACATAACTACCGGTATCAACAAGATTAAAGATGCCTTTGGCGATCTTAAGGAGCCTTTCCTCATTCGGTGAGTCATATACAAACTCAACAAGCTCCACCCTTTTGTCGACCTTAAACTTACCTTTATCTAATTCCGGAACGGTTATGACCAACGATATGTTTTTGTCGGCCCTGTTCGCTTTCCCTCGATATGTTCTTGCGTGAGCGTGATGGGGAGAAAGGCGCAAGGATACTTTGCCGACGGGTGTGTCAAACGTGAAGTAATCGGACAACTGCTTCATATCATTAACACCAATTGCTCTTACCAGTTTTTTATTGAATTCTTTTGCCGTGATACCGTCTGTAGAGATGGAACCGATAAAAATAGCCAGATTTTCCAGTAAGCTCTTGGTTTTTAAGGATTTCTTTCTTACTTTTGCATCGGATTCAGCGCTCAAGTGGCTGCTATAGGCAGGGTTCTCGCTTAAGCTCGTGTTAATGTCACGATTTAAAGACTGATCTGATTTAGAACGAGACACTTCTTCAAGTCTTTCATTGACTTTGACTAAGGTCTCGTTCTTTTCTTTATATAATAGGTCTTCGTCCATAATACGGCCAATTTAGGCCGACAATGTACGGATACTTATCCGTGTTCAAAAGTGTGCACACGGATAAGCTGCAATGATGCTTGATTATCAGCCGATTACGGGCGCAAAGAGCCCAGAAAAGCGAGTATTTTGCGCCAATAATGGGTGTCTGTGGGGGCACCGGGGAATCACCTAAAGCACTCGTCGCGGAAATTAACCAGGTAGACGCGGTCGGTGGCGCGGGTGATGGCGGTGTAGAGCCATTTCAAATCATCCAAAGTTACGTCGTCGTGCCAGAAGGGGTTGTCGATGAAGACGCAGTCCCACTGGCCGCCCTGGGACTTGTGGGCGGTGATGGCGTGGGCGTATTTGATTTGCAGCGCATTGAAGAACGGATCCGCGTGCACGGCGTCGTAGCGCTGCTTTTTGGTGCTCAGATGGCTGTAGTCCTCGGATACTCCCTCGTACAGGGCGCGGGACTGTTCGTAGGTCAGGGCCGGGGCCTCCGCCTCCAGGGTGTCCAGCAGGATCTTGGCCACCAGTTCCTGGTCGCCGTAGTCCGGGAATGCCAGGCGGGCCTCCGCGAACTGGAAACCGTAGCGCTCCTCGTATCTGGAAACGCGGAGGATGCGCGCGATATCACCGTTGGCGATATAATCAGAGCCTTCAAACTCCTCCATACCGTAGTAGCAGTTCTTCACCACCATCAGCCTGTCCTCGCGAACCAGCCTTTCTTCGCGGAAAAGCACCTGGGCGCGGATTCCGGCGTTGTAGCGGTTGGCACGGCGGTTCGATCGGCAAAGCACAACCGTCCTGTCTTCCCCGTAGCGGGAATATGCTTCAGAAAGCGTGTCGATGAGTTCTCCCCCGCCTATCCTCACCACATCGTCCGATACCGTCAGGCCCAGATCACGCAACTCCACCAGGGCTCCATCGGCAATCATCGACCTCAACATAGTGGCATTGCGCAATATCCCTGAGTCCGCCTGCTGGCGAACCACCTCGGAGAGTCTCTCGAAGCGCACTCCCCCAGCCCCGGCCATATACTCCGACGACAGGGCCGGAGATACATCCAGGCCAACCGGCGGTAATTGTGCATCGTCCCCCAGCATTATCATCTTGCAGTCAGTACCGTTGCGCAGGAACTCCACCAGGTCCTTCAAAAGATTCCCGGAGCCGAACATCGCCTTTTCAGTGTCCAGGTCGGTGCCGATGAGCGATACTTCGTCCACCACGAAAAGGGTTCCGCGGGCTTTATTGGGGCTTAGGGTGAAGCGGCCCATCCCATCGGCCCCCATTGAAGATTGTCGATAAATATGCTTGTGGATGGTGCTGGCGGCCATTCCGGAGTACTGCGACAGCACTTTTGCCGAGCGGCCGGTGGGCGCCAGAAGCACACAGGGGACCTTCAGTTCCTTCATTGC
>JAILDI010000131.1 GCA_024689525.1 Bacteroidales bacterium
ACAAAATAATCTGTGGGGGTGCATTGATTATTCAAAATTTTGTGTATCTTTGCATTCCCAAACGAGGCTTTAGCTCAGTTGGTTCAGAGCGCTTGCTTGACAGGCAAGAGGTCAGCAGTTCAAATCTGCTAAGCCTCACCAGTTGAAAATCAGAGACTATCGACGGTCTCTGATTTTTTTTTTGTTATATTCGCGATACGATGAAAAATTTCTTTTCCTATTTCGGTGTCGCGGCGCTGGTGGCGCTTGCCACCGCTTGCGGGCAGGCGCCCCAGGGTGCTGCCGACGAGATTCTGATTGATTCCTTCTCCACAAAGACCAACGCCTCCTTCTTCCAGAATGTCTATTCCGACATCCGGGTGCTGCCGCTGGACACCGGCGGCGAGGCGATGGGCGGCTCGCTGTCGCTGTCGCTCGAGGAAGCGGACGGGAAATACCTCGTCACCGACTTGGGAACGGGGTCCATCTATGCCTTCGGCCGGGACGGCTCCCTGCTGCAGCGCATCTCGAAGGTCGGCCGCGGCCCCGGCGAGTATTCCAATCTGCATGCCAGCACGTTTGTGGGGGACAAGACCGTCGTGCTGGCGGATGGGGGACACATCATCGAATATGACGCGCAGGGCGAAATGGTCCGGGACTGCACCCTGGATCGCGAACTGGCGGATATCGCCATCGTGGCCGGGAAGCCCGTGCTGCTTGTCTCCCGTGTCGACGGTGACCCGGCGGCGGAGACAGACCGGATCCTGGTCTGCAACGCGTCCTACCAGCCGGAGAGCAGTTTCTGCCCGCAGGGCTTCCAGTTGTTCAACTTTGAATCCAACCTGACTGCAGTTGCCGGAAGCAAGGAGAAGTTCCTGTATGTGGAGTCTCTCTCGACCCAGCTCCGCAAGTGCAGTACCGACGGCGTATCCTTCACCTACAACTTGGATTTCAAGGGGAAGGGCGTGCCCGAAGCGATTCTGGAATCTGTCGATTATGAAGAGATTCTGAGGGTCATGGAAGAGACGCCGGATATGTATCTCTATTTTCGGGCCTTCGAGAACGACGATTATCTCCTCTTGGTCCTCCAACACCTGGTAAGGTCCGAAGATACGGAGGCCGCAACGTGGCTGATCGACAAGGACGACTGGTCCTCTCGCATCGAATATATGGACTACAAAGGGGATGCCTTCGGCTTCCTGGGAGTGCCGCAGTCGCTGACGGAGCAGGACGAAGTCGTGTATGCCGTGGACACGGAGATGCTCGATGCGGCGGTTGCCGCGGTCCCGTCGCTGGCCGCCGTCAAGGACAGCCTCCCGGCGTCCTTCTCCGGGCCGGCGCTGCTTGTCTGCAAGATCAAATAAACCACGTAAATGAAAAGACCGAACGTATTGGGACTTGCCGGCATGCTGCTTGTTGCCCTCTTTAGCGGATGCCGTCAGGACGACGGCGTGACGGAGATTGTTTGTGATACGATCAACGCCATAGAAATTAATCCTTTCGAAGCGGAATTCCTGGAGGAAGTCATTCTTGATCCGAGTCCGCTCTCGGAACCGAAACACATAGAAGTATCGAAAGACGGTGGCGTGTATTTCCATGCTGGAGATACAATGTATCGTTATTCGCTTCAAGATGGCCGGAAAGATCGGGTATACGGCCGACGTGGCCGTGCGAATAATGAATACATCCGCCTGTGGGAGTACTGGATGGACGGAGAGGATATCTGCATTTACGATTTGGATACCCACCAGATTCTGCGCTATCATCCGGATGGCTCCCTGCGGGATGCGAACAGATTGCCTGACGGAGATAATCCGTTCCAGCTTTTATGCCGTCTGGATGCGGATCACTGGATTGCCCGCATGACTTACTGCGGCATCCCCGGCGAGACGACGGAGCTGGCGCTTTTCGACAATGATTATAAACTCATCCAGTGGATTGGCGATGGCAAGCTCCTGTCGGGTATGCGTGTCAGATATCATTTTTGCCCGAACCCGGAAGGCGTGCTGTTCATTGGCCCTTTATCTGACAAGATCTTTCAGGTTAACGAGAACGAGAGCTATGTGAAGTATCGCGTCGTATTCACGGATGGGACCTTGAAGCTGGAAAACTATTCGGATGAATTCCAGCTGTATGGAGATCTGATGCAGGAACTTGACAAACGGGATTTCTCTTTTTCCGTGACCGATCTTCACGTAGACGGGAAGTATCTGGGCTTCGCATACCAGTCGTCTCGAAAGAAAGCAATGTTCGCATTGTATGATCAGGAGAAAGGCGAAACCAGTTGTTTCAACATTGTACTTCCGGAAGGTTGGAAGATGAGCGGTGCTGTACTTTCTGACGGCAAAGTGCGTTTCGTCTGCTTCGGCGACGATGAGGGGACGCGCATTTGGAC
>JAILDI010000168.1 GCA_024689525.1 Bacteroidales bacterium
GGCGGCGGTCATGGCAAGACGGCTGTCGGAGTCGATGTTGATCTTGCACACTGCGCTCTTGGAGGCCTCGCGGAGCTGCTCCTCGGGGATACCCACTGCATCGGGGAGCTTGCCGCCCAGGGCATTGATCTCATCCACATACTCCTGGGGAACGGAGCTGGAACCGTGGAGGACGATGGGGAAGCCGGGGAGCTTCTTCTCGATCTCATGCAGGACGTCGAACGCCAGCGGCGGGGGAACCAGACGGCCGGTCTTGGGGTCGACGGTGCACTGCTCGCGGGTGAACTTGTATGCGCCGTGGCTGGTGCCGATGGAGATGGCCAGGGAGTCGCAGCCTGTGCGGGTTGCGAAGTCGATGACCTCTTCCGGCTTGGTGTAGTGGGATTCCGCTGCGGAAACCTCATCTTCCACACCGGCCAGAACGCCGAGTTCGGCCTCTACGGTTACGTCGAACTGATGTGCATAATCCACAACCTTCTTGGTGAGGGCGATGTTCTCCTCGTAAGGAAGGGCGGATGCGTCGATCATCACTGAGCTGAAGCCCATGTCAACGCAGGATTTGCAGGTTTCGAAGCTGTCGCCATGGTCCAGATGAAGGACGATCTGGGGATGCTCCCAGCCCAGTTCCTTCGCATATTCAACAGCACCCTCTGCCATGTAGCGGAGGAGAGTCTGGTTGGCGTAGTTGCGCGCGCCCTTGGACACCTGGAGGATAACCGGGGATTTGGTTTCCGCTGCGGCCTGGATGATGGCCTGGAGCTGCTCCATGTTGTTGAAATTGAATGCGGGGATGGCGTATCCGCCTGCTACTGCCTTTGCAAACATCTCACGAGTGTTCACAAGGCCGATTTCTTTGTAAGATACCATAGTTTAAATAAAGTTATTTTTTAGGGATATTTTCCAAAACTGCTTTCAGGTATTCCCAGGTGCGGGCGACGGAGGCGATGTTCACCCTCTCGTCCGGGCTGTGGGGGTATTTGATGGTGGGTCCTACAGACACCATTTCCCAGTTGGGATACTTGGCGCCGAGCAGGGCGCATTCCAGTCCGCCGTGGGTTGCCATGATCTTCATCGGCTTGCCGTAGACTTTCTGGTACTGCTCCATCATCACTTTGTTCATCGGGGTATCCAGCTTGGGTGTCCAGCCGGAGTAGCCGCCCTTGAACTCGATTTCATCTGCTCCTGCGAGGTCGAAGATGCAGCGGACGCGCACGGCCAGGTCGGCCTTTGCGCTGTCCACGGCACTGCGCATAAGCGAGTGCACGGTGATGCGGCCGCGCTCCGTGCGGACGATGGCCAGGTTGATGGATGTCTCCGTGAGGCCTTCCATCGTGCGGCTCATGCGGATCACGTTCGAAGGGCAGGCGATGATGGCCTTGATGGCGCGCAGCATCACGGAAGTCTGGATGTGCTTGGGGGCTGCGGGGACGTCATCGACATATAATGCAGCTGAAGGATCGCTTTCCTTGAATTCGGCCTTTACCTCGTCGAAGATATTGCCGATGAGTTTCTTCACCGATTCGGTGTTCTCGTGAGGGATGGCCACCTCGGCCACGGCCTCGAACGGGATGGCGTTGCGGAGGGAACCGCCGTTGAACGACACCACCTTTACGCCGAAGATCTCCACCAGAGGGAGGAGGATGCGTGCCATCACCTTGTTGGCATTGGCCCTGTACAGGGAGATGTCCATTCCGGAGTGGCCGCCCTGAAGACCCTTCACGGTGATGCGGAGGCCGTCGTGTCCGGGCTTGGTGTTATACTTGAGATATTTGAATTCTGCCGATGCGTCCAGACCGCCGGCGCAGCCAACGCAGAGTTCGCCCTCTTCCTCCGAATCCAGGTTGATGAGGATGTCGCCCTTCAGCACGCCGGGCTTGAGGCAGTTTGCGCCGGTCATTCCGGTTTCCTCGTCATAGGTTACGAGCACTTCGACGGGACCGTGCTTCACGGACGGATCCTCCAGAGCGGCGAGGCCGAGGGATACGCCGATGCCGTTGTCGGCACCCAGGGTGGTACGGTCGGCCGTTACCCATTCTCCGTCGACATAGGCCTTGATGGGGTCTGTGAGGAAGTTGTGGTCCGAATCCGACGTCTTCTGGGGAACCATATCCATATGGCCCTGCAGGATGACGCCGCGGCGGTTTTCGAAGCCGGGAGTGGCGGGAACGCGGATGATGATGTTGCCGGTTTCATCCTTGATGGTTTCGAAGCCGTGGGATACACCCCAGTTATACAGGTATTCAATCACCTTTCCTTCATGCTTTGAGGGGCGGGGAATCTGTGTGAGTCCGTAGAAGTTGTTCCATACAACCTTGGGCTCGAGGTCTTTGATGCTTTGTGACATAATTATGCTGTTTGAATTATTTTAAGGGAAGGGTTTCGTCGCGGCCAAGCTGGTAAATGGGATACTGGGTGTTGAATAGCACCTGGTGCTCGCTTGCGAGCTTGACTGCGCACAATACCGGAATCCTGTAGTGGATAACGGGCTTGTTGTTCTCCGGGGCGGCAGGAATGATTCCGGGGAATGCCGACGGGGAGACGTATAAATCAAGGTAAAAGGCTTCGTCGTCATCGTTGCCGGGGGCTACGAGACCCTCCGTATCGGAGATGGCGAAAACCGGATAGTGATGTCCCATTCTGGCCGGTGAGGGGCAAATGGTGTACACTCCGTGCTGCTCTTCGACGGTTTTCGTGCCTACGAACAGGGGGAGATACTCCTCTTCCAGTCTCTTGAGCTCTTCAAGGGCGTGTCCCAGGGCTTCTCCGCTGAAAGTGGCGTCCGTGTTGCCGATTGAAATGTTGTAACGCTCACGCCTGGCAGCCAGGATGATGTCGGCCGCGTCCTTTGCCAGTTCCTCCACGGATTTGGCAGGGTCCACTTTCCAGGGAATGGGAGCCGCCATAATGTCGGATTCGGGTGCGACGGCGTTGTAAAGCACTGCGCCCTCCTGTCCAGTGGCAGGAACCACGAACCAGGTGTTTTTCTGGGCATCCTCTTTCTCCTGGAAGGATACCAGGCCCTGCGAGGTGAGTGCCAGGAACTTGTCTTTCTTGCTCCAGCTGGAGATCGTGTATGTGGAACTCAGGTCGGCAATCAGAGACGTGCCCGCCTTGACTTCGGTTATGGTGGTTATGCAATAGTCCGTCATCGGCACGTCTATTCCCAGGAAAGGCTGGGCAAAACGGGCATACGGTCCTGCGACGTAGCTCTCCTTGACGGTGGTAACCTCTACGGTTATCACTGTTGAGGGCAGTGAGTATGTTACCTGTGACCAGGCGGCCACGGGTACCAGCAGGGCGATGAAGAGTGCTCTGAGTGATTTCATATCATTTCCATCTTTTGTGGCTCCAGAGGTAGTTCCACGGCTGTGCGTTGATGTCTTTCTCCAGCAGCTTGTAGTATTGTTCCATTATGGTTTCCGGCGTGCTTTCACCGGCGTTTTCCGTTATTGGGATGAGGGTGAGGGAGTATCCGCCGCCTTCCCTGCAGGCGAAGCGCAGATACACCACGGACATATTCATCTTGCAGGCCAGCACCGCGGCGCCGTTCATGGTTTCCGTATCCTGGTGCATGAACTGCCCGAGGTGGTGCTTGGTGGCGAACTTGTAGGGGAACTGGTCCGTGATGAATACGTATACGCGTTTGTCCCTGCGGTGGCTAACTGCGTAGCGGAGGATCTCCCTGGATTCGCAGTAGCCGTCGAAGTCCGTGCCCTTGAGGGGGGCGCAGCGGTTCTTTGCCATGAAACGGTCCCACCTGGCGCTGTGCAGGCGGTTGTATGTGACGGCAATGTGCTCCGGGCCCATCACAAGGGGAGTGTCCGTGTAATTGTAGTTGAAGAAACCGCCCACTAATTCCCAGTTGCCGGTGTGGCTTTCCAGGGCCATCACCTGGGGACTGTTTTCAAACAGGCGGTTGAGTACTTCCGGATTGGTGATCTCGCAGATGTGGCTGCGGTGAAGGCGCTTGCAGCCGCGTTTTCCGCGACATTTGCCAAACCACAGCGCTTCCGAGATTATTTCTCCCAGATGGCGGTAGAACTGTTTGTGTATGTCCTTGAGTTCCTTATACTTTTTATCCGGGAAACTGCGGGAAAGATTGATCATTACCTCTTGTGAGCGATAGTGAAGGACGCTGCGCAGCAGCCAGGCAATCGCACCCGCACCGTTGTGGTATATGACGCGTTTTCTTTCCATACAGAGCACAAATATACAAAATCTTTCCTATATTTGTACGATTGGAACGATAACACTTTAATCTAAATAATTTATGTTCAAAGGACAACCCAAAGGCCTGTTCGCTCTTGCCCTTGCAAATACCGGCGAGCGATTCGGCTACTACACGATGCTGGCCATCTTCATGCTGTTCCTCCAGGCAAAATTCGGCTGGGAGCAGGCACTTTCGAGCCAGGTTTTTTCTATTTTCCTTGCCCTTGTCTATTTCATGCCGGTTGTGGGCGGCTGGCTGGCCGATAGGATTGGTTACGGCAAATGCGTCGTCACCGGTATCGCGGTTATGTTCGTGGGTTATGTTGCCCTGTCGATTCCAACCGCAGCCAATGCCCTTGGGGTTAGCCTGATGATAGGCGCCCTGGCCCTGATCTCAGTGGGTACGGGCCTGTTCAAGGGTAACCTGCAAGTGCTTGTGGGCAATCTGTACGACGACCCCAAGTATTCGGCAAAGCGGGACAGCGCATTCTCGCTGTTCTATATGGCAATCAATATCGGCGCAATGTTCGCCCCGTCGGCGGCAACTGCAATCACCAACAAGTTCCTTGGCAAGGCCGGACTTATCTATAAGGCCGATATCCCCGCCCTGGCGCACCAGCTCATCGGCGGCACCATCACCCCGGAGAACGCCACCAAGCTGGCGGATCTCCAGGCCATGATGCCGGACGCTGCCGTGCAGGCGATGGACCCCGTGCAGTTCAGTCAGTTCTATATCGAGCATCTGTCATCGGCCTATAATATGGGCTTCGCGGTGGCCTGCTTCTCCCTGATTGTGTCCGTGGCAATCTATTTCTGCTGCCGCAACTGGTTCAAGCATGCCGATGTGAACGCCAAGCAGGCTGCAAAAGCCGGAAACGCCGCAAATGTGGTGGAACTCACTCCCAAGCAGACCCGCGAGCGCGTCACCGCCCTCATCATGGTGTTTGCCGTGGTTATCTTCTTCTGGATGGCATTCCACCAGAACGGACAGAGCCTCACCTGGTTCGCACGTGACTACACCCAGAGCCAGGCTGTGGGCGCAACCCGCTTCGGTTTCAATATCTGGATCCTGGCACTCGTGGCAGCAAGCATCTATACGCTGTTCGCCGTATTCCAGAGCGAATCCTTGAAGTCCAAGATTATCTGCGGTCTCGTTACTCTGGCACTGTGGGGTGGTGCGGTGGCCATATTCCTGGGCCTTCCCAATCCCCTGGAGATCCAGCCCCAGCTGTTCCAGCAGTTCAACCCGTTCTACGTTGTGTTCCTCACGCCAATCTCGATGGCTATCTTCGGAGCGCTTGCCAAGAAGGGCAAGGAGCCGTCGGCCCCCGTCAAGATCGGCCTGGGTATGTTCGTGGCTGCACTCGGTTATCTGATTATGATCTTCGGCTCGCTGGGCCAGCAGTCTCCTGCACAGCTCGGCGGTACGGTATCCCCGGATCCGGTGGTGCCCCTGTATCTGATATCGACCTATCTGGTTCTTACCTTCGCGGAGCTGCTGCTCAGCCCTATGGGCATCTCCTTCGTTTCCAAGGTGGCTCCTCCCAAACTGAAGGGTCTGATGATGGGTCTGTGGTTCGCTTCCACCGCGGTGGGCAACTACCTCAGCTCGATTCCCGGTCTCCTGTGGAAAGCCGTTCCGCTGTGGGCCAACTGGGCAATCCTCATGGCGCTCTGCGTCGTTGCGGGCCTCATTATGTTCGCAATGATGAAGCGCATCAACGCCGCAACGGCGGAATAATTTGCCCAGGCTCTATATCATATCAGGCTGCAACGGCTCCGGGAAGACTACCGCATCTTACAGTCTCCTCCCGGAGCTGTTGGAATGCAGCGAATTCGTGAATTCCGACGAATTCGCCAAGCACCTGTCGCCCTTCGCACCGGAAAGCGCCTACATCACGGCAAGCCGCTTCATGATGAAGAAAATCGACTACCTGTTCGACAGGCGGGCGGATTTCTGCCTCGAGAGCACCCTGGCTACGCGTTCCCTGCTGAAGATGGTGCGCAAGGCGCAGAGCCAGGGCTACTTCGTGACCGTGCTGTACTTCTGGCTGAACTCGCCGGATATGGCAGTGGAAAGGGTGGCCAAGCGCGTTGCGGCAGGCGGGCACGACATTCCGGAAGAGACAATACGGCGGCGCTATCGTGTGGGGCTGAGCTATCTGTTCCACGACTATATGCCCGCCTGCGATAAATGGATGCTGGCGGATAACAGCGCCCCTCCATACAAACTGGTTGCGGAGGGCACACGCAAAGGCTTGGTGATCAAGGATCTTGAGCGCTATGAAACCATCCGTCAGATGGTGGATGATTCAGATGAAGGCCCGAGCCGAATCGAAGATACCTTGCGTGAGATAGCAGTTGCCGCGGCCAAGGCCCCTGTGGGCCACGACGGCGTCCCGGCAATCGACAAACCCAATGATTAAGGAGAAAGCATATTATCTGTCGATATTCGGCGTGGACGAGGCCCTGCTGGCGATGCTGGTGAGGGAGGCCCTTTCGCGCGGGGGCAACTACGGAGACCTGTTCTTCGAGAATACGGCCTACGGCAATCTGGTCCTTCGGGACGGGGCCGTGACAACCGGAGGCTCTCACGTGGACTTCGGTGTAGGAATCCGCGTCCTGGACGGAGAAAAAACCGGCTACGCGTATTCGGAGAGCACATCCAAGGCCGATATGTTGGCCTGCGCGCGGGCCGCATCGGCAATTGCCTGCGGCACGGTCTCCGAGGTGGACCGGCCCACCCGCGCCGCATTCCGCGGCGAGCCCAATCCCGCCGCCGACCGTTATCCCGTAAAGGAGGAATGGAGCGCCAGGAGCATGGACTCCTTCCTGCCTTTTCTCCGTGAAGTGGACGCGGAAATCCGCCGCCGGGATACGCGCGTGGAGAAACTGACTGCGGTGCTTAGCTTCCAGGAGACCGACGTTCTGATGTACAATTCCCTTGGCGAGCTAAAATGGGAAACCAGGCCGATGGGCAATGTGAACGTGTCGGTCGTATTCCGCCAGGGCTCACGCGTGGAAAACAACTCCGTTTCCCGCAGCTGGCGCATCGGAGCCGAAATGCTCGGCCCAAACCTGATTAAGGATATTGCCGATGCCGCAGTCAAGAACCTTGATGCCCGCTTCCAGGCAGGCCGTCCCAAGGGCGGCAGGATGAGCGTGGTAATGTCCGCGGGTGCATCGGGAATCCTGCTTCACGAAGCTATGGGCCACGCATTTGAGGCCGATTTCAACCGCAAGGGAATATCAATCTTTGCCGATAAGATGGGGCAGACAATCTGCTCCGAAGACATAACCATCGTGGATGACGGCACTTTGCCCGGCAACCGCGGCGCCCTGAACTTCGACGACGAGGGCGTTCCCGGCCAACGCACCGTGATGGTGGACAGGGGAGTGCTGAGCTCCTATTTGCACGACCGCATCAGCGCCGCCCATTATGGCGTGGCTCCTACCGGCAACGGCCGCCGCGAATCCTTCCGCTACGCTCCCATTCCCAGGATGAGGGCTACATATATGGAAAGCGGCACGGCGAATCCCGCAGATCTTGTAGCCGAAGTCAGGCACGGCATCTTCGTGGACGAATTCGCAAACGGCCAGGTAAAGATAGGGGAGGGCGACTTCACATTCTACGTGAAAGCCGGCTACCTCATCGAGGACGGCCGCCTCACGATGCCCGTGAAGGACATTAATATAATAGGAAACGGCCCCGAAGCCCTCCGCGACATCGTTGCCGTGGGCAGCGACCTTGCCATCGACCCCCTCACCTGGGTGTGCGGCAAAGAACAGTCGGTCCCCGTTTCCTGCGGCATCCCCACGGTGCTGGTGAAAAGTTTGACTGTAGGAGGAGAATGATATGGACAATCTTTTGAGCCATAAGGAAATAGCCCTGGCAAAGGAATGCCTGGAATTCGCCCTCCGCAGCGGTGCCGGCGGTGTTCGCATAACGCTGAACAAGACGCTCACGGATTTGGTGGGGATACTGAACGGGGAGGTGGATAAGGTGTCGCATTCGCTGGACAGGAGCCTGCAGATTGCGCTGTTTGTGGACGGACGGTATGGGACGTTCTCATCGAACCGTCTGGATAGGGAGCAGCTGGAGGAGTTCATACTCAAGGCCATCGGAACGGTTCGGATGCTGGAGGAAGATAGGTTCCGCAAGCTTCCGGAGGCGGGCAGGAAGGTTCAGGATGCTCTTACGGGTATGGAGCCCGGGCTGTACGATCCGGCCTGCACCGGGGTGGATGAGGCTTTCCGCCGGGATATGGCCTTGAAGCTTTCGCTGTGGAAGGAAAAGGATGCTCTGGAGAAGGGCTTCACAATCCTGGGCGAGGAAGCGGAGTATTCCGATACGGTTTCCGATATGTTGGTCCTCGATTCCGAGGGCCTGTTTGCGCGCCACAGCGAGACATCTTTTGAAATCGTTACCGAATATACGATTGCCGCTCCGGACGGCAGACTGTTCTCCGGATACTGGTGGGATGCGTCGTGGCGGCTGGCCGATATCGACCCGCAGTCCTGCCCCCGCAAGGCTCTGGAGCGCACCGTGGAGCAGATGAACCCGGTTGGCGTCCCCGGCGGCAAATACAATGTGGTCGTGGACAGCGAATGCTCTTCCAGGCTGCTGAGCCCGGTATTATCGGCCCTCGGAGGCTTCGCTGTTCAGCAGAAGAATTCTTTCCTGGCCGATAATCTGGGGCAGAAGGTGTTTCCGGAGCATATGACTCTTGTCGACCTTCCCCGGGAGGCCGGGCGGCTGGGAGCGCGTCTTTTCGACAGCGAAGGCGTGGCTACCCGCGAGATGCCCGTCATCGACCACGGAGTTGTGAAGACCTTCTTCCTTAATACTTATATAGCCGGAAAGATGGGTATGGAGCCCACGGTGGAGGATTCCACAAGAGTTCGATTGATGCCAGTGGGGGATTGCAAGACGCTTCCGGAGCTGCTCGCAGCCCTTGGCGAAGGGATCCTTATTACCGGCTTTAACGGCGGAAACTCCAATTCCGCCACGGGGGACTTCTCGTATGGCGTGGAGGGGTTCCTTTTCCGCGACGGTCGTATTGTGCACCCGGTCCGGGAGCTCCTGATGACCGGCAACTTCGTTTCGCTGTGGAATTCGCTCACCCTCGTGGCCGATGACGCCCGTTCCTGTATGGAGAAACAGATTCCGTCCCTGGCTTTCGCTTCAGTCGATATTAGCGCATGAAAACTGCCGTAGTCATATTGAACTGGAACACGCGGGACTATCTCTCGCGATTCATCTCCGTCCTTCTGGATTCCCTGGAGGGCCTGGATGCCCGGCTGTGGGTGGCCGATAACGCCTCGACCGACGGCTCAGCGGAGCTGGTCGCTTCGGATTTCCCTTCCGTGGGCCTGATCCGGCTGGAGGAGAATTATGGCTTCACCGGCGGCTATAACAGGGCCCTGGCGCAGATTGAGGCCGATTATTACGTGCTCATAAACTCCGACGTGGAGGTGCCTCGCGGTTGGCTGAAGCCGCTTGTGGAGTGGATGGATACACATACTATGTGTGGTGCCTGCGGGCCCAAACTGCTGTCCTACGACGACCGTTCCAGTTTCGAGTATGCCGGTGCTGCAGGCGGGCTTCTGGACCGTTACGGATTCCCTTTCTGCCGCGGGCGTGTGTTCAAGAGAATCGAAAAGGATTACGGGCAGTACGATGAGCC
>JAILDI010000212.1 GCA_024689525.1 Bacteroidales bacterium
CCCCATCGCCATCTATTGCCGGAGCGGAAGGAGGAGTGCCGATGCCGCATCGGCCCTCACAAAGGCTGGCTACACCGTGCACAACCTCAAGGGCGGATATCTGGCCTGGAGCGAGGCGGGGAAGCCGACATCGACCTATACCGTGGAGACCTTTTTCACCCCCGGAGGCCTGCCCGTGGCGATTACGCTGATTAAGCACGGGACGCTGGCGCTGCGCTTCCAGGGCCTCACCTTCCACGTGGACCCGGTTGGCGGCTATGGCAAACCCACCGACTATGCAGCCGAATTTCCCAGGGCCGATGTGATCCTGGTCACCCACGAGCACGGCGACCACTTCGACCGTGACGCCATCGCCGCGCTGTGCGGCCCCGGCCCCGCTGCCCCCGCCTCCGGCCCCGCTGCCGCCCTTGTCACCAACGCCCGGTGCGCCGAGCTCCTAGCCCAATCAGCCCCCCTCCCGTGCGCCCTGACCGTAGTTGCCAACGGCGACAGACTCACCCTTCCCGGCGACGTCTTCCTTGAGGCCGTCCCCGCCTACAACTACACGGAAGGCCGCACCCAGTTCCACCCCAAGGGTCGCGACAACGGCTTCGTCCTCACCATGGACGGCCTTCGCATCTACATCGCCGGTGACACCGAAGATATTCCCGAAATGGCTGCGCTCTCCGGTAGCATCGGCGTCGCCTTCCTCCCCGTGAACCAGCCCTACACGATGACGGTGGAGCAGTGCGTCCACGCCGCCAAAGTCATCGGCCCGCGCATTCTCATCCCCTACCACTTCTCCAGCACCGAGCTCAGCGCGCTGCCCTCGCTCCTGCCCGGCATCGATGTGCGCCTCCGCGATATGCAATAGTGTTACACAAAAAATGCGTATATTCGCGGAAAATCAAACAGGTTTCGGCGGCTTTCACCGGATTTAATTGATATTATGAAAAAGATACTTGTTACCGGCAGTGCCGGATTTATAGGTTCCAATCTCGTGCTCAGACTGCTCGAGGGCAAGGAGGCGGTGAGAATTGTGGGGCTGGACAATATGAACAATTATTACGACCCGTCGCTCAAGGAGTATCGGCTTTCCGTCATCTCAAGCGCAGTGGAAAAGTCTCCCGCAGGGCACGAATATGAGTTCATCCGCGGCAGCATTGCCGATAAACCTCTGGTCGATGCGCTCTTCGAGAAGCATCGCTTCGACATCGTCGTCAACCTGGCGGCGCAGGCCGGGGTGCGCTACAGCATCGACAACCCGGATGTGTACATCGAGAGCAACATCATCGGCTTTTACAACATCCTGGAGGCGTGCCGTCACTATCCCGTCGAGCATCTCGTATATGCTTCGAGTTCAAGCGTTTACGGCGGCAACAAGAAGGTTCCCTTCAGTGTCGATGACAGGGTGGACAACCCCGTCAGCCTCTACGCAGCCACCAAGAAATCGAACGAGCTCATGGCGCATTGCTATTCCAAGCTCTACGACATTCCATCGACCGGCCTCCGCTTTTTCACGGTCTATGGCCCCGCCGGTCGGCCGGACATGGCGTACTTCGGCTTCACCAACAAGCTGCTCCGGGGCGAGACCATCCAAATCTACAACTACGGCAACTGCAGGCGCGATTTCACTTATGTCGATGATATCGTGGAGGGCATCGTGCGCGTGATGGGCGGAGCTCCGTCAAGGCGCAAGGGCGAGGATGGTCTGCCGATTCCTCCATACGCCGTGTACAACATCGGCGGCGGCCAGCCGGAGAACCTCCTGGACTTCGTACAGATCCTGCAGGAGGAGCTGCTGGCGGCGGGTGTGCTTCCTGCCGATTACGACTTCGAGGCCCACAAAAAGCTTGTGCCGATGCAGCCCGGCGACGTCCCCACCACCTATGCCGACGCAACCGCTCTTGAGCGCGACTTCGGGTTTACGCCGAAGATTACCCTGCGCGAGGGCTTGAGGAAATTCGCCCAATGGTATAAAGAGTATTACGGATGAACCATATTGTAATAATGGCCGGCGGGGTTGGAAGCCGGTTCTGGCCGCTCAGCACCCCGGAGTATCCCAAGCAGTTTATCGACATTCTGGGTTGCGGGCGCTCGCTCATCCAGCTCACCGTGGACCGCTTCCAGGGCATCTGCCCTCCGGAGAACTTCTGGGTGGTGACGAACGCGGCATATGTCGATACAGTGCGTTTTCAGCTGCCCGATGTGCCTGCGGGGCACATTCTGGCGGAGCCCGCCGCGCGCAATACGGCTCCATGCATCGCCTGGGCGTGCTGGAGCATCAGGCGCGAGGATCCATCGGCCAATGTTGTGGTTACTCCTGCCGATGCGGTGGTGATGGACGTTACGGAGTTCCGGCGCGTCATCGGCAATGCCCTGGCGTTCACTGCTTCCAGGGCCGCGATTGTGACCATCGGCATAAATCCCACAAGGCCGGAGACGGGGTATGGGTATATCGAAGCCGGCGGGCTGGTGTCCGGCGAGATTCAGGCGGTAAGGGCATTTAAGGAGAAACCCTCCCTGGACGTTGCCAAGGGCTATTTGGCCGCGGGAAATTTCCTGTGGAATGCGGGAATTTTCGTGTGGAATGTGGAGACGATTGTGGCGTGCATCAGCCGTTACAAGCCGGGCATCGCCGCCGATATGGACCGCATTATGGCCTCCGGCGACGTTGAGGGCATCTTCCCTTCCTGTGAGAAGATTTCCATCGACTTTGCCGTGATGGAGCCCGCCTCCCTGGACGGCCTGGTGTACACGCACCCCGCCTCGTTCGGCTGGAGCGATCTGGG
>JAILDI010000219.1 GCA_024689525.1 Bacteroidales bacterium
GAGTCCATCTTGCCCTCTGCAAGATCCTTCTCGATAATCTCTTCCAGAAAATTCAGCTTCCTTTCTTCCATCATTATAACTGTTTAATCTTTCAAAGATACGATTTTTTTTGTAATTTCGCACCCTGTATTTAAACCGAAACCAAAGATGGGTCTTCTACACGCAAGGTTGGCAAAGTACGATTTGCCGCAGAAAATGATGGAAAAGGGCATCTATCCCTATTTCCGCGAGATTGAAAGCAAACAGGGCACAGAGGTGGAGATGCAGGGTCAGAAAGTGCTCATGTTCGGCTCCAACGCATACACAGGCCTCACCGGCGATGAACGCGTAATCGAGGCCGGCTGCAAAGCCCTCAAACAATATGGTTCAGGCTGCGCCGGCAGCCGCTTCCTCAACGGAACACTGGATATCCACGTACAGCTGGAAAAAGAGCTGGCGGAATTCGTGGGCAAGGACGAAGCCCTGTGCTTCGCCACCGGCTTCACGGTGAACTCCGGCGTCATCCCCCAGCTTCTCACGAAGGACGATTTCATCATCCGTGACGAGCGCGACCACGCCTCCATCGTGGACGGTTGCCGCCTCTCCTTCGCAAAGTGCCTCCACTACAGGCACAACGACATGAAGGACCTGGAAAGGTGTCTCCGCCGTTGCCCGCCCCAGGTGGTAAAGCTCATCGTAGTGGACGGCGTCTTCTCAATGGAAGGAGACCTTGCCAAGCTCCCGGAAATCATCGAACTCAAGCATAAGTACAAGAACGTTGTGATAATGGTTGATGAGGCCCATGGCATCGGCGTCTTCGGCAAGAATGGCCGCGGCGTATGCGACCATTTCGGTCTCACCAAGGAGGTCGACCTTATTATGGGCACCTTCTCCAAGAGCCTCGCCTCCATCGGCGGCTTCATCGCGGCCGACAAGGTGATCATCAACTACCTGCGCCACACCGCCCGTACCTATATCTTCAGCGCATCGGACACTCCCGCCGCAACGGCATCGGCCCTTGAGGCCCTGCACATCCTGCAGAAGGAGCCCAATCGCATCAAGGACCTCTGGGACGTCACCAACTACGCCCTGCGCCGCTTCCGCGAGGAAGGCTTCGAAATCGGCGACACGGAGAGCCCCATCATTCCCCTCTACGTACGCGACCTTGAAAAGACCTTCATCGTCACCGCAAGGGCATTCGAGGAAGGTGTATTCATCAACTGCGTAATACCTCCGGCATGCGCTCCCCAGGACACGCTCATCCGTTTCTCCCTGATGGCGACACACACCAAGGAAGAAGTGGACCGTGCAGTGGCGGCCCTCACGAAGGTATTCAAGGAAGAAGGGATTATCAAGTAGCTATTTAAGCTCGGAAAGCCGGGGATGATTCCGGTCCTTCCCGGACAGTATCACCTTGGACGCCGGTATCTGCCAGTCAATGGCAAGGTCCGGATCGTCCCAGGCGATGGCTGCTTCCGCATCCGGATTGTACAGGTTGTCGCACTTGTACTGGAACACGGCGTGCTCCGACAAAACGCTGAAGCCGTGAGCAAACCCCCGGGGAATAAAAAGCATATGATGATTCTCCGCACTGAGTTCAACGGAGAAATGCTTTCCGTATGTAGGCGAGCCCTTGCGAAGGTCCACCGCCACGTCAAGCACGCTGCCAACCGCAACTCTCACAAGCTTGGCCTGGGCAAACTCTCCCTTTTGGAAATGCAGGCCACGCACCACACCGTAGCAGGAACGGCTCTCATTGTCCTGGACAAAATGCACAGGCCCCACTTCGCGTTCGAATTCCGCCTGGTTGAAGGACTCGAAGAAATAGCCGCGGGCATCGCCGAATACCCTGGGTTCGATGAGCAGAAGGCCCTCTATGGGAGTTTTTATAACTTTCATACCTTGTCGATTTGGGCCATACACCGGCGCAGGGAATCGTGCCAGTGGGGTATTGTGATTCCGAAGGTTTTCTTTACCAGGGTCTTGTCCAGCACAGAATAGTTGGGGCGCTTGACCTTGGACGGATATTCGTCGGAATGGCAGGGACGGATGTCGCAGCTGTTACCGGCGATGTCGCGTATGGCGCAGGCGAAGTCGTACCAGGAGCACACTCCTTCATCGGCATAATGATAAATGCCAAGTTTGTCGAGCTGCCTGCTTTCAATCACGTACACTATGCAGTCAGCCAGATCCCCGGCATAGGTGGGACTGCCAACCTGGTCGAACACCACGCTCAGATTCTTGCGCTGGGCCGTGAGCACGCGCATCGTCTTTACGAAATTCTTGCCCCAAGGCGAATAAAGCCAGGATGTGCGGAAGATTATCGACTTGCAGCCAGAGGCCAGGATTGCGCGTTCTCCCTGCAGTTTCGTGGCGCCGTACACTCCGGTGGGGGCCACGGGCGCATCTTCCCTTATGGGCCTGGGAATGTCGCCGCCGAAGACATAGTCCGT
>JAILDI010000009.1 GCA_024689525.1 Bacteroidales bacterium
ATTTGATGTTACAAAGGTAAACAACATTTTTGAACTCTGCAAACAAAATGTGAATTAACATTTGTTTACCTGTGGAGAAAACAGGGGGAAATATATTGATGCGATATTTTATATAAGCTGAGTTAAATAGTTGGGTTTGGAGCATATAATAATAATATGAACAGCCCGAATACCGCGAAATCCCAAAATAGGGGAGTGTTGATAAGATTTTACCGGATATTTTAATTTAGTTAAAACTTTATAAAGTACTGGGTTTAAGCGAAGTAATAATCAAATATATTCTTCATAATATTTCCTTATGCCCCAAATTTGCGAGTTATCAACAATCGCCCCGAAATTAACAGTTAATTATACATATGTATACAAATGTATACAATTAAAGTTTGTAAATTGTATACAAAAATATACACCTAAAGTGTTACTTTAAGTTGGCATTTATGTGTATTAATTAGTCTGCATCACTAGTAATCTCTAAAGCATATAATGCCGGTGATGAATACCCGCATCAAATAATAAACAAACCGTTTATTGGAAAGCCTGGAGAATGTTGTACGGAGACATATTTACAAATAGGGCCATTTGATTCTATAAAGGAAACTAATAATGCTATTTCCTATTTAAAAACGCGATTATTATTACGACGCTCTTTGAAATATTGACAAGAAAACTTATCTTCGTAGTTGACTGAGTGAGAGGCGAGTTGAAAGAAATGTGAAGAACGATGTGGTGTTCTGATTTTCAGCGCGAAGAGAACTATAAGGAGTATCTTCGGCTACTACAAGACAATGACTATTCGGATGTTACGTACGACGAAGAATCGGGCGGCGTTAGTGCTGTGCATAAGCAGCACAAGTTCTCCAAGAATAAAGGTACCGATGGAGTGCGCCAAGGTGATTATGAGTTGAACGTTATCGAAAGCCTAAGGAAACACGGACACAGGGTTGTCCTGGGAGCAGAATCTAACACCCCTGGTATTAAATCATATGACGGATTCCTTGATGACATTCCAATGGAAATTAAAACTGTTGAAGGGGATGGAACGTGGTCAATTTGTACAAAGTTGCGTAATGCTGATAAACAGCGCGCAAAATGTGTCGTGTTGTATTTCCCGTATGAAGAACTCTACTCTCCGTTTAGAATTAGGGAAGGAATTAGACTGTTTCACACCGGAATGGATGTCAATCACGTTCCAGAACTATCAACCGTTCTAACTGTTGTTCAGAATCACTTGGAAACGGAGGGGGATAAAAAAGCCACCCCGATCGAGGGGTGGTCAATTTAGGAAGGTTTGAGGAGGGAGAATGGGGCGAACTCATACACTCTCTCCCCTTCCAATGCAAAGGTAGTAATAATTCCTTAATCTGCAACAAGTTTTCTTGTTATTATTTCATTGCGTCCATAACTACTTATGTATGGCAGCAGAAAACTTGTTACGGAAAAGGGTCATCGAAACTCCAACCATCTATGCTTATGTTCATCCTGATGTGCCGTCACACAAAGGGTGGATAAAAGTAGGATACACAACCCGTGATGTGGAAACCCGAGTGAAGGAGCAGAATCAGACAGGGAACATCAAGTATACAATACTTTTGAAACGTCCTGCTATGCGCAAGGATGGCTCATCCTTTACCGATAAGCTGGTTCACCGCATCCTTCGCAAAGATCACATCCGCAATCCGGAAGGAGAATGGTTTGTGTGTGATGTCAAGAAAGTGGAGCAGGCCATTGCCACAGCCGTGGCCGGGAAGGACAAGATGATCGACCGCATCTATGATTTCCCAATGCGTCCGGAGCAGGAGCGTGCTGTAGTCAAGACATCGGCCTACTTTGATGCTTTCAAGAAAGACCCAACCAACCGTGGCCTAACGCCGCATTTCCTATGGAATGCCAAGATGCGCTTCGGCAAGACTTTCACCACCTACCAGCTGGCCTTGAAGATGAAGTGGAAGAAGGTCCTGGTCCTTACATTCAAACCGGCTGTAAAGACTGCTTGGGAAGAGGACCTTCGCACGCATAAGGACTTTGAAGGCTGGCAGTTCTGTCAGAAGCAGGAAGACCGGGAATTCAACTATGTCAACGAGCGCAAGCCTTTTGTATGCTTCGCCTCATTCCAGGACGTGCTTGGGAAGAATGACGCCGGAGGCATCAAGGCCACTAATAAATGGATACAGACCGTAGATTGGGACTGCATCGTCCTGGACGAATACCACTACGGCGCCTGGGGCAAGAATGCCAAGAATTTCTACGACAAGAAAGACCCGGCGCTGAAACGTGCCGAGGAAGTCGGCGAAATCATCACGGAAGATGCCGATAATGTCAGGGAGCTGGAAGCCCGCGAGATTTACGATGAAGGCCTGATGCCACTCCGCACTGGCGCTTACCTTTATCTGTCCGGGACGCCATTCCGTGCAATCTCCACCGGTGAATTCATCGAGGAGCAAATATACAACTGGACATACTCCGATGAGCAGGCTGCAAAGGAAGCATGGCAAGGGCCGAAGAACCCTTACGCCCAGCTGCCAAAGATGGTGATGCTCACATACCAGCTGCCGGACAGCATCCGTGAAATTGCCGCCCAGGGAGAGTTTGATGAGTTCGACCTTAACGAGTTCTTCCGCGCAGAAGATGACTACTTCTTGCACGAGGAATACGTCCAGAAGTGGCTGGACCTCATCCGAGGCGCTTACTCCGAGAACATTGTTACGGAGCTCAAATTGGGCACGGAAAAGCCGCCTATGCCGTTCTCCGATGCCCGACTGCTCAGCTACCTGCAGCATACATACTGGTTTCTGCCCTCAGTGGCCGCCTGTCGCGCAATGAAGAAACTACTGAAGAGACGTTGCAACCGCTTCTACGATGAATACAAGGTGATTGTGGCCGCCGGCAACGAGGCAGGTATGGGGGCCCAGGCTGTAGAACCGGTGTACAATGCAATGGAAGATCCGCAGCAGACCAAGACAATTACTCTCTCCTGCGGCAAACTCTCCACAGGCGTTACCGTGAAACCTTGGACCGGCATACTGATGCTCCGCAACACTACATCGCCGGAGACCTATTTCCAGGCTGCTTTCCGTGTACAGTCACCATGGATCACCAAGGATGAATGGGGTGAGGAATTGATTCTCAAGCCTTTCTGCTACGTCTTTGATTTCGCCCCCAACCGGGCACTCCGTCAGGTAGAAGAATATAGCTGCCAGCTCAATGTCCACGAAACAAACCCGGAGAAGAAAGTGGAGCAGTTCATAAAGTTCTTACCCATTCTGGCTTTTGACGGCTCGTCGATGAAGGAAATTGATCCTGCCGGTGTGCTGGATATGGCCATGAGCGGAACTACGGCCACGCTGCTTGCCCGCCGCTGGGAGAGCGCCGTATTGGTCAACGTGGATAACGCAACGCTCCAGCGCCTGATGAACAATCCTGAGGCTATGAAGGCCTTGATGAACATTGAAGGGTTCCGCAATCTGAACTCCGATATTGAGACCATCATCAACAAGTCCGAGCACGTCAAGAACACCAAGAAAGAAAAAGGCGACAATCTTACCCCGAAACAGAAGAAGGAACTCACCGAGGAAGAGAAAGAATACAAGAGCAAACGCAAAGAGATCCAGGAGAAACTTATCAAATTCGCCACCCGCATCCCGGTCTTTATGTACCTCACGGACTACCGCGAATACTGCCTGAAAGACGTGATTGAGCAACTGGAGCCCGAACTCTTCCGCAAAGTTACCGGCCTCACCCTCAAGGATTTCAGTTTACTGGTCAGTCTGGGCGTATTCAATAGTGAATTGATGAACGACGCTGTATACAAGTTCAAGCGTTACGAAGACTCCAGCCTTGAATACACAGGCATAGACAAGCATACGGGCACACTCATCGGCGGCTGGGACACGGTCATTGACACTTCTAAACTGGTTGAACAGACTCCGGAAGAAGAGCCTGAACCCATACCGGAAGAAGCAAATGCAGACCAGTTGCGCTGGGCGCGTCTGCAGGTTGGCGATATCGTAATCCATAAGAGCCTCGGCCCCGGCGAAATTATGGCCATTGACGACAAATACATCATCGTAAAGTTTCCGGACCGTGAGTCAAAGTTCCTTTATCCGGGGGCTTTTGAGAAGGGGTGGCTAATAATTAAATAGTGGAGAAGTTGTGATTATATACGGGGGAACTTCTCCAGAACCCTTTGTGGAATAGCGATATGTGGAGAAGTTCCCTTCCATAAAAACACAACTTCTCCATTAGAGGCATCCAAAGGCCTATTCTCGTTCGAGGAGGGAGCTGTCGCCGTAGGAGAGGAAGCGGTAGTTGGAGGCGAGGGCGTGGCGGTAGATGGTTTGCCAGTCGCCGCCGACGAAGGAGGAGACGAGGAGCAAAAGTGTGCTTTCCGGCTGATGGAAATTGGTTACCATACGGCGGACTATGCGCCATTTGAAGCCGGGGACGATGATGATGCGGGTGCCGATGGAGAGGGTGTCCAGACCATTACGCTCAAGGTAATCCACCAGGGCCTGAAGAGCCTCAGAAGTGGAATACGGATACTCTCGCTCGTACGGCGCCCACTGCGGCACGTCCTCCGGTGCTCCATTTTCGATGCAGGAGACGCCTGCGTAGTATAGTGATTCCAGGGTGCGGACGGAGGTGGTTCCAACGGCCACTACATCTCTTCCTGCGGCAAGTTCACGAAGAAGATCGATCCCCACAAAGAACGGCTCTCTGTGCATTGGGTGCTCGCTCACGAGGGATGTTTTCACTGGCAGGAAAGTGCCTGCGCCGACGTGAAGGCACACCTGCTGCATTTCGATGCCGCGGGCGCGGATGTCGTCCAGGACGCGCTCTGTGAAGTGCAGGCCTGCCGTGGGGGCGGCAACGGAGCCGCGGATGTGGGCGTACAGGGTTTGGTAACGTTCGAGATCGAGAGCCTCGGTGTCACGGTTCAGGTAGGGTGGAATGGGGATGGAGCCCGCTATGTCCAGAACCCGGGAGAAGGGCTCGCCGCCGTCCCATGAGAAGCGTACGGAACCGGTGGCGCCGTCACGATCCAGGAGTTCCGCCTTGAGGCCAAGCTGATTATCGCCATAAAGGCCGATCTTATCGCCCTTCCAGCGCTTTGCGTTGCCTATTACGCACTTCCACACGCAACTCTCCGTTGCGGCGAATGCGCTCACATATTCGGCAGGCTGAAGGGGTTCCAGAACAAACACCTCGATGTGTGCTCCGGACTCCCGCTGGAAGTGCAGGCGAGCGGGTACGACCTTGGTGTCGTTGAACACCATCAGGGCTCCGACAGGCAGCAGTGAGGGAAGATCCCGGAACCGGCAATCTTCCACAACCCCGCCGCTATAGTGCAGAAGTTTGGATGCATCCCGTTCCGGGAGCGGATACTTTGCAATCCGTTCGTCCGGCAGGGGATAATTATAGTCTTCTATATGGATTTCTGGAATCATAGCTTTACGAAAGCGCGGCTTTCACGGCCATCGACACAGATCTGAAGGGGTTTTTCCAGGCGAACGAGGCGCAGGAATTCGGTTTCTTCAACGGCAGGAAGGGCGTCGAGAGTGGAGAGGTCCAGGTTGTCGCCCGGCCTTTCCCAAGGGTCGACATTGATGTAGCCGGCGTTGAAGGCGGTGAGGTTCTGGAAGAAGTGGGTGCCCTGGCTGGGATCCACGCGGAATCCTGGCAGTGAGGCCTCCACTATGGCGCGGGCTTCGGAAATATCGCCCCAGGCCACGGGAACGCCCAGAGAGGGGATGCTGGAGCCCCATCGGCCATAACCGATGAGGAGGTATTGGCGCTTTTCTGCGCGGAGGAGGTTGTTTATCTCCCGCAGCTGGGCGGCCATTTCCACAGTGCGCAGCTTGTCGAAGGCGTCCTGCTTGAGGTACACCACATCGGCAATTTCGGAGATCCAGCCGGTGCCGAGGGCGCTGCCGGAATTCACTATCGACCCGGATGTGTCGATTTTGTCCCAGTCGACATTGGCGTCTTCCAGGGAATCGGCTGATATCGGCCTCACCTGCAGCACGTTGAACAGCCCGCTTTCAAGCTCCGCTGCAAATTCGATTTCCACGCCGCAGTTCATTTCGGCGGCGCATATGTCCATTATTTCGCGAAGGATTTCCGCGAGCGGATATGTGTCGTAGCGCAGTATGTGGGCGAAAGTGACGTACTTGGGGCCATCCTGGAAGCAGGAGTCCACGATGCGCTGATTCTCGTAATCATAGGTCGATGCAACCTTGGCCAGCGACGGGAACTGGTTGCAGTCGTGCACGGGGATGCGCTGGAGGTTCACGGCGTCATCGACCGAAGTCTTGAAGCGTTCCGGCTGGAGCGACAGGGCGTACATCACGTCCTGAGTCTCCGACATCACCAGTGCGGGGGTCGATGTCTGGAGGATGTTGTGCGGGTGGGAAGGGGAGAAGCGGAGCACCTTTTCGCCATCGACCACGGCCTTGCCCAGGCCGTAGGCCAGCTTGACGATGCCTTCCTCCGCCTTCTCATAGCCGAGAGGGTAGAAATTCACGCTCCTGGCCACGCCGGAAAGGGTGGGGAAGAAGTAGCCGTTCTCCTTCTTGCCGCAGATTTCCTGCAGGATGATGGCCATCTTTTCCTCCGACAGCACGTTGCCGGTTGCGGTGATATAGCTGCGGGACGATGCGAAATACACCGACGCATACACGCTCTTGATGGCCTTGGCAAGGAGGCGCACCTCCTGGTCCAGATTCTCCGTTGCCGGAATCATATATGTGGAATACACGCCGGCGAAGGGCTGGTAGTAGGAGTCCTCCAGCTTGGACGACGAGCGCACGGCAAGAGGAGAGCGCACCTCGCGGACGAATACCTTGAGGGCGTCCATAAGGTCCTGGGGAAGGGTCGATGAGACGAATTCCGACAGAATTTCACTGTCGCCCGCGTCCGAGTTGATGACATACTGAAGGCCGTTCTCCGCGATGAAGCGGTCGAAGTAGCCCGTTGCTATTATCAGTGTGCGGGGTACGGTGATTCGCACGTCTTCCCACTTGTCGAAGAACTTGTTTGCGTAAAGCAGTTTGTTCAGGAAGGCCAGGCCGCGGCCCTTTCCGCCGATGGAGCCCTCGCCGATGCGGGAGAACCAGACGGTGTCGTTATATGTCTTTGTGTCAAAGGCGGCCACTACGCCAAGGGCCTGGGTGATGCGGTATTCGTGGATGGCGGCGGTTGCACGGGCTCGGAAATCCTCCGTGTCCTTGAACGAGCCGTTCTTCAGGGAGTTGCCCACTCCGAAGATACCGCGGGCCAGCAGCCAGCGGGAAACGTAGTTCTTGCCGCGCATCTTTTCCAGCACCTTTTCCGGCAGGGTGGCGATAATCTGTTCCGCGCCCTGAAGGTCGTTGGAGCGGGCGATTTCGCGGCCCCGGGCATCGGTGGCAACGAAGTCGCCGAAGCCGAATTCCTTGCCGATATAGTCGGTGACGTCGTCCACCAGTGTCTTGGACCGTTTCATCACGAAACCGGCCTTGAGCGACTCCGCTACGGCGCGCATGCTCTCCTGGGACGACTGCATGAGGATGGACATCTTGGGGTGCTCGCTGCGGATGAGGTGCACCAGGTCCACGCCGGCGTCCAGTTTCTCGCTTGAGGAAGGGTCTCCCTTGTGGCGCACGAAGCCGATGTCGGTGATCACGCCAAGGAGGTTTTCCTTATATTTATTATACAGGTCCACTGCGTCGTCGTAGCATGTGGCCATGAGGATCTTGGGGCGGGCGCGCTTACGGAATATCTGCTGGTCCTCGTTAAGGGCGTCCCTGAGTGCGGCCACGTTCTGCTGGAGCACCAGTTTGTACAGCAGGGCCAGGTAGGTGGAGTAGTAGCGTACGCTGTCTTCCACCAGCAGGATGCACTGCACGCCGCCTTCCAGGATGTCCTGGGGGGCGTTCAGGCTGTCTTCCAGCAGTTTGATGATGGCGATGATAAGGTCCGTGGAGCCGTTCCAGCAGAAGGTGTAGTCGATGCAGGATGTGGCTCCGTGACGCTCCATCTTGCGGTAGATCTCGCGGGAGAATGCGCTCAGGAGAACCACCGGGATATCCGGTTTGATCTGCTTGATGTCGGAGGCGAACTGAAATACGTCGCCGCCCACGTTGTACATAGTTATGACAAGGTCCGGGTCGTCCTCTTTCATCATCCGGAGGGCGTCCACGGTGTTATCGGCACGGAGGAAGACGGGGGGATTGGAGAGGTTGAGCTCGGAGTATTCCCGGGTCACCAGCGCATCCAGGCGTCCGTCCTCTTCCAGGGAGAAATTGTCGAAATTGTTACAGACCAGAAGAATCCTTCTGATCCGTTTTGTCATAAGCTGTGTGGAGTCGTTCATAACTTACAAATGTACGAATTATTTCGTATATTTGTGCGAATATGCAGATGGTTAGTGCGTCATATCTTTTGGAGAGGCTCAGTGAGCGGGTGCTCGTTTTGGACGGAGCTATGGGCACTATGCTGCAGAAGAATGGGCTGAGCGGGAACAGCGAAGGCTTCAATCTTACGGCTCCGGATACCATTCTGGACATCCACAGGGCATATATCGCCGCGGGGGCCGATATCATAGAAAGCAATACGTTCAGTGCAAACCGTATTTCGCAGAAGGAGTACGGGATGGAGGCGCAGGCGCGCGAAATGGCCCTGGCCGGCGCCCGCCTTGCCCGCCGCGCTGCCGACGAGTGTCTCATCCCGGAAATCGGCCAAAATCGTGGACGAGACGGGAGGAGAAGGGTGCTGGTGGCGGGGAGCATGGGGCCCACGTCGAAGTCGCTCACGCTCACTTCAGATCTGAACCGCCCTGCATGGCGGCCGTACGGATTTGACGAGATGGCCGATGCCTACGCGGAGCAGGCCGGCGCACTGATAGAGGGGGGAGTGGACTATATTCAGCTGGAAACGGCATTCGATGCACTTAACACCAAGGCCGCACTGTATGCAATAAGAGGCATAAGCGCAGATATTCCCGTTGTGGTTTCCGTGTCGGTGAGCGATGCCAGCGGCAGAAGCCTTACCGGGCAGACGCTGGAGGCGTATTTCACCGCGGTGCGGCATGCGGGGCTCACGGCATTCGGGCTTAACTGCTCGCTGGGTGCGGCGGCGCTGCTGCCTCTTATAAAAGAAGTTGCGCAGTGGTGCGATGTCCCCATTATCTGCTATCCCAACGCCGGGCTTCCCAATCAGATGGGAGGGTACGAGCAGACACCTGGGGAAATGGCCGCGGAGGTGCGGCATTTCGACTCGCTTTTGAATATAGTCGGTGGGTGCTGCGGCACTACGCCGGAGCATATATCGGCCCTTCCGGAACTGGCCCCGAGGCCCTTGCCGGAGGTTTGGAACCGCCTCAGGGTGAGCGGGTTGGAGGCATACGTCATCGACACAAAAAAAAGAAATTTCACGCTGATAGGGGAGAGGACCAATGTGGCCGGCTCCCGCAAGTTTGCCAAGCTCATCGCCGAGGGAAAGTACGACGAGGCTCTGGGCGTTGCCGCCGGTCAGATTGAGGGCGGGGCTTCCGTCATCGACATAAATATGGACGATGCCATGCTGGACGGGCCTGTGGCGATGGAGACTTTCGTGAGGATGCTTCAGAACGATCCGGCCGTGGCCAGGGCCGCGCTGATGATCGACTCGTCCAACTGGGACTGCATCCTGGCGGGGCTGAAGAACTCGCAGGGCAAGTGCATCGTGAACTCCATAAGCCTGAAGGACGGGGAAGAGGCATTCCTGCGCAAGGCGCGCGAAATCCACGCCTTGGGCGCCGCAATGGTGGTTATGGCCTTCGACGAGGAGGGGCAGGCAACCACGTATCAGCGTAAGATAGACATTTGCGCCCGCAGCTACAGGCTGCTCACTGGCGCAGGCATCCCGCCGGAGGACATTATCTTCGACGTGAACGTTCTGTCCGTGGGCACCGGTATCGCCGAGCACGCCCGCTACGGCATCGACTTCATAGAGGCGGTGCGATGGATAAAGGCAAACCTGCCGGGAGTTTACACCTCCGGCGGCGTGTCCAACCTGTCGTTCGCCTTCCGCGGCAACAATACTGTCCGCAGCGCCCTCCATGCCGTGTTCCTGTACCACGCCATCAAGGCGGGCCTGGATATGGCAATCGTGAATCCCGGCATGCTGCAGCTCTACGACGACATTCCGCCGTCGCTCCGCACCGCCGCGGAAGACGTTATCCTCTGCCGCCGGGTCGATGCCACCGACCGGCTGATAGCAGCGGCTGCCGCCACCGACGAAAATGGTGGTTTCATCCATGAAAACGGCCAAAAACGTGGACGAACTTGCGAACGGGATTGTAGTGAGGGGCGGACTTCGGAATTGACACTTGAATCACGATTATGCAACGCCATCGTGTGTGGAGGCAGTCCATCATTGCAGGACGATGTTCTGGCAGCGCTGGAACAGGCTGGGGGAGAGGCGGTTAAGGTAATCGAGGGGCCTCTGATGGATGGAATGGAGGAGGTTGGCCGGCGTTTCGGAGAGGGGAGGATGTTCCTGCCGCAGGTGGTGAAATCGGCAAAGGTGATGAAGGACGCCGTGGCCGTGCTGGAACCGTATATGAAGGAGGAGGGGAGTGGCGTTAAGCGTCCGCTTGTTGTGCTGGCAACGGTTAAGGGCGATGTCCACGACATCGGCAAGAACATATTCGGGATAGTGCTCCGCTGCAACGGATTCGAAGTGGCGGATCTGGGCGTTATGGTTGATAACGGGACTATTCTGGCCGAGGCAGAACGCTTGAAGGCCGATATAATCGCGGTGAGCGGGCTCATCACTCCGTCGCTGTTCCAGATGGAGGAACTTTGCCGTGAAATGGCAGCCCGGGGGCTCTCACTGCCGCTTTTCGTTGGGGGAGCAACAACATCGGAGCTGCATACCGCAGTTAAACTGGCTCCTCTGTACAGCCACGTATTCCATTCGGCCGATGCCTCCGCAGGAGCTGTGAACGCCAAACGCTGGCTCCAGGATCCGGTGGCCTTTGAAGCCGCCCAGCGCCAGGCGCAGGAAAAGATGCGCCTGATGCACTCTAAGCGCCGGAAACCAGCCCCGGCTCCAGCTGCTCCATATCCTGCAGATTCCTTCCTCAAAGCCTGCCCCTCAGACATCCCGCTCA
This sequence comes from Bacteroidales bacterium, assembly GCA_024689525.1. Next base: position 11,132 of record JAILDI010000009.1, read on the forward strand.
CCTCGCTACCGCTTAGGGAACTCGTGCCCCTGTTCGACTGGCGTATGTTCTGCGCCGTCTGGGGCGTAAAAGAGGCTGACAACGAGCTTGTAGGCGAGGCTAAAGCGCTGCTTAACAGCATATTAGAGCATAATTCCCTGGACGTGCGCCTGGCCGCCCGCTTCTTCATGGCAGGAAGGGCAGGGGAGAACGCGATTGACCTGGGGGAGAAAGTGCTGCCTATGCTGCGCCAGGAGGAAGGGGAGTGCCGCAGCCTTGCCGATTATGTGCCGCAGGAGGGGAGTGCTCCTTTCGGAGTTTTCGCGATTGCAGTGCATGAGCATCAGCATCCAGCCGGCTGCAGTTGCAAAGTTTGCAGCAGCAATCAGTATAGCGGCATGATGTTGCATTCAGTTAAAGTAGTACTTGCGGAGGCGGCGTCTACGTGGCTCGACAACAAGCTTGTAGCGCAGGTGCATACTAAGGTGTGCAAGCCCGCGGCGGGCTATGCATCATGCCCGGATCACAGCCTTAAGCACGACATCCTGCGCATGCTGCCGGAGGGCATCGGCATCGACATGACTGAGAGTTGTTCGATGATTCCAGAGGCGTCGATTTGCGGCTTCGTGGTCATGCATCCGGAGGCGGGATATCCGGAAATCCGCCACATCGGCCCTGAACAGTTTGAGAATTACGCCCGTGAGAGGGGATTCACCCCCGACGAGGCCAGAACATACCTTAACCATTTGCTATGAGAGTCGCAGACCTTTTTTACGCAGAAAAACCGTTTCCGTCGCTTGAGATAGTGCCCCCGCTGGGCGGAATCACCAAGGACGAGCTTCTGAAGGGCATCGAGCCGCTTATGGAGTTCAGTCCGCGATACATTAATGTTACAACGCATCGTGATGAATATCAATATGTTCCGCAGCCGGACGGAAGTTTCAGCAGGGTAGTGGTGAACAGCCGTGTATCGCCCGTGGCGGTATGTGCCAGCATACTTTCTCGCTTCGATGTGGAGGTTGTTCCTCACCTTGTCTGCGGCGGTCAGACTGCCCACGATACAGAGCGTCTTCTGCAGGACTTCCAGTTTATGGGAATTGAGAACGTAATGGCCCTTCGCGGGGACTCCGTTTCAGGCGAAAAACGCTTTGTAGCCACTCCGGAAGGCTATTCTCACGCCAGCGAACTTGTTGCGGCCATAAAGGCGGCCGGCCCGTTCTGCATAGGCGTTGGCGGCTATCCTGAGAAGCATTATGAGGCCGCCAATCTGGCAATCGACATAGCATTCCTCAAGCAGAAAGTAGATGCCGGGGCCGATTACATCATAACACAAATGTTTTTCGACAACGCCGTATTTTTCCGTTTTGTCGATCTGTGCCGCGCCTCCGGCATCACCGTGCCGATCATTCCAGGCCTGAAACCGCTCACAACCAAATCGCAACTTGCTTTGTTGCCGGATGCATTCAGCATCGACATTCCCGTCGAGCTCACAGAGCAGATTGCAGCCTGCGGCGACGATGCCGAGGCAATCCGGCGCGCCGGCGTCGACTGGTGCATCCGTCAGACCCGCGAACTGCTGGACAGCGGCGTTCCCGCCGTGCATTATTATACGATGAGCAAATCCCGCAATGTCGCCGAAGTGTTGCGTGCCTGCTTCTGAAGCGTTGCCCTTCGAAAATCACTGACTCATCCACGAAAACGGGCAAAATCGTGGACGAAACCGGGAATGGGCGTGCACACAGGTCCATCGGCAGGCACCGGTGAGCCCGAAAATGCCCGTATTTGAGCCCAACCTGCCACTTAACTGGACCGGTGGGATCGCTAAAACAGTGCGGCAGCCTGTAAGAATACATCCTTTGGCGCATTTGTTACACAATTTATATTATGTTAACCATTGAATATAACTGCGCTCCCCTGCAACGTTTTAAGACCAGAATGCATCTATAAAGAGTGTTTTTATCGCACACGCGTGCATAATAAGGAAAAAAAGCTTATATTTGCGTGATAGCTGATACAAAGACACAAATCTATATTCAAGATATCTTTATGAAAAAAACGATCGCAATTCTTCTTGCAGCGGCGGCACTTCTGGTTTCCGTCAATGCATCTGCCCAGGACAAATGGGTATTTAACCACATTGGAATCGGCGTTTCTGCAGGCCTTGACGGCTTCGGCGCAGATCTCGTCGTTCCCATCACTCCTTTCTTCCAGCTCCGCGGCGGTTACGCCATGCAGCCCCTCTCCTATGACATCGAGCAGGCAAAATTCAACCCGCATATGAGCAAAGCCAACGGCGATGTCTGGAACCTGGATCAGGATATCGTTCCCAGAGCTCAGGCCAACCTGGACGCAGCTCACCTCTTCCTGGATATCTATCCCGGCAAGAAAACCGGCTTACACCTCACTGTAGGCGCATATTATGGCATGCATCCGGAGAATGGCGGCCCCTATCGCATCACCACTGCAGAGCCCCTCACCATCGACGAGGAAGATAAAGGTTCCGTGGGTATTGTGCTGAACGAAGAAGAAGGCAGGAAACTCACCACCGACAAGGAAGGTAATCTCATGCTCGACGTCAGTCTGAACAATCCCCTGGCAGAGAAATACAACATCCCTACCAACATCTATCCTTACGCAGGTATCGGTTTCGGCCGCAACCTGAGCAGGCATCGCATCGCCTTCACAATGGACCTCGGCGCCATCTACACCGGCACCTTCGGCCTCAATGGTTATGACTATTCACGTGAAGCCACCGCCGGTGTCGAGAATGTTCCCATCCACGCAGCCGATCTTAACGCACTCAAGGGCCTTAATACCGGAATTCCGGACGAGGTTATCGACAAGGTGCAGGAGTACTATGGCAAGGCTGAGAGCATCCCTGTCACCCCGGTCCTGAAGTTCAACCTGGTATTCCGTCTTTTCTAAGAAATTATTTAATTATCAATAAGTTATGAAGAAAGTATTATTAATTCTTGCAGCTGCTGCAACAGCAATGATTCTCTTTAGCTGCGAGAAAGGCGCAAAGAAAGAACCCAAAGTCTACGAGACTCCCATTTACGAAAATCTCGCTGCCAAGTACGATGTAGAGCCCGTAACCGAGGCCCTCAGTGGTATCCGCAGTTTTGAGGTTACCAACGCCGGTGTTTATGTCATTGAAAAGAACGACAAGGTTATTTCCGGCAAATTCGAGAAAGAAAGCGTGGATAACGGAAAGGCTGTCCTGAACCTCCGTGGATTCGGTAAAGTCACTATCCTTGATGCCAATATCACCAAGGCTGACGCCAATGTAACCATTACCTTCGAGCCCGAGGTTGGATCTCCCATCATTGTGGTTGCAGAACCCGTTGCCCCCACAACCTCCGCTTCCTCTGATGCCATGGCGAAGCTCAACCGTGCCTGGAAAGTCACTGCTACCGAGCTCGTGATCTCCGATTTCAAGATCTCCAAGACCTTTGAAGGCGGTTGCGACATTCCCGCAATCCTCAAGTATCTGGAAGGCAAGATCGATAACTTCAAGGCCGATAAGGACTATACCGGCTACGTCGTAAAGGATCTGTCCATCACCGACAATTCCATCATCGTCCGTTTCACCGATGCTGATGCCCTTTCCGCTCCCCTTACCATCGGCGCAAACCTCGATTTCAGCTACAAGGTTACCGGCGAACAGGTTGGCAACCCCATCTTCAATGGCGAGGCTAACGGCAATATTTCCTTCGACAAGTGGAACGAGCCCGTCGTTTCCATCAAGGCCAAGATCAACGACAAGAACGGCAAGGAGTACAATGGCTCCGTGAAGTTCTATCTCTCCGAGACTGAGGCTCTCTAGGGTTTGTCCTAAAGTGATTCATCGGGAGGCTGCCGCTAAAGCGACGGCCTCTCTTTTTTTGTGCTTTTGAGCTAAATTTACTATCTTTGAAAGTTGAATTCTAACCTAAACCTATAACTTATGGCTGTGACCGTCAAAGCAGTTCAGAACAAGAAGCAACTGCGTGCATTCATCGAGTTCCCTCTCCGTCTTTATAAGGGCTGCCCTTACTATGTACCCAATCTGGTAGACGACGACATATCCACGCTGGATATGTCCAAGAACCCTATGGGCAAGTACGCCAAGTGCGAGAAGTTCCTCGCATACAATGAGAAAGGAGAAATCGTGGGACGTGTTGCCGCCATCATCAACACAATCGCCAACAACGACTGGAAGCACGAGGAAGTGCGCTTCGGCTGGATCGACTTCATCGACGACAAGGAGGTTTCCAAGGCCCTCATCGACGCAGTCATCGACTTCGGCAAGAAGAACGGGATGACGCAGATCAGCGGTCCCCTTGGCTTCACGGATTTCGACAATGAGGGTTGCGTCGTGGAAGGATTTGACGATATTTCTTCTTTCGCCCTCAAGTTCAACTATCCCTATTATCCGGAGCATTTCGAGGCTCTGGGTATGACCAAGGCTAACGACTGGATCGAATACCGTATTTTCGTGCCGGAGACCGTCCCGGAGAAGATTTCCCGTGCGTCGCAGCTGGTTGGCGAACGCTACGGCCTCAAGGTTAAGAAAATTTCCAAGAAAGACGTATACAAGCGCGGCTACGGCCAGAAGTTCTTCGACCTTATCAACCGCACATACAAGAATCTGTACGACTATACCATCCTTCCTCCGGAAGTGATCAACAAGTATGTCGACACCTATCTGGGCCTGCTGGACCTCAAGTTCCTCACCCTTGTGGAGGACAAGGAGGGCAAGCTCGTGGCTCTTTCGGTGTGCATGCCGTCTATTGCCCGTGCCGTGAAGAAGTGTGACGGCAAACTCTTCCCTATCGGCTGGTGGTATCTGGTGAAGTCGATGTTCCTAAAATACGAAGAAGCCGTGGAACTGCTGCTTATCGCGGTGGATCCCGAATACCAGAACAAGGGTGTCATCGCCTTGCTGTTCAACGAGATGATCCCTATGATCATAAAGAACGGCTTCAAGTACGGCGAGTCCAACGCCGAAATGGAAACCAACAACGCGGTGCAGAACCTCTGGAATATGTACCGCAGGGAATTCAAGCGCCGTCGCAGGGTATTCACCAAGCCAATCTAGGTCGATGAGTGCATCTTCCACCATGCTCCCTCCCCTTCCGGAAAGGATGAGGCCGTCGTCCCTGCAGGACTATGCAGGGCAGCGGCATCTTGTGGGCGAAGGCTGCATTCTGAGGAAGATGATCGAGAGCGGCAATCTGTCGTCCTTCATCCTGTGGGGCCCTCCCGGCGTTGGCAAGACCACCCTGGCACACATCATCGCCCAAACCATGGACCGCGAGTTCTTCACTCTGTCGGCCGTTACCGCAGGAGTGAAGGATGTGCGTGAGGTGTTCGACCGTGCCAAGAGCAATTCGCTCTTCGGCGGAAAGGGTGCGCCCATTCTCTTTATCGACGAGATCCACCGCTTCAACAAGGCGCAGCAGGATGCGCTTCTGGGTGCAGTGGAAACGGGGACAATCGTCCTTGTGGGAGCCACCACGGAGAACCCCTCTTTCGAGGTGATCACTCCCCTCCTCTCCCGCTGCCAGGTATTTGTCCTGAAACCCCTTGAAAAGGCCGATCTGGAATTCCTCCTGCACCGTGCCTTGAAGGAGGATATCCTCCTGAAAACCAAGAATATAGAGCTTAAGGAAACCGAGGCGCTCCTGCGCTATAGCGGTGGCGATGCCCGCAGGCTCCTCAATGTGCTTGAAATAGTGGTCGATGCCCATTCGGCGGACTCCCCTATCGTCATCGACAATGAGTCGGTCGTGGCCTCCATTCAGGAGAATATGGCCATCTATGACAAGGACGGTGAGATGCACTACGACATCATATCGGCCTTCATAAAGAGCATCCGCGGCTCGGATCCCAATGCAGCAATCTACTATCTGGCCCGTATGATCGACGGCGGTGAGGATCCGCTGTTCATTGCACGGCGCTTGTGCATATCGGCCTCCGAAGATGTTGGCCTGGCAAATCCCAATGCACTGCTGCTGGCAAATGCCTGCTTCGAGGTTGTATCCAAGATCGGAATGCCGGAAGGCCGCATTCCCCTGGCGGAAACCACGGTGTATCTGGCCTCATCGCCCAAGAGCAACGGCTCGTATATGGCAATCGAGAAGGCACTGGCAGAGGTTAAACAGTCCGGCAACCAGCCCGTCCCCCTGGCCATCCGCAACGCCCCCACTTCCCTCATGCAGGAACTTGGCTACAGCGACGGCTACAAATACGCCCACGACTTCCCCGGCCACTTCGCCGACATGGAGTTCATGCCGGACGCCCTCCGCGGCACCGTCTTCTACGAGCCGCAGGAAAACAAGCACGAAAACGCCCTTCGCGCCTACCTCGAAGCCTGTTGGCCGAAATACTACCGCAAACCGTAAACTGGAACTCGCTGATTATTAGCAATTTATAAAAAGTTAATGCGGCAAAATGCCTCATTAACTTTTTATATCTCATTGAGAATCAATCACATCCATTTTACGCTAGAAAGGATAGCCGACGCCGAAGTGGATGGCGTAGTTGCCGCGGCGGAGCCATTGGGTGGGGCCGAGCCAGCGGTCGCCCTCGGCGCGGGCGGGGTCGTGGACCTGCATGCCCATATCGACACGGACCAGGATGAAGTCGAGGTTGACGCGGAGGCCGATGCCCCAGTCCCCCGCTATGCTGGACAGGGCGAAGCGTTCTTCCTCGGGGGCGCCACCGTTGAGTGCCCAGATGTTGCCGGCGTCGGCAAAGAGGGCTCCTTCCACTTTCCAGAACAGGGGTGCGCGGAACTCCAGGTTGGCTTCCATCTTGAGGTCGCCCGTCTGGCTGGGAATGACGAAGATATCGTTAATCTGTGCGTGTCCCGGGCCGATGGTGCGTGCCTGCCAACCTCGCATGCTGGAGGCGCCGCCGCTGTAGAACTGCTTTTCGAATGGAAGCGTGGATGCGTTTCCGTAGGCATAGCCCACACCGGCAAGAAGGCGCATGGCTATTGCGTATCGGTCTTTGTTTCCTGTGCGGATGGTGCGTCCCAGCTGGACCTCACCGCGGACGTACTGTGAGTACGGGGTTTGCCAGATGGTGTGCTGCCCCTGGTCGTTCGTGGGAAGAAGCGGGTTGAGAAGGCTTATGGCGTTGCCGGAAAGGTCGAACATAAGACGGTAGTAGTGATACGAGCCTGCGGGTACCGCCGATACGTCGGTGGTATAGTAGGCGATTCCGCCGATGCCCATATCGAAGTGGTCGCTATAGGCGTTCATCATAAAGCGGTCCGTGGCGATGCTCTTGGCGAAGTCGCTGCTGATGTTGAACAGGCGCACCACGTTGGCCTGCAGGGGGTACAACTGGTATGAGAACCGCCGGCCGCGGCCCAGGGTGCCGGTGTATCCGAATGCGCCGGAGATTATCGTACGGGCGTATTCCGGGCGGTCCTGGTAGCTGAAGGCCAGGGAGACGTCGGTCCTGGGGATGTTGTTGCCGCGGAAGATTCTGTTGGGCAGGCCTACGAACTTGGGGAAGCGTATGCTGGCCGATGTGCTGATTTCGTTGGATTTGACGTCGCTGTCCAGACGGAACTGATGGTTGCCCTTGACGGAAACGTTAAGGAGTTCGCCGCCGTGGAAAAGGTTCTTGTGGTAGTAGCTCACCTGTGGCGACAGGCCCAGCAGGCCGGTGGAGTTCACCGAGCCTTCGAAGTTGATCTTGAAGCCCTGGAGACCGCTGTTGCGAAGGTTGATGTTGCAGTCCACGTGATCCTCTCCGGAGGGCTGAATGTCGATGTTGATGCCGTTGAACACCGTGAGGTTGGACAGGCGGTTGTACGTCATGTTCACACGCCTCTCGCTGTACAGCTGGCCGGGTTTGAGGATGTTCAGGTTCTCCAGCACCGAGGACCTGAAAGGAACGGATTCCGGGTAGCTGATGGTTACGTCGCCGATGGTGTATTTGCGGTGCTCCATTGCTTCCTGGGGCGTTCCGCTTCGGGGGTAGTCCAGGATGGACATGGTGAGGATGGCATTGCCGTCCTGCCCCAGTGTATCCGCCTCGAAACTGTAATATGCCTTTGTGAAGCCATAATAGCCTATGTCGCGGAAGAACTGGGCGCTACGCACCGTCTCGTCTTCAAGGGCCGATTCCGACAGCCACGAGCCCACCTTGACGGTAGAACGGGAGTTGTTTACGTTGAAGTCCCTGGTGAATGTGCCGTATGAGGGGACGTTGTAGTTGATTTCGCTAATCTTGTAGCGCTTGCCAAGCGTTACGTTGTAGGTGACATATGCCCTGCGGCCCTTAGTGGTGACATCGGCCGTGACATCCGAGCCATACCAGCCGATGTACTCCAGATGGTTGCGCAGGTTGACTACGCTGGCATCCACCTGGGATTCGTCGAACACTACGGGAGCCTGGCCCAGTTTGCGGAGGAAGTTGGCGAACTTGCTGTCGCTGTTGCCGGCCCAGCCGTAGATGCTGAGGAACGGGTTCCAGCCGAAGATTATCGACGAGTTGGGTTTCTGACGCAGATAAGGGCTGAGTTCGGAGTTGTCCACTCCCCTTCTGTCCACCTTGATGGTGTTCTTTGCGAGCCGGTACTCCCCTTCCTTGAGCGTACGCGTGGTGCTGCACCCCGCCGCCACTAAGGCGAGAAGCAATAATATAAATATGCCTTTGGAGCGCTGCATCATACAAATATAAGAATTTGTCTTTATATTTGCAGTGAAAACAGTCATTTTTATGCTTTCAGCCAAAGATATCAAGAGATTGCGGGCCCTGGGGCAGAAGAAGTTCCGGGACGAGGAAGGCGCGTTCGTGGTGGAGGGAGAGAAACTGGTGCGGGAGGCGAAGGAGTCGGGTTTCCACATTAGGGAATGCTACCGGATGGCCGATATCGGCGAGGCGGCGATGGAGCGCATAAGTCAGCTGAGCTCGCCCTCGCCTGTGCTGGCGGTCGTGGAGAAGCCATCGGCCTGGGATGAAATGAAGGTCGATGCGCCCTCGGCGGGCCTCTACATCGCCCTGGACGGCATCCGCGACCCCGGCAATCTGGGCACGATCCTGCGCTGCGCCGACTGGTTTGGCGTCAGCGGCGTGTTCGCATCGGCCGATACCGTTGAAATCAGCAACCCCAAGGTGGTGCAGGCCACGATGGGAGCAATCTTCCGAGTGAAGTTCGCCAGGGCCGATATCCCCGCGCTGTGCCGCGCAACGCGCGCTGCGGGCGGCATCGTATATGGCACCTTTATGGACGGTGCCAATATATATAAGGAAGGGCTTCGCACCGGAGCCGACGGGCCAGTAGTCATCGTTATCGGCAATGAGGCCAACGGCATATCGGCGGCAACCGCCGCCGAAGTATCGGCCCGCATAAGCATCCCCGCGTACGGCAACTCCGGAATGGAATCCCTGAATGCGGCGGTGGCTACTGCAATTACGTTATCTGAATTCAGAAGAAGATGTCAAGAAAACGAGTAGACCTTTTGTTGGAGAATATCCGGATCGAGGCCGTGGCGGCGGAGGGAAAGGCTCTGGCGCACGTGGACGGGATGGTTGTGTTCGTGGATTTCGCGGTGCCCGGGGATGTTGTGGATATTCAGGTGAGGAAGAAAAAGAAGAACTATATGGAGGGGCATATCGTGCGTATCGTAACGCCCTCCAGCGACAGGCTGCCTGCGTTCTGCCCTCATTTCGGGGTTTGCGGCGGTTGCCGGTGGCAGCCTCTCCCCTATCCGATGCAGCTGGCTGCAAAGCGCCAGCAGGTGGAGGACCAGCTGGTGCGCATCGGCCATCTTCAGGTGCCGGAAATCAGGCCTACGCTGGCTTCCGACGACACGGAGTATTACCGCAATAAGCTGGAGTACAGCGCATCGGCCCGCAGATGGGTGCTGGACGGTGAGGATCCGGAGGCCATTCCGCCGGAGGACAGGCCGGGGCTGGGATTCCACGTGGGCAAGTTCTTCGACAAGGTGCTGGACATTAAGGAGTGCCACCTGCAAAGGGAACCTTCCAATGCTATAAGGCTGTTTATCAAGGACTTCTGTATCCGGAACGGCTATACGTTCTATAACATCAGGGAGAATCGCGGCTTCCTGCGCAATATATTCATCCGCACGACGGAGGACGGGCAGGTGATGCTCATCCTTTGTATGGGGCAGGACGATAAGGCCCGCAGGGAGGCGCTGCTGGAGGCGATATCGACCCGATTCCCGGAGATTACGTCGTTCTACTATGTGGTGAATACGAAGCTGAACGACTCAATCACCGACCAGGAGCCGGTGCTTTACAAGGGCCGCGACGCCATTTTCGAGAGTATGGAGGGCCTCAGCTTCAAAATCGGCCCCAAGTCGTTCTACCAGACTAATTCCCGTCAGGCGGAGAAGCTGTATGGCGTGGCCCGCGAGTTCTCCCAACTTAAGGGCGATGAGGTGGTTTACGACCTTTACACAGGCACAGGCACCATCGCGCAGTTCGTGTCCAGGCGTTGCAGGAAGGTTATCGGCATTGAGTATGTGCCGGAGGCTATTGAGGATGCAAAGGACAATGCACGCCGCAACGGCATCGACAATTGCTCCTTCTTTGCCGGCGATATGAAGGATGTGCTCACGGCGGGATTCATCGCGGAGCACGGGCGGCCGGACGTGATTATCCTGGATCCGCCGCGCGCGGGAATTCATCCGGACGTTGCCCAGGTGATCCTGGACGCGGAGCCGCAGCGCATCGTCTATGTGAGCTGCAATCCCGCCTCGCAGGCGCGCGACCTGGCCATATTAAACAAGAAGTACCGCATCACTGCGGTACAACCTGTTGATATGTTCCCCCACACAATGCACGTGGAGAACGTGTGTGCCCTGGAGCGCTTATAGTACTTCCATTTCCAGTTCAATTGTTTCGTCGGAACCGTCACTGTAGTAGAGGGTTGCGCGAAGCGTGTGATTACCCCTGGTGAGGACGATGCTGTCCGTTCCCACTTCCAGTCCGTCAAGTGTCCAGATGATGTTCGACGGATTGCTGTTCGCGGCGGTATTAACCTTAAGCGGAAGCTCAGCTCCTGCTGTGAATTCGAAATCCTTGGGCACACTGATGTAGTTGAATCCCGCAGTTGTGATGTAGTCCGTTTCCTCTTCCGGAGGAGTTACGGTACCCGGGTCGCCGTCGGGAACCACCTTAGCAGAAAGCGCGAGGTCGAAATAACCGGAACTGCTGCTAAGGGCGGACCAGTCGGATGAAGTCAGATTCAGGAGGGCGTAATAAGTGTAGTGGAAAGTACTCGACTGGATGCATCCGAAGGGATATCCGTTCTCCGGAGTCTTCATACCATAACCTATGTACACGTCCTGGTTCTGAGGAATATGCAGATTCTTGCTTTCCAGCGAAACAGTTAAAGGATTTCCATCAAAAGTAGGACTCGGAACTTCATATGTCAGAGCCCTTGTGGTACCGAAATCGATAATGATGTAGAGTTTGCTGGCAGAGCAGGTGGGAAGGATAGTGACCTCCTTGATCAGGTTGCCCACATAGGAAGTGAGTTCCGAAGCCTGGAAGCGTACGGCCATCATCAATTCGTTTGAGACATCTCCGGTTCCAAGGCCTAAGACACTACCGTTGGGATCAAACTTGTACAAATCGGCAGCTACGGATTCACCCTCCTTGTAGAGGACGAAATTCACAACATTGCCTTTGGTTTTCAGCGTAATCGTCTTGGAATTGTCCAGATAGCCGTCCAACGTGGCCGATACCTCCACCGTAGTGGCGGTGCAGTCCTGAAGGTCGATTTCATAACGGCCCTGGGCATCCGTCTGGGCGGTATACTGGGCTCCAGCCGTAGCTTCCCTTATGGATATGATCCGGACTTTGCCGTGGGAAACGATATTATTCTGACCGGAGGGAACGACACTGATTGTAACCCCCTGGAGAGGATTGCCGGAAGAGTCGGTAACAGTTCCGCTTACTCCCTTTGTGTTGGAAACGGTTGCGGTGAACGTGGCATTTCCGGATGAGAATGCAATGGATGAAAGCTGCACCGATGTCTCGTTGCCGTCCCAATCTATCGGCTGGTATGAGGTATTCCTGGAGCGTCCGGGGAATATGACGTCATTGTCGTCTTTATAACCGTAATCGTAGCCGGAAAGATAAAGGGAAGTAGGGTCGCTGGAAGGAATGATGTAGAAGCATGGATGATCACCCCATGCATTGATGGAGTTTGTTCCCGTCCAGTTGCTCCATAATTCATAAGGAGTATAATAGCCGCCCACTTTCCTGCTTGTGGATTTGTCCACGTGGTAGATGACAAGGCCGGTGGGCAGCGGTGCGTCCCAGCCATGACCGTCCCTGGCTTCGAAGTAGAAATACTCCCCTTCCGTGTCAGTGGAGGCTTTGTAAGCTAAATTGTTGTTGACGCTGCTCAACGAGTACTGGCCGGATTGGGTGACTTCGGTCATGGCCGAACTGTCGATCCATCCCAGTATCATCCTTTCTTCGATGTTGAAATATGGCGGAGTGCGGCCTTCGTTGTTGTATCCGCCGCCGCACATCGGGGAAAAGTCGAACAGGGCTGATGCCTCTTCATTTTCCTCGTAGTCTGTGTCGTAGAAATCCGGAAGGCCCATTGCGTGGCCGAATTCGTGGCAGGCAGTGCCGATTCCGCACATCTTGCCGGCGAGGGCGCCATAATTCACTATTTCATTGGAACAGGCATACCTGTCTATCCTTTTTCCTCCGAGAGTCAGACTTATGCGTGCGTTGGAAAGCTCCCACTGATGCGGCCAGATGCAGTTTGTGCCGCCACCGTCGGCTTCTCCCTTGCCGGCATAGTACATGAACACAAGGTCCACCTCGCCGTCATTGTCGTTGTCATATTTGGAAAAGTCGATCTGATCTGCCAGGCCTTCGCATCCTTCCTTTACGGCAAGATGGGGATTTTTGTCGGAGCCCTGCTGGGTAGTCTCATTCCCGCCGTAATAGGCCTGTGTCTTGGTGAGCGTTACAGGACCGTAGACATCAAAGACAGGCTCGAACAAGCCACATGAATTTTCGTAGTAGAAGTCCCTGGCCGATCCGGTTGCACCATTGTCGCTATAGCCATTCTGGTTCATCATATTGGTGAAATCCTGATTCGCTGTGCTGCTCTTGAAGTGGACATCGCTGAATTCCACCAGGATAACGAGGAAGTGTTTCTGGCCGATGGCAATCGGAGCTTCGCCGGACTGCGCCCTTGCCGCATTGACAGCTGCGCGGCGCTGTGCACCAAGCCTGCGCCTGGACTGGAGGGTGTACTGCGAGACCGGATAGTAATAACCGTCGTCTCCAAGTTCGATGACTCTGCCGGAGGCATCGGTCACCCAGTTGAAGAATTCGTCTCCGTGCATGCGGATCTGGATGACGCTGCCGTCGGGGAGTGTATAGGGAACCAGTCCCCTGTATGCCGGAACGGCTCCCAGTTGGAGGCTCGCTGCAAGAAGCAGGGCCACGATGATGAGAATCTTTTTCATAGTCTACTGCTTCTTGAGGATGAAATATGTATTGGTGGAATTCTTCAGCCAGATCAGTTTGTCGCTCTCCCCTACCACTTTTACCTGGACTGGCTGCGAAAGCGCCTTCTGGCCATCCTGCCAGGCTGAAAGCGTAAGATTGAGAATGTCTCCCATATTGAGGGAAACCGGAACGCCTTTAAGTTCCAGGACCAGGCTGGTATTCGTAAAGATGAGGCGGAAACTCCTGCCGCTGGCGTTGGTGAGGCGGCTGGTCTGGCTCTGGCCCTTAATGTAAACATAGTCGGAGCCGATACCGTAGAAGCCGGGAGTGGTGATGTCCAGGATGGCTTCCCTTGCCTCCTGTTTGACTGTTACGGTTTCGATGATGTCGCCGTAGCGGAAGGTGATGTGGCCAGTGCGGCTGACGGAGCTCATATTTTCATCAGCGCTGAAATATTCGTCGAATTCCAGGAGGGCGCGGGTGCCAAGCACGTGAAGCCACTCGGCATCGGAAGATACGGTATACTCCACGTTTGTGCGGGTGTGGATCTTGAACTGGCCGCCCTGCGATTCCAGGTTTACGCCTTTGCTCTCCACGATGACGGTTTCTGTTATGATCTGCCGTACAGGAAGCGTCAGGCTGAGGCCGCCCAGCTTGAATGTTACGCTGCCTTCGCGCTGCTCAGTGTTGCGGTTGTCCTCGTTGGCCGTGAACGTGACGACGTTGCCGGTGGAGTAACTGTCCGGGCTGACGGTGAACCAGTCACCCCTCTGCTCCACAGTCCAGGCTCCCTTGGAGTTGAACTTGTATTGAACGGGAAGGGTGCTGTAAAGCTCGATTGCGTCCGTGTCGATAAGGGAACTCACGCTGTTCTGCACGATGGCTATCTTGCGGGTTTCGGTACCGGAGATTACAATCAGCGAGTCCGTGCGGGACTCCATGCTGCTATTGGCCTGGACGCGGAATGTGAGGCTGGTTGTGAATTCATTATAGTAGCTCTGTTCACCCAGAGTGCACCAGCTGCCGTCTTTGAGGGTGGCGTACCAGAGAAGGTCCGATGAGATGTATACGACCTGCTCCTGTGACTCCGGCCCAACTTCGAGCCTTTCCGTATTCTGGTTGACTATGAACAGGGAAGGCGTCGTGGGCTGATAAATCTGGATTCCCCAGTCGCAGGAGGATACCAAAATCCCGGCTGCGAACAGGATTGCCAGATAAAAATATCTTCTCATACGCGGATTTTTTTTGTGTATACCTTACAAATATACCTATAATTTCTTAATTTTGTAATCATAATAGGTATAATATGTCTTTCTTGGTAATAGTTTGGTTAATCGTCGGCCTTGCCCTGATAGTGTTGGGGGCTGATTCTCTGGTAGATGGATCCTCGTCCATCGCACGCCGCCTCCGGGTGAGTGAATTCGTCATCGGCCTCACTATCGTGGGTATGGGTACATCGGCCCCGGAAATGGTTGTCAGCTGGCTTGGAGCCATCAGGGGCAATGCCGATATCGCCCTTGGCAACGTGCTGGGCTCGAACATTTTCAACACGCTCCTCATTCTGGGCCTCACGGCCATCATCCTGCCCATCGGCATAACCGACAGCAACAAGAGGCTGGACATTCCGATGAACATCTTCGTCACGGCGATGTTCATTGTTTTCGGCCTCATCGACGGTGTGTTCTCCAGGTTCGACGGCGCCCTTTTCCTGGCCCTTTTTGCCGGGTATATGTGGCTGAGCTTCAGGAATCAGGGAAAGCATACGGACGATGAACCGGAGGTCGATGGCATCCCGGTATGGCGGGCCGTGCTGATGGTCCTGCTGGGCCTCGGCGGTCTGATCGTGGGCGGCCGCCTGTTCGTGAACAATGCCACCGTAATTGCCCAGACGCTGGGCGTGAGCGACAAGTTCATCGCCATCACCCTGCTTGCCGGCGGCACTTCCCTGCCGGAGCTGGCAACCTGCGTTGTTGCCGCTGCCAAGAAGAAGGGTGCGCTGGCCCTCGGCAACATCATCGGCTCCAACCTGTTCAACCTGCTTCTCATCGTGGGCGGCTCGGCTCTTATCCATCCGCTCGCCTTCGGCGGGTTCACTATCGTCGACCTGGCTGTGCTGGCGCTCAGCGCAGTGGCGCTGTTCACATCGGCCTTTGTCGGCAAGAAAGACAAGATCGACCGGTTGGACGGCTCCCTGTTCCTGTTCATCTGGATCATGTATATGGTTTATCTCGTAATCAATATCTGATATGCTTCTCCTACAGACAGATACCACTGCCGTGAAGGCACGCGCCGTCCTTGAGACCATCAAGGAGACTCCAGCGGACGAGTTGCTTAAGGAACTTGGCGTGCAGGCATTGCATTTCGGCCTCAAGCTCCTGGCCGCCTTGGCGCTGTTCATCATCGGCGCGTGGCTCATCAAGCTGGTGAGGCGTGCGGTGAAGAAGGTGCTCATCAGGAAGAATTCCGAGCATACAATCATTTCCTTTACGGACAGTTTCACCGCCGTGGGCCTGTGGACTCTGCTGATCGTCCTGAGTATCGGAGTCCTGGGCATCAACACCACTTCCCTGGCTGCCCTGCTGGCTGCCGGCGGTATGGCCATCGGCATGGCCCTGAGCGGCACTCTGCAGAACTTTGCAGGCGGGGTTATGCTGCTGGTATTCAAGCCTTTCCGCGCGGGCGATTTCATCGAGGCCCTTGGCTATATGGGCACCGTCAGCGCAATCAATATCGTGAATACGATGCTTGTCACCACCGACAACCGCGTAATCGTAATCCCCAACGGGGCCCTGTCCAACGCCAACATCAACAACATTAGCGCCAACGCGGTGAGGAGGGTCGATATCAATGTCGATGTGGCCTACGGGTCGGACCTGGATGCGGTTAAATCGGCCCTTCTGGAGATTGCTTCTTCCTGCCCCGGCGTGCTGGATGCGAAGACTCCCCTCTGCGCAGATCCGTTTGCCGGCCTCACCTCCCTGAAAGACAGTAGCGTCCAGTTCGTGCTTCGCCTGTGGGTGAAGACCACCGACTACTGGCCTGCCTGGTTCTACCTTAACGAAACCGTTTACAGGGAGCTGCCCGCCAAGTATGGCATCCAGTTCCCGTTCCCTCAGATGGACGTTCACCTGATTAAGTAACATGTTATGGATCTGAAACCTTTTTCCGACATAGCCCCGTATACCGACGAAGAAGCGGCCGCCGCAATGTCGCGGATTGCAAACCACCCCAATGTTCCCTGGGTATCCAAGTTCATCTTCCCCAACAGGAAGGAAACCTATCTGCGTGATATCCTCCGTGAAATCAAGACCGTTGACGAATTCCAGTCCAAGGTGATGTCGGAGGCCATCGAGTGGGTTATCGCCAACACGGTGCACAACTTCTCCTATGACGGCCTGTCCAAGATCCAGGCGCTGGACAGCACCTTCCTGGCGATGTCCAATCACAGGGACATCATCCTGGACCCGGCTTTCACGCAGATTATCCTGTACCGCAACAAGATGCCTCTCACTCAGATTGCCGTGGGCGACAATCTTCTGAAGAGCAAGGCGGTGGAACTGCTAATCCGCTCCAACCGTATGATCAAGGTGATCCGCGGGGTATCGGCCCGTGAACTGTACCTGTCGTCAAAAGTGCTCTCGGAGTATATCCGTGAAACCATTGTCAGCGGCACCGGTTCGGTGTGGATTGCGCAGCGTCAGGGGCGCACCAAAGACGGCCTGGACGTCACTGAGCAGGGCCTTCTGAAGATGTTCGACATGAGCGGCGGAGACGATTTCGTTCACAACTTCATGGAACTGAACATAGTTCCCCTTTCCATATCCTACGAGTTCGAACCGTGCGATATCCTGAAGGCACGCGAAAAGCTGATCTCACGTACTCAGAAGTACGAAAAGACGGAGAACGAAGACCTCCAGAGCATCCTCGTGGGCATCAAGCAGTGGAAAGGCAACGTTCACCTGAATATCGGCGATCCCCTTAGCGAAGACGAAATCCGCGAGGCGGCGTCTTATGACAAGAACGAGCGTTACCAGAAGATCCGCCAGGCCGTTGACCGCCGCATCATCAGCGGCTACCGTCTGTGGAAAACGAACTACATGGCGTACGACATCGTGGAAAACACCACCCGCTTCGCCGACCGCTACTCCCTTTCCGAGTTGGAAGCGTTCAAATCCTACATCGCCCACCAGCTCGAGTACGCAGAACCCGAACTCAACCGCGACGACCTCCGCGACATTCTCCTCCGCATCTACTCCAACCCCGTCGCCGCCAAACTGGACCTCGCCGCCCGCGACTCCGCCCCTGCGGCCTCCGAAGCGTAAACTGCAACTCGCTGCGAATCAGCGATTTGTAAAAATTAAATGCGGCATCTTGCCGCATTAAATTTTTGTATCTCATTGTGTATCAATCATATCCACTTTACGGTTCTTGTCTGTCATCTCGAGCTTGCCGAGAGATCTCAAGTTCGAACAGTTAAGTCAGGCCTTAGGCCCTGAGGCCTAACGTCAAAAAATGGCCCTAACCCGTTCGCTTGACGTCGAACTCGTCCTTATAGCCACGCCTTACGGCGCGTCTAACGTCCTCAAACAAACTCCGTCATGCTGCTGCGCAGCACCGCTCACTGCACAACCCTCCCCGCATGCCATTTTTTGCCTATGGCACTCAGGACCATAAGTCCTGCCTGTTTAACTGTTCGAACTCGTGCAATGAGAAGACTTTTGGCTGAAAGGAGAAGATGTGTGGTGTCCGGGGACGTGTCCACCCCCGGACACGGGCAGGGGGAGGGGCCCGTTGGATACAAGTTCTTGCCTCGGCAAGGACGCAGTAGACAATGGGAGGGGCCGGAGTGGAGCGAAGCGGAACGGAGTTCCCCGGACACCACACATCTTCTCCCAGACAAAAGTCTGTGTGCCCGAAGGTACATGGGGTGGCACCTTCGGGAGCAAAAAGGGGCGTTTTTGAGCCTGAAGGTACAATGCAAAGCACCTTCGGGAACAGGGGTATTAAGAAAGGTGGACGATGGCGTAGTCGTTGGAGGGGATGGAGAGGGTGAGGGTGCGGGGTTCGAGGGGGCTGTCGAAGAAGGAGAGGGCCTTGCTGGGGATTTGAATCGTTAGTTCAGCTGAGGGGCCGAAATTGGCTGCTACTAAGATGGTTTCTGCACCGGTGGAACGGAGGAAGGCATAGTGGCGGGTGGGGTCGAAACCGGGGCCCTGGCAGAAGCACAGATCGTAGTTCATTCCTTCCGTGATTACGGGTTCCGTGGAGAGTTTGAGCAGTTGGGTGTAGCGTTTCAGGACCTCGCGTTCTTCGGAAGATAGACCGCAGCGGTGATTGCCGATCCAGCGGCGGAGGCGCTGCAGGCTGGCCACCTGCCACCAGTCGAAGATGGTGGTGCGTCCGTTAAGGCCGCTGAATGGTTCATTGTCCATTCCCCTCTCCCCTATTTCCTGGCCGAAATACAGCATGAACGAAGAGTCGTTCAGAAGCAGTGAAACCGCCAAAGCCGCGTATCCGGCCGAAGCGGAACCGGCGAAGAAATCGGAGGCGATACGCTGCTCGTCGTGGTTCTCAAGGAAGCACAGCATGGAGGGCTGCAAATCCCCGAGGAACTGCCAGTTGCGGGTTATCTCGCGGGCCGATGCACCGGAGCACATAATCGCGCGCAGAGTGTCGTACAGGCCCGATTTGTCGTACAGTAAATCGAAGCCTACCTGGTTCACGTACATCCCGTATTTCTCCTTCTCGTATACCTCGGCGACGAACAGCAGTGAGGGATAGTCCCGCTTCAAGGTGCGTATCGCGAACTCCATGAACTGCGGGGGCACAAGTTCCACCATATCGCAACGGAAACCGTCTACGCCAAGGGCGGCCCAGAACTGCAGGATGTGCAGCATCTTATCCCAGGTGGGAGTGCGCCAGTTGCAGTAGTTGATCTTCACCGTCTCGTACCAGTCGTCAACGGAAGGCGCCGGTGTAAACGCGTTGCCGGATGCGCGGGCAGGAAACTCGGAATAGCCCTCTACAAACGGCATATAAAGGGCCTCGCCGGGATAGTAGTAGAAGTCGTTGTCCGGGCTCCAGTGCTCGGACAAATCGTCATCGGCCCCCAGTACGGGTTCGCCGGCAGGGGTCTGAGCGCCGCTATACTCACGAGCAACGTGGTTTGGAACAAAGTCGATGAGCACTTTCAGACCGGCCTCGTGGGTGCGCCGGAGCAGGTCGGAGAACTCCTCCATACGCTTCGATTCCACCGTGGCCATATAGGGATTCACGTCGTACCAGTCCGTGATGGCATAGGGCGATCCGGCCTCCCCTTTCACCACTTTTTCGGTGGCCGATGTGGCGTGACGCACGATTCCCGTGTACCAGATATAATCGAAGCCCAGGGACTTCACATAAGCTAGGAACGCGGTGTCCACCGAGGCGAACTTTCCCTCTCCCCACAGACGGGGAAGCATCTGATAGATAAGATGTTTACTCATCGAAATAAACTATGTCGCGGCTCTCCGTTCCGGAGTTGATGACCGTACAGCCGCAGGTTACCGTAAAGCGGCGGGAGGTCCAGTTCCCGCGGGAATCGGACTCGTAGCCGCTGTAATTGTAAATGTAATAAACGCTGTCCGCCATATCCCTGAGCGACAGCTCCGCCAGCTGGCTGTCCCCGTCCCGGGCGAGGATATACTCGTACTCCCCGAAATCGTTCCGGTTGATGGCCGATGCCAGCGCTCCCCTCCTGCTCAGGCTGAACTCGAGTACAGCCCTGAACTCTTCCCTGCTGTCTCTGTCAGTCTCCGTGAACACTGCCGACCGGATCCTCCCGCGGGCATCCCGGCTTTCAACCTCCCAGGTGCCGCGCTCCAGTTTCCCGTCTTTGGCGAAGTCCCACTGGCCAGATGTGAGGCCTGAGCCTCCGGTCCAGGAAACGGCTCTCACCTTGCCGTGGAGCTCGAAGAAGGGCAAATCGCCCCTCTTGCAGGACAAAACCGCAAGAGAGGCGATCAGGATTGCAGCTAAAGACTTGCCGGAAAACACTTTACATAAGGTTTACCAGTTAAGGGTCTTTGCAAAGTCGTATTCTTCCGGATTGGAGACGTACTTGCGTGCGGCCTCATAATCCTCCGGAGTGATGTAGTGGCAAATGTGTGCAAAGTAGTTGCGGGAAGTGCCGCCTTCGATGTCGACCCTGCGGGGAGGAATCTTGCCTTCCGCATTCTGGAGGTCCTTCAGGTACAGCGGGTGGGCCGTGCCGAAGGCATCGACATATACCATACAGCCGGTTTCGCCCTTGCTGAACAGCTCCCAGACGCCCATTGCAAGCTCTGAGCAGTATGTGAGGTCATAGGCGATGGGATCCTGGCAGCGGACGTCGTAGCCGATTTCCACGGGACGGGTCTTCACCTTGAGGCCGATGGCCTTGAACTTCTTCTCGAGGATGTCGTTGAACAGGACGGCCTTGGAGATCTTGCCCAGCTCCGGATGGCCGTGCTCGTCGTAGGTCATGGATACGCCGGCGTCCTTGATTTCCTGGGGATCCAGGTCGTGGAACACGCCTTCCGCCACCACCACGGTGCCGTAAGGGATGCCAAGGATATTGCGCTTGAGGATGGCGGAAAGGGCCAGATTCACGATCTTGTCCAGGGTGATTTCCGTCTTGTTGAACATCTCAGGGATGATGGTCATGGGGCAATGGGTTGCCTCGCCGATACCCAGTGCAAGGTGGCCTGCGCTGCGTCCCATTGCGCTGATGATGAGCCAGTTGCCGCTTGTGCGGGCGTCCTCATAGACGGTGCGTGCCAGGTGTGCGCCCTCGTCCTTTGCGCTGTTGAAGCCGAAGGTGGGGGTGTTCTGCGGCAGGGGCAGGTCGTTGTCGATGGTCTTGGGGACGTGGATGTTGTGGATGGGATACTGCTTTGCCTCCAGGAACTTGGCGATGCGGTTGGCCGTGGATGCGGTATCGTCGCCGCCGACGGTTACGAGTAGCTTGATGTTATTGTCCTGGAACAGGGCCAGGTTGAAATTCTCTGCAAAATCCTTGTCGGTGGGTTTGAAGCGGGACATCTGCAGATAGCTGCCGCCACGGTTGAAGTAGGCGTCCGCCTTGAAGAAGTCGATGTCCTCCGTTCTGGGTGATTTTGAGAAAAGGCCGCTGTAGCCGCCGTGAAGGCCGATTACGCGATAGCCCTTGGAAAGGAACGTCTTTGCCACGGACATTACGACGGTGTTCATTCCCGGTGCCGGGCCGCCGCCGCAAAGGATGATGATGGAATCTTTCATATTCTGAATAGTTGTTAGGTTTTTCGAATGCACAAATATACGCAAAAATAAAAAATGTGCGCGATTTTTTTTGTATCTTTGTCGATTATGAATCGCACGGACGCGCATACACGCATAGATGAATTGAAGGCTATCCTATTGGAGAACAGCCGCAAATACTATGTGGAGAACGCTCCCACGATGAGCGATTATGAGTACGACCAGCTGATGCATGAGCTGGAAGCCCTGGAAGCGGAGTTCCCGGAATGGGCAACTGCGGACTCCCCCACCCGCCGCGTTGGCTCCGACCTGGCGGCAAGCGGGGAAAGCGGCTTTGCCAAATATCCCCACAAGTATCCTATGCTGTCGCTTGGCAACACGTACAGCATCCAGGAAGTGGAAGAATTCGCGGAAAGGGCCGCAAAAACCCTGGACAGGCCTTTCACCTGGTGTTGTGAACTAAAGTTCGACGGCACGGCAATCTGCCTTACGTACAAAAATGGCAGGCTTTTCCGCGCCCTCACCCGTGGCGACGGCGTCAAGGGCGATGACGTAACGGAGAACGCCAAACGCATCGGCAACATCCCCCATCAGCTCAAAGGCAGCGGCTGGCCGGAGGAATTCGAAATCAGGGGCGAAGTCCTTATGCCCTTCGAATCCTTCGACCGCCTGAACCACGAGCGCGAGCTTGCGGAAGAGCCCCTGTTCGCCAATCCCCGCAACGCGGCCAGCGGTTCGCTCAAACTGCAGGACCCGGAGGAAGTGGGCAGGCGCGGCCTCATCTGTACCCTGTACCACATCCCCACCGGACAGGTCGATTTCCCCACGCACGACGCGGCCCTGAAGGCGGCCGAGGAGTGGGGCCTTCCCGTTTCGCACGAGCGCAGGCTCTGCGACGGCATACAGGGAATCGAGGAATTCATCGACCATTGGGATACTGCTCGCAAGCAGCTCCCGTACCCTACCGACGGCATCGTCCTGAAGATAAACGAAATGGCGTTCCAGCAGCAGCTGGGATATACGGCTAAGAGCCCCCGTTGGGCCTGTGCCTATAAATTCAAGGCGGAGCAGGCCTGCACGCCCATCCTGAGCATCGACTATCAGGTGGGCCGCACCGGCGCCGTCACGCCGGTAGCAAATCTGGAACCTGTGTTCCTCAGCGGCACGATGGTCAAGCGCGCAACGCTGGTGAACGAGGACCAGATCCGCGCCCTTGACATCCATGAAGGAGATTGGGTATACGTTGAAAAAGGCGGCGAAATCATCCCCAAGATAACGGGCGTTGAAGAGAGCAAACGAAGCCCCGGAGCAATGCCTCCCGTATTCCCCGGAGTTTGCCCGGACTGCGGTTCTGAGCTCGTCCGTGTGGAAGGCGAGGCCAAATGGTTCTGCCCCAACACCAAGGGCTGCCCCACCCAGATCAAGGGCCGGATGGAGCACTTCGTAACCCGCAAGGCGATGAACATCCTCTGCGGGGAAGCCACCATCGACCAACTGTACAGGATGGACCTCGCGCATACCCCGTCGGACCTCTATAATCTGAAGGCCGATCAGCTCACCTGCCTGGAAGGCTGGAAAGAGCGCGCTGCCGCCAGATTCCTGGACAGCGTGAAGGCCTCGAAGAACGTCCCCTTCGAGAGGGTGCTCTTCGCAATAGGCATCCGCTTCGTGGGCGAAACCACGGCGCGCGACATTGCCAGGCATTTCGGCAGCATCGATGCGCTGGAATCGGCCTCCAAGGAAGACCTTCTGGCCGTTCCGGAAGTGGGAGAAGTGATTGCGGAAAGCGTATTCAACTTCTTCCGTGAGCCGGAGAACATCAAGGAAATTGAGGCTTTGAAGGCCGCCGGGCTCAACTTCAGCACTGAAAAGGCGGAAGCGGCATCGGACGCCCTCCAAGGCAAAAGCATAGTAATCAGCGGCAACTTCTCCATCTCCAGGGACGATATGAAAGCCCTGATAGAGGCCAACGGAGGCCGCAATTCCAGCTCGGTGAGTTCCAAGACGGATTACCTGCTGGCCGGGACCAAACCCGGGCCGGAAAAACTGAAGAAAGCCGCAGAGCTGGGCATCCCGGTAATCGGCGAAGAGGAATTTATGTCGATGATCCCCGCCCCCTCATCCCCCGCCGTAAAGGCTGATGAGGACGGCGGCAACGAAGACTGGACACTGTTTTAACGATATGGGAAAGAGGAAGAGAAGATCATTGTTCAAGGCGATTAAGGTGCGTATCCGCTATCTGTCGATCATAATCAACCGGGTGGTGCGCTTTATCACGCACGATATCTGGTTCCTGAACGCCGACGATATGTCCCGCTTCAAGAAGAGGGCGGTGACGGATATCCGCACCGTGCTTCTGATGATGAACACCTTCTCCGACCAGAAGATCGGCTTCCAGGTGACGGCCCTCAGCTACCAGAGTATGATGTCGATAGTGCCCTTCCTGGCCATCGCCTTCTACCTCACCGGCGGCCTCGGCCTGTCGGACCGCCTTGCGGAGTTCCTCTTCACCAACATCGACAATCCCGTTCTCATCGACAATCTCCTGAACGCGGCCGACCATATCCTCCTTACGGCGGAATCCGGCCTGTTCGGCCTCATAAGCATGCTCTCCTTCCTGTGGATCTTGATCTGGATGATGATGAGCGTGCGCCGAGTGTTCAACAACGTGTGGAAGGTTCCCAGGGAGCGCAATTTCTGGAAGATGCTGGGAGTGGTGTTTGCGGTCCTGCTGCTCTCCCCCTTCGTGATCGTGCTGTTCTTCTCCGGTTCTGTGGTGTATTCGCACATCCTGGACCTCATCGTCCCGTCCAAGCTGGCATTCTCCGAAAGCCTGAAGACGGCCCTGTCGTGGATTACATTCGCCGCAACGGCAATACTCATACTGGCAGCAATGTACAAGTACATTCCCGGGACCAAGGTGCACTACCGGCACGCCTTCAAAGCTGCGATAGTATCCGGCATCCTGTTCACCGCGGTCCAGTACCTGTATCTGGAAACCCAGGTTATGGTTGCAAAGCAGAGTGCGGTATACGGCGTCCTGGCCGCGATTCCCCTGTTTATGATCTGGCTGAACATAGGATGGTCGATAGTCCTTTACGGGGCGGAACTCTCCTATGCATTCCAGAACGTGAAGAATGCACCGGCGCCGGTTAAAAGAAAAGAGGAAAAGGTATGAGCTATTCGGAATTCACACCTGATGACTATAAAGTGATTGAAGAGGCCTTTGCCCACTTGTGGGAATCGGCCCAGAAGCGATGCGCCTCGGAGGAAGAGCTGGAGGTAGTGCGTAAGGCCTACGAATTCGCCAACGAGGCCCATAAGAACGTCCGTCGCCGCAGCGGGGAGCCCTATATGCTCCATCCCATCGCCGTGGCCCAGATAGTGGTCGATGACATCGGCCTCGGATACAAGTCGATATCGGCCGCCCTCCTCCACGACGTGGTTGAAGACACCGAATTCAAGGTCGATGATCTCCGCAAGCTGTTCGGCGACAAGATTGCCACGCTGGTGGAAGGCCTCACCAAGATCAAGAACGTGCTGGACACCGGCGACAAGAACAAGCAGTCGGACTATGCCGTGAAGAGCCTCCAGGCGGAGAATTTCAAGCGCATCCTCCTTACCCTGAACGACGACCCGCGCGTGGTGCTGATCAAGCTGGCCGACCGCCTTCACAACTGCCGCACCATCGAGTTCATGCCGGAACACAAGAGGGACAAGATACTGTCGGAAACGATGTTCATCTTCATCCCCCTCGCCCACAGGCTGGGTTTGTACAGCGTTAAAACGGAGCTGGAGAACATCTGGCTGCGTTTCAAGGAACCGGAGGCTTACAGCGAAGTGGAGCGCCTCATCAACCGTTCCGTGGAAGGCTGCAAGGCCGACATCGATAATTTCGTAGCCACCATCGAACAGAAACTCACGGAGGCCGGCATAAGCTACCGCATAGTGAAGAGGGTGAAAACCCCGTACTCGGTTTGGCATAAGATGCAGACCAAGCACGTCTCCTTCGAGGAAGTTTATGACCTGTATGCCATCAGGATTATCTTCGACCCGGCTCAAGGCGAAACCGAGCGCGAACAGTGCTGGCACATATACTCCATCCTGGGCGGCCTGTACCGCTTCATACCGGAGCGCACCAGGGACTGGCTGGACATGCCCAAGCCCAACGGCTACGAGGCCCTGCACTGCACACTCATCGGCGACAAGGGCATCAAGGTGGAAGTCCAGATCCGCACCAGGCGCATGGACGATATTGCCGAAAGGGGTATCGCTGCCCACTGGCGCTACAAGCAGGACGGCTATGCCGGAGAGGGCGACAAGGAAATGGACCGATGGCTGCAGAGCATCCAGGAAATCCTCTCCAACCCGGACGTGAACGCCCTGGAGCTCCTGGACATCATACACAACGACCTTACAAGTTCCGAGATTACCGTGTTCACCCCCAAGGGAGAGCAGCGCTCCATCCAGAACGGTGCAACGGTGCTGGACTTTGCATACCTAATCCACTCCGAAATCGGCAATACAGCCATCGCTGCCAAGGTTAACCAGAAACTTGTGGCGTTAAGCTACAAGGTCAAGCCCGGCGACCAGATCGAGATTATCACGGCTGCAGAGGAAAGGCCCAAGCACGAATGGATGCAGTTCCTTCAGACAAGGCACGCAAAGACCCTGGTGATGGACTATTTCAAGGGCCAGCGGCGCCAGAGCATCGACTTCGGCCGTGGACTGGTGGATGCGGAGATCGCATCCACGGGCTCCAAGAAGGACAACAAGACCCTTAACCTCCTTATCCAGAACCTTGGCGCGGCCAATGCGGAAGACCTGTATTTCCGCGTGGGAATAGGCTCCGTTTCCCCGGACACCGTGAAGGAACTGCTGGAAAAGAAGAAGACCGTTTCCAAGTCGTGGCTGAGCAACCTGTTCAACAGGGAAAGCAAGCCTAAGACGGTTGAAATCACCGAGACTACGGCCGACGGCAAATACATAATCGCCACCTGCTGCAATCCCATCCCCGGCGACGCCGTGGTGGGCTTCCGCTCCCCGGACGGCAGCATTACCATCCACAAGAAATCATGTCCTGTTGCTGAAGGCATAGCCGCCACCCACGGGGACCGTGTGGTTGTGCCCCACTGGGGCTCTGAAACGGAAAGCCTGTCCTTCCCCGTACGCATCTCGATGCAGGGTATCGACCGCAAGGGCCTTGTGAATGAAATCACACATTACCTGTCTGAAGTTATGGGAGTGAATATGCGCCGCATCGACATTGCTGCCGAGGAAGGCATATTCAAAGGCTTCATCGACTTTTACGTAAACAACACCGAAGTCCTGGAAAAAGTGATCCGGAAGCTCTCCGGAATCGACGGCATACGGAAAATAACACGTACCGACCTATGATGAAAAGAGTACTGCGCCTTTTGATACCGCTGGTACCGGTGGCCCTGGTGCTGGGGGCGATGATGTTCCCCTCCTCCTGCGCCAATACCACCACTCCCCCCACCGGCGGCCCCAAAGATACCATACCTCCCGTCCTTACCAAGGTGTCTCCCCTGCCCGGGTCGGTGAACGTGCCCGTACACAAGACCAAGCTTGTGTTCACCTTCAATGAATACGTGAAGATCAAGGACCCGCAGGCCGTGTTCCTGAGCCCGCCGCTGGAGAAGAAGCCCAAGGCCACGATCAAGGGCAAGAGCGTGGTGGTAACCTTCGAGAGCGACCTTGAACCCAACACAACCTACACGCTGGACCTCACCGGTGCAATTGCCGACAATAACGAGGGAAACATGCACCCTGGATATACGCTGGTATTCTCCACCGGCCCACAGATAGATTCACTGTGCATGAGCGGCATCGTGCAGGACTGCAATACGCTTAAGCCCGTGAAAGGCGCCACCGTGCTCCTGTACAAGGACCACGCGGACTCGGCAGTGTTCCTCCACAGGCCCGTTGCCGCCGCCCGTACCGACGACTGGGGCTACTTCAGCATCCGCAATATACAGGATACGCTGTATCGCGTGTACGCAATACGCGACGCCAACAATAACAACATGTATGACCCGGACCAGGAGACGATTGCCTTCCTGGACTCCCTGTTCCGTCCCAGCGTCACATACAATGACACCCTGTACGAACTTATGAAGTTCGATATGAAGGACACCCTGCACTGCCTCGCCCGAAAGACGGATGTGGAACTGAACCTGTTCAGGGAGAAGCCCTCCAAGCAGTTCATCGTGAAGAAGGAACGTGTGGGCCTGCGCACTGCGTACATCACCTTTATGGCTCCAGGCGCCGTGGTTCATTCCATGAAGTTCAAGGGCCTTCCGGCCAACAGGCTCATATCACAGTTCAACCCGCAGAGGGACTCACTTGAGCTATGGGCCAACAGCCAGGGCCGTATCCCGGATACGCTGGTGCTGATGATCAACTACGACAAGACGGACAGCCTGGGCAAACTGGTTCCCACGGACGAGCAGGTGCGTCTGCCCATCGACAAGAAGCTAAAGGCGGAGCTCTCCAAGAGTTCCCAGCGGGACATCAAGCATCAGGATACTATTGCGGTTTATACCACCGTGGCGGAGGCCACGACCATCGAGCAGTATGGATTCAGCATAGAGTTCAAGTACCCGCTGATAGAGGCTGCCTGGGACTCTCTCATCTTCCGCAGCGTGAATCCACGTCAGCAGGAAAACCGCGGTACATATACGGTTACGCAGGATTCGACCAACCTCCGGCGGTATACCATTATGCCGAATGAAAAGCTCCTGGTGGGCTATGATTATTACCTCAAGCTCCCCTATCGGCTTTTCCGCGATGTGAACGGTTTCTACAACGACAGCACCGAAATGAAGGTCACCCTTCCCAACGACGAGAAACTGAGTTCGCTCACCCTGGAACTGAGCAACGTGAAGGCAAAATACATCATCGACCTTCTTACTGAAAAGCGGGACAAGGTAATCCGCAGCTTCATTGTGGACTCGGACCAGCCCGTGCTGTTCCCCTACCTCAAGGCCGGCAAGTACTGCATTAGGGTTACGGAGGATATTAACCGCAACTCGCTGGTGGATACCGGCAATCTGCTGGAGCACCGCCAGCCGGAGAAAGTGCGTTTCTACAAGATCGACGACCAGTTCCTCATCGACATACCGGAAAGGACGGAGCTGGTGCAGAAGATAGATATGGAGGAGATGTTCCGATGAAAAGGCTGCTGGTCATATTGTCGATGCTGTTCCCGCTGGCCCTCAGCGCGCAGGAGCCGGAGTTCTTCCATCTCCCGGACTCCATTACCGTCGAGTATCTGGACACCGTCCAGCTGCAGAAGCAGAATCGGCCCAACAACAACTGGCTCATCGGTGGATTCGGGGGCGCAACCTTCCTGAACGGCTATTTCAATCCCTCGTGGGCAAGCGAGATTGCGATGCACTACCCCACATACGGCTTTTCCATCATCAAGAACGCCACGATGATGAATATGTTCCCCAACGTAGGTCTGGAACTCGGATTCCAGTACACCTGGGAGGGATACAGGTTCAAGCGTTCGAAGGAAACCGGCAACGTCCGATATGTGTCTTCCACCTATGCGTATGAGGCCGCAATGCGTGTTCCCGAAGTGTTTATGCTCACTCACGGGCACTTCGACATTAACGACCATTTCAAACTGATGATTAAGGTGGGTATGTATGGCGGATATCGCCAGACCGTGGACCGCAAGGCCTTCTGGGAGCATCCGGAAATCACCTTCAATCCCACCGATGCGGTCAAGGAGAAGTTTGAGAGCGTACGCAATACTTTCCAGGACGATGAGAACCGCTGGACCGCAGGCCTTGCCGGCGGCCCGGGCATAGCCATAATGTTCGACCCGGTGGAGATTCACATCAACGCCCTGGTAAAGTGGGGCTGGATAACGTTCTACGACCCGGACTTCACCGGAGAGGGCTACTATTACAGGTATGCCTATCCTCTTGACGCGGCAATCACGCTTGGCGTCTATTACCAGCTCACTCCGCGCGTGGGACGTTCCCGTTCGGACCTCAGGCGTCTTGCACGCGAGATGGCGGAACAACAGAACAATCAGTTTCAGCGATGAACACGACCATAGTCAACGTTGGCGGCATCCTTATCGGAGGTGCCAATCCGATTGTCGTCCAGACAATGTGCAACACCCACACCTATGATGTGGAAGCCACGGTTGCGCAGTGCAAACGTCTTGCTGCTGCAGGCGCACAGCTAATAAGGATCACGGTTCCGGGCCTTCAGGACATCCCCCATCTCAAGGCCATCAAGACCCAGCTGCGCCGGGAAGGCATCCGCACTCCCCTTGTGGCCGATATCCACTTCTCGTCGGAAACGGCCATCGAGGCCGCCAAGGTGGTGGAAAAGGTGCGCATCAATCCCGGCAACTTCCATAAGGACCACGAGGAGGCAAGGCGCCAGTTCGGCCGTTTCCTGGAGGTTTGCAAGGAGTATGGGACGGCTATCCGCATCGGCCTTAATCACGGTTCGCTTGGAGCCTACATCACCGACCGGTACGGCAATACTCCGGAGGCGATGGCCCTTGCGGCAATGGAATGGGTCGATATGTGCCTGGACGCGGAGTTCTACAACGTGGTTGTGTCGCTTAAGGCGTCGAATACTGTTGTGATGGTGCAGGCGTACAGGGAACTGGCCAGGCTGATGAAGGAGCGCGGCGTTATATTCCCTATGCACGTGGGCGTAACAGAGGCCGGAAACGGCGACTCAGGCCGCATCAAGAGTTGCGTGGCCATTTCCACGCTGCTGGCGGAGGGCATCGGCAATACTATCCGTGTTTCCCTCACTGAGGACCCGGAGAACGAGCTTCCCGTGGCCCGCTATCTGGCCGACCGATATGGTAAACCCCATCCCGGGAAAAACACGCTTTCGGAGCGGGAGGAAACCATCCTGAAGGCCGCCTGCGACTATGGCGCGCCGCTTCTGAACCACGAGGTGGACGACATCCCCCTGGAGGACGAGTATCTCAAGGACGAGATAATGCAGGCCTGCCGGCGCCGTTTCTACAAGCCGGAATATATCGCCTGCCCCGGCTGCGGCCGCACGATGTACAATCTTCAGGAAGCCTTCGAGGCGGTAAAGAGCCGCACGGGCCACCTCAAGAACGTGGTTATCGCAGTTATGGGCTGCATAGTGAACGGCCCCGGCGAGATGGCCGATGCCGACTTCGGCTATGTGGGCGAAGGCGGAGGAAAGGTTACACTTTACAAGGGCAAGGAGCCGGTGAAGCGCCACATACCCGAAGAGGAGGCTGTGGACGAGCTAGTGAAGCTTATCGAGCAGTCACAGGATATAGCTTAATTCCTTGAACGAGAACAGTTTTGCGGACCCGGCCGTTTCCATTGCGAGACGGCCGTCGCTTAAAACGTCGCGTATGATGCCGGTGAACTCCTCCCCGCTTGCGACATCCCTGTACCGGCAGGGAATATCCTTCTGGAACAGCCCGTGCAGGTAACTGAGCCTAAGCTCTTCCGCGCGTGTGAGCGCGTGCACATCGAAATAGGAAAGAAGCTTCTCCAGCGTCTCCTCCGGCTCGAATTCCCTCCCTGTCTGGAGTTTCATCGACGTGGGGTTCAAAAGCGACTCCGGGAAACATACCTGGTTCAGATTAAGGCCGATGCCGATGACGGAATGGGCGATCCTGCCGCCCTCGAGGCCGTTCTCGATGAGCATTCCGCAGATCTTGCGCTTGCCGACGTAGATGTCGTTGGGCCATTTCACCTGGGCGGCGACGCCCTCATCGACAAGGAAATCCCTTACTGCCGATGCGGCAAGAAAGGTTATCGACATATAATCTTTTACATCCAGATTGTCGGGCTTGAGCAGGATGGAGAAAGTGAGGTTGGACCCCGGCTCCGACAGCCAGGTATTGCCCCTCTGGCCGCGGCCTGCAGTCTGCCTCCGGGCGGCTATAACTGACAAATTGTCATAGCCTTGAATGTGCCTCAGAAGCTCGCTGTTGGTTGAATCCAGCTCATCGACCCACTTTATTGCCCAGGCATTTTTCATTGGTGTAGAAATTGATTATATTTGTAACTGCAAAAATACTAAAAAAACAGGAATGATTACACACGACCTAAGGCTTATCGCCGACGCCATACTGGACAAGAAGGGAGAGAATGTGGTATCCCTCGATCTCAGAGGTCTTGAAGGTGCAATTACCGACTATTTCGTTATCTGCGACTGCTCGAACACCACCCAGGTTGGTGCGGTTTCGCTTAATGTCGCGGAAAAGATGAAAGAGGAAGGACACAAGCTGTACCGCTCTCAGGGAGAAGGGAACAACTTCTGGATTATTCAGGACTACGGAAATATTGTCGTCCATATTTTTCTCAGGGAATACAGGGATTTTTACCGTCTGGAGGACCTCTGGTCCGATTTCCCCCGCAAGGAATACAAGGAGCGTCGCAAGAGCGCAGCAAAGAAGGAGGAAGAGTAGATGGCACCCAACAATAACAACAAGAAGAAAAAAGGCAAGACCAAGGTAGTGGCCATAGACCTCTCCTGGGTCTTCTATTCCGTACTCATACTGGGCCTCGGCTGGGCCGTCCTTGGCAACCGTTCCGCAAAACCGCAGAAGGTGGAGTGGGAGGACGTGAAGGCAATGGCGGATACCGGTGCAGTTGAAAAGATAGTCTTTATCCGCAACGACTTCAAGGGCGAAGTGACGGTAAGGCCGGACCGTCTGGAAGAGTTCAAGAACTTGTTCCCGGACGGCGCTGTGCCGCGCAGGAGCCCTCAATTCTTCTTCCTGGTATCGTCCAAGTTCGATCCGGAAGCCTCGTTTGAAGCCCTTAACGAGCCCCTACCCGATGAGGCACAGTTCAAGGTGGTGATGCGCAACGAGGAGCACTTCTGGTCGGACGCCCTGCAGTGGATACTCCCCTTCGGCCTGCTGATCCTCTTCTGGATCTGGATGTTCCGCGGCGTAAACCGTGGCGGAATGGGCGCGGGCCCCGGCGGAATGAATCCGTTCTCCGCCGGCAAGTCCACGGCGCGCCAGACCGAAAAGGGCGACGTGAAGATAACCTTCAAGGACGTTGCCGGCCTCTATGGTGCAAAGGAGGAAGTGATGGAGATTGTCGATTTCCTGAAGAACCCCCGGAAATACACCGCCCTTGGCGGCAAGATCCCCAAGGGGGCGCTGCTTGTCGGCCCTCCCGGAACAGGTAAAACCCTGCTTGCCAAGGCAGTTGCGGGAGAAGCAAATGTACCGTTCTTCTCCATTTCCGGTTCCGACTTCGTGGAAATGTTCGTGGGCGTAGGCGCATCCCGCGTGAGGGATCTCTTCCGCCAGGCCAAGGAGAAAGCCCCGTGCATCGTGTTCATCGACGAAATCGACGCCGTGGGCCGCGCCCGTGCAAAGAACGCCGGCTTCACCTCCAACGACGAGCGTGAGAACACCCTTAACCAGCTGCTCACGGAGATGGACGGTTTCGCTACCAACAGCGGCGTCATCGTGATGGCGGCCACCAACAGGGCCGATATTCTGGACCAGGCGCTGATGAGGGCGGGCCGATTCGACCGCCAGATCCACGTGGAGCTTCCGGAGCTCAAGGAGCGTGAGGAAATCTTCCAGGTCCACCTTAAAGGCATCAAGACCGCCCCGGACTTCGACCTCTCCTTCATGGCAAAGCACACCCCGGGCTTCTCCGGTGCCGATATAGCCAATGTATGTAACGAGGCTGCGCTCACAGCTGCCCGCAACAACCACAAGGCCGTGGAGCAGCAGGACTTCCTGGATGCCGTGGACCGCATTGTGGGAGGCCTGGAGCGTAAGTCCAACACAATTATGACGGAAGCTGAAAAGCGCACCATAGCGTATCACGAGGCCGGTCACGCCATTGTGGGCTGGCTCCTCCCCTACGCGGACCCTGTGTTCAAGGTGAGCATTATCCCCCGCGGCAAGGCACTCGGCCTCACCTGGTACCTGCCGGAGGAGCGCAAGAACGTTTCCCGCACCGTTATGCTGGACAGGATGAGCGCCCTTATCGGCGGCCGCGTTGCGGAGGAAATCGTTAACAACGAGCCTTCCACCGGCGCCCTGAACGACCTTGAGCGCATTACCAACATCGCCTATGCTATGGTACAGTACTATGGTATGAGCGACGTAGTTGGCAACCTCTCCTTCTATGATTCATCAGGCGCAAAGGGCTACAGCATCACCAAGCCGTATTCCGAGAAGACAGCGGAACTGATGGACAAGGAGGTGAAGAAGATCGTGGACGATGTCCACAATCGCACTATGGACCTCATCCGCTCCCACCAGGCCGAATTCATGCAGATGGGTGCTCTGCTTTTGGAAAAAGAAGTTATCTTTGCAGAAGATATAGAGAAGATACTTGGACCTAAGGTAAAGCCTCCCACTGAAGTAAGCGAACAAGCATGAAAAACACTTGGGTAAGAACCGTTTCCGGCATTCTCTTCCTGGCCATAATGGTGGCCGGGTTCCTGGTGCATCCCTTCTTTTTCGCCGCCCTTCACATGTTCATCCTTGTGTGCATGATGGCAGAGTTCTACAAGATGGCGATGGATACCCGTTTCAAGCTTCCGCGCCTTCTTGGAATTCTTACCGGAGTGAGCCTTTTTGTAATCACATTCCTCGTTATGGGGATGGACCTCAAGCCCCGCCTGTTTGCACTCAACGTCATTCCTCTGGTAGCGGTGATGGTTTCCATCATGTACTCCAAGGACAAAACCGGCTTCAAGGATCTGGCTTTCCTGTTCATGGGCCTGTTCTACATCGCCCCTCCCGTAGCCGCGGCAAACGCCCTCGTATTCGGCAAGGACGGCACTTTCAGCGGAATGCTAATCCTGTCGTTCTTCTGCTTAATCTGGGCTTCCGACGTGGGAGCATACGTGTTCGGCCATCTGTTCGGTGAACACGGCAAAAAGCTCTTCCCCAGCGTTTCCCCCAAAAAATCCTGGGCAGGCTTCTGGGGCGGCCTTGTGCTGGCCCTGATTACTGCGGTGATTATCCACTATTGCGGACTTTTCAACTTCCCCATCTGGCACTGCCTTGCCCTTGCAGTTGTGCTTGACGTTGCGGGCGTGTACGGGGATTTGTTCGAGTCGCAGTGGAAACGCATCTTCGGCTATAAAGATTCCGGAAACATTATCCCCGGCCACGGCGGAATGCTGGACCGCTTCGACAGCGCCCTCTTCGCAATTCCCTGCGGGCTTGCATACATACTGTTCACAGGCATAGCATAATATGAAGTGGATTAAGATAGACAACGATTCCTACGGCACCATCTTTTTCAGCTGGTGCGTGTGCGCCGTACTCATTTATCTGTCGGCCACGTTCATCAGGAATCTTTGGATCAGTCTGCCCATCATGATCGTGCTGCTCACCTTCATGGTGTTCATCACGTATTTCTTCCGCGTGCCCAACCGGGAGGCCCCGGAATCGGACAACGACCGCCTGGTAACCTCGGTGGCCGACGGAAAGGTGGTGATAGTGGAAAAGGTGTTCGAGCCGGAGTTTATGAACTGCGAGTGCATCCAGATTTCCGTGTATATGGATTTCTTCGACGTGCACTGCAACTTCTGGCCCATCAACGGTAAGGTTATTTACTACAAGTATCATCCGGGCCGATATATCCTGGCCTTCCATCCCAAGTCGTCGGAGCTCAACGAGCACTCCTCCTCCTGCCTGGAAAATGCCTACGGAAAGGTGTTTTTCAAGCAGATTGCCGGCACTTTCGCCCGCAGGATAGTGTGCTACTCGGAGCCCGGCAATATGGAGAACAGGGGCGACCAGTGCGGCGTGATCAAATTCGGCTCCCGCATCGACCTTTTTGTCCCCCTGGACGCTGAAATCCGCGTAAAGGTGGGCGACAAAGTGAGGGCGGTGGAATCGGTCCTGGCACTTCTTCCGGAAAAGAAATGAAAACCCTTATAGCTCCTTCCCTGCTGGCTGCAGATTTCCTCCGCCTGGACAAAGCCGTGGAAATCGTGAACGGCAGTGCAGATATCTTCCACATGGACGTGATGGACGGCACTTTCGTGCCCAATCTGTCGTTCGGATTCCCCGTGGTTGAAGCCGTTGCCTCCGTGGCGCAGAAGCCCCTGGACGTTCACCTTATGATAGTGAACCCCTGGAACTATGTGGAGCGTTTTGCGAAGGTTCCCGGGGTGTCCATGATAAGTTTCCACTACGAGGCGGCAAAAGAGCGCAGCCCCGAGGTTCTGGACCTCATCCGAAGCCACGGCTGCAAGGCCGGCATCGCCATCAATCCGGACTGCCCCGTGGAAAGCATCTTTCCCATTCTGGATAAGGTCGATTTCGTGCTTGTAATGAGCGTCTTCGCCGGATTCGGCGGCCAGAAGTTCATTCCGGAGAGCCTGGAGCGCATTGCCGCGGTAAGGCGCAGGCTCGACTCCATCGGCCTGGCTGATATCCCCGTGGAAGTGGATGGCGGTGTGGGCCCGGCAAATGCCGCCGACATAAGAAAAGCCGGCGCCCAGATACTGGTTGCCGGCAGTTCGGTTTTCAGGGCTTCTGACCCTGCTTCTGCGGTTGCCGCACTAAGAGCTTAGCAGAAATTCAGCACTACGTCCTTCAGATGGGCGACGAATTTGTCCAGGGAAGCGAGTTCCAGCTTCTCTCCGGGAGCGTGTACCCCGCGGAGGGTGGGGCCGAAGGAAATCATGTCCAGGTCCGGGAATTTCTCCAGGAACAGGCCGCATTCCAGGCCGGCATGGATGGCTTTCACTTCCGGATCCACTCCGAAGAGCTTCTTGTATGAAGCCACGGAAACTTCCAGGATGTGGGAGTTGAGATTGGGTTTCCAGCCGGGATATTCTCCGTGGTGCTCCACGTCGAACATGCCAAGGAAGAGGCAGGCCTCCACCTTTTCCGCTATCGCGTGCAGTTCCGAAACTACGGAGCTGCGCTGGCTGGTTACTACTTTTACCGTGTCGCCCACCGTATGAACGGCGGCAAGATTGGTGGATGTTTCCACCAGGCCGGGAATGTCCATCGACATCTTCACAACGCCGTGCGGGCACGCGAGAAGCGTCATGACGATGTTGGATGCATCCCCTTCCTCGATTGGTTTGAGGCTGCTTTCCGTTTCCGTGCACTTCACGCAGATGCCCGGATCGGATGAAGCATACTCCTTGCGGAGGAGCTCGTCGAAGGCCTTTGCATCGGCCTTCATGTCTGCGAGTTCGTCGCCGGGAACAGCGATTATGGCCTCCGCCTCGCGGCAGATGGCATTGGGCTTGTTTCCGCCTTCGATGCTCAGCAGCTGGTAATCGAACTGCATTTCGGTGTAAAGGAAGCGGAGAAGTTCCTTCAGCGCGTTGGCCCTTTCCTTGTTGATGTCGTCTCCGCTATGGCCGCCGATGCCACCTGTAACGCCCACCTTGAGCAGCTGATATCCCTTGCGCAGGGCTTCCCTCTTGAAATTGAAGCTGGCCGATGTGTCCATACCGCCGGCGCATCCCACGAACAGCTGGCCTTCATCCTCAGAATCCAGGTTGATGAGGGTTTTCCCGTCGAAGAAGCCCTTCTCCAAGGCGAAAGCACCGTCCATTCCGGTTTCCTCCGAAATGGTGAACAGGCATTCCAGTTTGCCGCAGGGCTCCTCGCTTTCGAGGAGAGCCAGGCAGGCGGCTATGCCGATGCCGTCATCGGCCCCCAGGGTGGTGTTCTTTGCCACCATCCAGCCGTCTTCTATCTCATAGGGGATTTCCTGCGTGAGGAAGTCGAAATCGAAATCCGCATTCTTCTCGCACACCATATCCTGATGGGCCTGGAGCACGAGAGTGGGAACCTTTTCCTTGCCGGGTGCGGCTTCCTTGATGATAACCACGTTGCCGGTTTTGTCCTTGCGGGCCTCCAGGCCATGGTCTTTGGCGAACTTGAGCAGCCATTCGGTCATGGGCGCCTCGTGTCCCGATTCCCTGGGAATGCGGGTTATTTCCTTGAAGATGGAAAGTACCTTTTGTGAGTCCATAGAGCTGAGGGTATTATTACCGCAGCACGGGGACGAGCATCATGTTTTCAATGTCGCTCACCCACTGGCGGAAGAGTTTGTCTGTGGCCATGAGGTCCTGGACTGTGCTGCATGCGTGCAGTACGGTGGCGTGGTCCTTGCCGCCGATTTCCATACCGATGGTGGAAAGCGAGCAGTTGCGGATCTGGGTGCGGCACTCGTACATTGCAATCTGGCGGGCCTGCACGATCTGGCGCTTGCGGGAGTTGGACATCAGGGCGTCGCGGGTGATGTTGAAGTATTCGCACACGGTGGCGACGATGGTGTCGATGGACATGTCGCTCTCCTTCTCCCCTACTATCTTGCCGGTAACGCTTTCCGCGAGTTCCACGGTGATGTCCTTGTGGCAGAGCGTTGCGTTTGCAACCAGCGAGATGAGCGCGCCTTCCAGTTCACGGAAGTTGGTCTTGATGCGGGTTGCCAGGAAGTTGAGAACTTCCTCGCTCACGGCCACGCCCTCCCTGAATGCCCTTGAACGGAGCATTTCAAGACGGGTGGCGAAGTCCGGACGAGTAAGCTCCACAGAGAGACCCCACTTGAATCGCGACAGAAGGCGCTCTTCGAAGTTCTGGAGGTCCACCGGAGCGCGGTCCGACGTGAAGATGAGCTGCTTGCCGCTCTGGTGCAGGTGGTTGAATACGTTGAAGAACGCATTCTGGGAACCCTGGCCCAGGAGGTCCTGGATATCGTCCACGATGAGGACGTCCATCTTCATGTAATAGGCCATGAAGTCCACCAGGCGGTTGCCCTTGACGGCATCCATATACTGGGTCTTGAACTCGTTGCCGGTTACATAAAGGACGATGAGATCCTGGAATTTCTCCTTGATCTCTATGCCGATGGCCTGTGCCAGATGAGTCTTGCCCAGGCCGGGACCGCCAAAGATGAACAGCGGGTTGAAAGGGGTTTTGCCGGGAGAGGCCGATATGGACTCGCCTGCGGTTACACCCATCTTGTTGCAATCCCCCTGCACGAGGTTGTTGAAGCAGTAGGCCGGATTGAGGCGGGGATTGATCTGAACCCTCTGGACTCCCGGGAATACGAAGGGGTTGGGAGTGCCGGAAGGCTGGTACGTGCTGATGGCCACCGTCTTGTTGGTGGGAGGCAGGCTGTGGGATGCGGGATACACCATTGCCTGCTGGGCCTTCACGGGACGTACCATATAATTCAGGCGCGCGTCTGCGCCTATTGCGCGCTGGAGAGTCTTCTTGAGAAGATCCAGGAATGCGCCTTCCAGATATTCACGGAAGAAGTCCGACGGAACCTCCACTGTGAGGGTGGAGTCCACCAGCGAGACGGGGCGGATGGGGCGGAACCAGGTATTGAACTTCTGCTCATCGATGTTGTTACCGATGATAGTCAGACAGTTCTGCCATACCGCAATATGCCTCTCTTCCAATGACATTGAAAAATTACAGGTTCAGATTAGGTGATTTGGAATGCAAAGATTGCTCAAAAAAACTTAATAAAAAAACTTTTTTGCTATTGTTTTTTTCAAATATTATTTTTTATTTTTGTAGAGAGAGCCATTTTTTTATGTTTTTTTTAAATACCTTATTTTCAGGTCGATACGAAAGCGAATCGCGTGCCAGACCCCATGCGGAGAACACCACTATTTAGAATATTTCTAAATTGATGAAATGCGGAAAAAACAGTTATCAACACGTTTTCAACAGGGAAAAAATCAGTTCTTCGGAACGCTGTTAACTGACGACGAACTATCGTAGATTTTTTTGAAATTTTTGAAGGCGGTGACTATGCATTTCGCAATCTCTTCCCTTCCGTTTTCAGTGCGTAACTTTTCAAGGTCGGTGGGATTGGACATGAAGCCCACTTCGATGAGTACGGCCGGGGATGCAGTTCTCCACAAAACCCAGAAAGGATCCTGGGAGATTCCCCTGTTGTTGCGGATGGGGCTCTTGGCCGCCATGCTGCGCGCCACCTCATCGGCAAACATAAGGCTGTGGCCCAGATGGGCGTTCTGGATGAGGGAGAAGAAGATGTAGGATTCAGGGTCGTCCGGATTGAAGCCTTCGTATTTTGCCTCGTGGTCCTCCTCCAGGAGGATTACGGAGTTCTCACGCTTAACCAGCTCCAGGTTGCCGCCGAAAAGGTCGTTGCCTCGCTGCGACTGGCCCAGGCAGTGGACGGAGAAACCGTTTGCGCGCGTGTTGACTGCGGCGTTTACGTGCACCGAAATGAACAGGTCCGAGTTGGCGGCATTGTTGATCTTAGCCCTGTCTTCAAGGGGAACGAATACGTCTTTGTCTCTTGTGAGCACCACGTTAAGGTCTTCGTACGATTCCTTGAGCATGCGGTTGACGCGCAGGACGATGTCCAGTGCAACGTCCTTCTCCTGAGTGCGTTTGTCGGCGCTTATGCAGCCGGGGTCGTGGCCGCCGTGGCCGGCATCAAGGGTTACGGTAGACAGAGTGAGGTGATTCTGGGCTTTCATCTGTGCCGGGCACAGCAGTGCAAGAGTCAGGGCTGATATGGTGAGTAAACGCTTCATTCGCGCGCGTAATTTTGTTTCTTAGTGAAAAAAGTAGTACTTTTGTTTCTTGCAAATATAATGCTTTTTTGTAAAAAACTGTAAATGAAGTTTGTTCCGGGGAAATATCTCGTGGCTCTGCTGGCAATTTTATTGCTTGCGATGGACGTGGTTTCCGCCGGAATCGACATTTCCGACGGAGTCCGTCCCAGGGCCGGATTTATGGCCGATACCACGGAAGTCCTGTCGGCGGTCAGGGACTCATCGGCCCTCCTGGATTCCCTTCTTCTGAAGCACAGGGCAGATTCCATCGCCCGTCGGGACTCACTGGACCTGCTGGACCGCAGTTCCCTCTCCCGCCCCGCCTTTTCCGGAGCCAAGGACTCGATCATCACCGACTTCTCCAATGGCAGGCGCGTGATCTACTATTACGGCGGCGCCACGGTCACATACGAGGATATGACGCTGAAGGCCGACTTCATCGAGTATGATATGGAAACCAATACGGTTTTCGCCAGCGGCCGCAAGAATCCCGCTACCGGGGAGATGGAAGGCCAGCCGGAGATGACCCAGGGCCAGCAGACCTACAAGATGGAGGAGCTCCGCTACAACTTCAACACCAACAAGGCGCGTATCACCAATATGATAACGCACGAGGCGGACGGCCTCCTGCAGGGCCAGAAGATCAAGATGATGCCGGACCGCTCCATCAATATGGAAAACGGCATGTACACCGTTTGCGACCTTGAGCATCCCCATTATTATCTTAAACTGTCGATGGCAAAGGTCATAACCAAGCCGTCGCAGAAAACGGTGTTCGGCCCCGCCTGGCCTGTTATTGCCGATGTCCCCATCCCCTTCGGCCTCCCCTTCGGAT
This sequence comes from Bacteroidales bacterium, assembly GCA_024689525.1. Next base: position 52,221 of record JAILDI010000009.1, read on the forward strand.
TCGTGCCGAAGAAGCCCACAAGGGCCACCGGTCTGCTGATGCCCACGTTCGGTGAAGAAACCGCCCGAGGCTTCTATTTCAGGGACGCCGGTATGTACTTCGTGTTCGGGGATTATTTCGACCTTTCCGTAACCGGAGACTACTATACCCTTGGTTCCTGGGCCCTGGACATTAATTCCCGTTATAAGGTCAACTACAAGTTTAACGGCCAGTTCTCCCTCACCTACTCCAACGACCAGACGGGTGAAAAGGGAGCCGCCGACTTCTTCCAGACCAAGAACTTCGGCCTGCGCTGGTCGCACACCCAGGATGCCAAGCTGCATCCTGGAAGCTCGTTCAGCGCATCGGTCAACTTCTCCAGCCCGTCGAACAGCAAGTATAACTCCCGCTCCGTCACCGAGGCCCTGCAGAACCAGGTGTCATCGTCCATCTCCTATGGACACAACTGGAACGGAAAATACAATCTGTCGCTGAACCTTCTGCACAACCAGAATTCCAGGGACTCCAGCTATACCTTCACCCTGCCCAACATCACCTTCTCCGTGACGCGTTTCTATCCCTTCAAGCAGAAGAACCGCGTGGGCAAGGAGAAGTTCTACGAGAAGATTTCCTTCGGTTACAGCACATCCCTGCAGAACAAACTCAGCTTCAAGATGAGCGATATGCAGGACTATGTGTACGACTCCGCCGGAAACTTTGAGGTGGATCCCGTCACCGGCTTCCGTATGAAGGAATTCGGCGATTCCCTGGGCATCAAGGCGCTGGACAGGATGCAGACGGGAATGACGCATAACTTCCAGATCGGCCTGCCCAATTTCACGCTGTTCAAGTACATAAACGTTACGCCTTCTGTGTCGTACGGCCAGAACTGGATGTTCTCGGCTGGAAGCCAGACCCTGGTGGACGTGTATGACTCGTCGGGGAATCCTGTTATGGTAACCGACAAGGACGGCAATCTGGTCCAGGCCCAGCAACTGGAAACTGATCCCGGCACGCTTTTCAACCACTTCGGCATAACCCAGACGTATTCCGGAAGTATGAGTATGAGCACCCGTTTGTACGGTATGTTCAACTTTGGCAAGCACAGGAGATTGCAGGCGCTGCGGCATGTTGTTACGCCGTCCCTGTCGCTGAATTTCAGCCCGGAGAAGGGTACGTCGTTCAATGGCTGGCGCACGCTGCCGGAATGGTATGATGCCCGGGGTACGTATCACGCGGAGAGCTACTATAATATATATAGTGTAACAGGCAACCGCAACCTCTCCTCCCCTCCCGGACGCGGAAAAACCGGCGGCCTGAGCTTCTCCCTGGGCAACAACCTGGAAGCCAAGGTGCGGGATCTTCGTGACACCACTGGTACGGGTTCCAAGAAGGTGAAGATCCTGGACCAGCTCAATCTGAGCGGCAGCTACAACTTCCTTGCGGACTCGTTGAAACTCTCCAACATCGGCGTTACGATGTCCACGTCCATCTTCGGCAAGCTGGGCGTGAACGGAAACCTCAATTTCGACCCTTACGCCATCGACGACCACGGCCGCAAGATAAACAAGTACCAGTTCACTACCGGCGGCTTCCCGCTGCGCCTCACCAACGCCAGCGCTTCACTGTCGTATTCCATAAACGGTAAGGGAACAATCAACGGCAACGACGGACGTTCCTCCGGCTCCGGTGGCGGCGGTGGTGATGCGAATTCATATCAGAGGATATATTACCATCCCATTACGGGCGAATACATCCCGGGCGGATATGTCTATTATATGAATCCCAATTCGCCCTGGTCACTGAACCTGAGCTATTCCTTCAATTACGCCCGCAGCTATCAGTATTCCAATAACCAGCTGATAACCAACAACCGCATCACCCAGACGCTGAATATGTCGGGTAATATCAAGCTTACGCCGCGCCTGAATATACAGGCCACATCGGGCTTCGACATTATGGCAATGAAACTCACCACCACCCAGATCAGCGCCACGTACGACCTTCACTGCTTCAACATCGCCGTCTCCTGGGTGCCCACCGGCCAGTGGCAGTCCTACAGCTTCCGCATCGCGGCCAACGCCTCCGCCCTCGCCGACCTCCTCCGCTTCAAGAAGAGCTCCAGCTACTGGGACAATTAGTTTTGTTATTTGAAAAAGATTTCGTAAATTTGTGCCCGTCAAGCCCTGATGGGCATCTTTTTGAGAAGGCTTTGATGCTTTCTATTCCTATTGAATAATACATATTTATCTTATATGCCGCACAGCTTATTTGAACTGAATGCAATGAGCGAGGAACAACTCAGAAGCATTGCTGAATCCCTGGATATAAAGGGTAACAAAAAAATGGACAGGGCAACGCTGGGTTTCGCAATCCTGGATCAGGAGGCGCTACTGGAATCCCAGAAGCCGCAGGCTCCCGCCGCTCCCAAGAAGCGCGGACGCAAGCCCAAGGCAGCGGAAAAGCCTGCAGAGGCTCCTGCAAAACCCGCTGAGAAGCCGGTGGAGAAGCCCGCAGAAAAACCTGCCGATAAACCCAAGAAAGATAATAAGAAAGAAAAACCGGCGGAGAAGCCAGAGGAAAAACATGAAGAAAAGCCTGCTGCCGAGGCGCCGGCTCCCAAGAAGCGTGGCCGTAAACCCAAGGCAGCCGCTGCCGCGGAAGAGGCTCCCGCCGCAAAGCCCGCAGAGCAGCCTCAGAGTTCCTTTATCAAGGACCTTTTCACCGACCTTGCGGAAGACGAGGCCCAGAAAGAGGAGAATTCCCTTGTGCAGCAGAATCAGCCCAAGAAAAAGGATAAACACGTCAAGGAGCAGCAGGGCCAACCCCAGCAAAATCAGCAGCAGGGCCAGAAACAGAATCAGAATCAGAATCAGAATCAGCCCCAACAACAACAGCAGCAGCGTCCTCCCCGTGTGGAATTCGAGGGCTCTGTTGAAGCAACGGGTGTCCTGGAAGTGATGCCGGACGGTTACGGCTTCCTGCGTTCATCGGACTATAATTACCTCAATTCTCCGGACGATATCTACGTTTCCCAGCAGCAGATCAAGCAGAATGCGCTCAAGAATGGCGATACCGTTACCGGCGAAATCCGTCCCCCTCGCGAGGGCGACAAATACTTCCCCCTGGTGAAGATCAAGTTCATCAACGGCCGCACCCCTTCATTCGTAAGGGACCGTGTTCCGTTCGACTTCCTCACTCCCCTGTTCCCCAACGAGAAATTCAATCTCCTGGGCCACGGGCACGAGAAAGACCCTTCCTGCCGCATTGTGGATATGTTCACCCCCATCGGCAAGGGCCAGCGCGGACTCATCGTCGCACAGCCTAAGACCGGTAAGACTATGCTCCTCAAGGCTATTGCCAACGCGATTGCCGACAATCACCCGGAGGTGTATGAAATCATCCTCCTCATCGACGAGCGTCCTGAAGAGGTTACCGATATGCAGCGCAGCGTAAAGGCTGAGGTTGTGGCATCGACCTTCGACGAACCGGCGGAGCGTCACGTCAAAGTTGCCAATATGGTGCTGGACAAGGCCCGCAGGCTTGTGGAATGCGGCCACGACGTGGTTATCCTCCTGGACTCCATCACCCGTCTTGCCCGTGCATACAACACCGTCCAGCCGGCCTCCGGCAAGGTTCTCACCGGCGGTGTCGATGCCAACGCGCTTCAGAAACCCAAGCGCTTCTTCGGCGCAGCACGTAAGATCGAAGGCGGCGGCTCGCTCACCATCCTGGCCACGGCCCTCACGGAAACCGGCTCCAAGATGGACGATGTCATCTTCGAGGAATTCAAGGGAACCGGCAACATGGAGCTCCAGCTGGACCGCAACCTGTCCAACAAGCGCATCTTCCCTTCCGTGAACCTCGTTCTTTCCTCCACCAGGCGCGACGATCTTCTGTACGATGCGTACACCATCAACCGCATCTGGATCCTGCGCAAGCTGCTCTCCGATATGAATCCCGTGGAAGCAATGACCTGGATGCAGCAGCATATGGACGAATTCAAGACCAACAAGGATCTTATCGACAACATGTCCAAGTTCGGACGATATGATTAATTCCTATCAGGACACCATAGTTGCTCCGGCCACCACCCCTGGGACCGGAGCAATTTCCGTCATACGCCTTAGCGGGCCGCAGTGTTTCAGTATTGCCGATAGCGTAGTGCGCCTTTCCCGCGGCAGTATTTCCGGCAGCGAAGGCTACACCATCCATTACGGCTCTGTAATCGAGCCTGACGGATCTCTTCTGGACGATGTGCTTGTGAGCGTATTCAAAGCTCCTCACAGCTACACGGGCGAAGACTCCGTGGAAATCTCCTGCCATGCCTCGTCCTTTATTGTCGATGAAGTAGTGCGCCTTATGCTTGATGCCGGCGCACGCTTCGCAGAGCCTGGCGAATTTACTAAGAGGGCCTACCTTAACGGCAAAATGGATTTAGCCCAGGCGGAGGCGGTTGCCGATGTAATCTCATCCACTACTTCAGCCTCTCACCGTATTTCAATGCAGCAGCTACGTGGCGGATTTTCAAGCGAATTATCGGCCTTACGTGAAGAATTGCTTAAAATGGCATCCCTTCTTGAACTGGAGCTTGACTTCAGCGAGGAAGAGGTGGAATTTGCTTCACGTGATTCTTTAATTACGCTTCTTGACAGAACCAAGGCGCACGTGGACAAACTGGCCAGTTCCTTTCGCTTCGGGAATATAATAAAGAATGGTGTTCCAGTTGCTATTGCGGGTGCAGTGAATGCCGGAAAGAGTACTCTTCTGAATGCCCTTTTGGGTGACGACCGGGCAATAGTATCTTCGGTGGAAGGCACGACGCGTGACACCATAGAAGAGACGATGAACCTTGGCGGAATTCTCTTCCGTTTCATCGATACGGCCGGAATCCGGGCCACTTCGGAGGAGGTGGAAAAGCTTGGAATCGACCGCACTTTCCGAAAGATTTCGGAGGC
>JAILDI010000074.1 GCA_024689525.1 Bacteroidales bacterium
GCTGCCAGGCTGCGGTCGAAGTCGCTCGCGGTAACCTCGATGGTGGGGTTCTGGGCGAAACGGCGTGCGGTGGACTTCATAATGGCGAAGGCCTCCGGAAGGAGTTCCAGGAGGATGGCCTCGATGGCGTCGTCCTCGTCCTTCACAAGTTTATCGCTCTCCGAAGCGAGAGCCTCTTTCTCCGATACGGGAATATCTTTTTCCAGTTCTTCCTTGATTTCGGCAATCCTCTTCTCGAAGGGGGCCTCCACATCCGCGATGCGCTTCTTCAGTGCCTCACTGTGCACACGGAGGTCGTCATTCGATAGGGCGTCAATAGCCGGATAAGCTGCCAGAACCTGATCCAGAATAGGACGGATGGTTCTCATATCACGGTCGCTCTTGGACCCGAACAGCTTTTTGAGTATATCTGATAATGCCATAATTCGCTACAAAATAAATCCTGCAAATATACTCATATTTGCGGGATAAACAAAATATTGAAAAAGGGTGTTTCTACCTTGGAATGAAGGCGTGCTTTTCCTCGGACTCCTTGCGGATACGCATCACTTCCGGAAGCATCTTCATCAGGGCCACGAATCCTTTCCACGGCTTCAGGGAACGATATCGGATGCTCTTGACGATGGTGAACACGAACACGTAAAGGACGCAGAGGGCTATATTCAGGTTAATGTCGCAAAGGCGCCTAAGAGAGCCCATATAATAGTCCCTGTAGATGCGTTTCTCCAGGGGATCTTCCCTATCGGCCCTGTCATGAACCGCCGAGACGGCCGGCACGATGGCAACGTTCATACGCATATGCCTGGCCCTGTCGCAATAGTTCTCGTCCTCCCCGTAAAGCGGGAAGATGGGGGCGAACCCACCCACGGTTTCAATAGTGCGGCGGGGCAGCAGCCAGTGCGCGGCCATTACATAAGGCACAATCGACACTTCACTGTCGCTGGACGTCACCCTGCGGACGACATTCTTATCGAAGCGGGTGTCGAACTCCTGCAAGTCCGCCTTCATCTGCATGGGGCTGAAGATGGCAACGCCGGGATGGCGTATTGCCACGCCCGTCATAACCGTGAAAGCATCCTCCGGAATCCACGCATCCTGATTGAGGAGATACACATAGGGATAGCCGTGCTCCAGAGCGTATTCCATACCCTGGTTGTTAGCCTTTGCAAATCCGATGTTCTCCTCGTTCACCACAAGATGCGCCGTGGGGAAATTATCCTTCACATACTCCGCCGACCCGTCCTCCGATGCATTGTCCACAACGTACAGGTCCCCTCCCGCCTTGAGCACACTGCCAAGGCAACGGTCCAGGTACCGCCTGCCGTTGTAAATCACCACTATTGCGAGAACTTTATGCATTTTCCGCAAATATAATAAAAAAACTCGTTAGTGCCGTTGGTACTGTCGTTTGACCCCCTAAAAAACACCGGTCAAACGTCAAATCCGGTCTTTTTTGCCGTTTGCCCCCCTCAAATCACGGGGTCAAACGACACTTAACTTGCCGGATATCCAGCAAATCGTCATTCTACGGAGTTCTGTTTGGATATCTGGATACTATTTTTGCCATTTTGGGCGATTTCCTTGCCAGATATCCACAGAATCGGCCCTCTACGCATCTCCAGCTGGATATCCGGCAAACTCCCGTTTAACGTGAGCTCGGCCGTAAAATGCATTTGGCTGATTATCAGACGATTACGGAAATTAAATGCGGCATTTTGCCGCATTTAAAATATATAAGTCGCTGATTTTCAACAATATCCAGTTTACGCTTTCGAGAAACGCGTGAAAACTTCCTTGGGGGTGAGGGAGGTGAAGACGGAGCGGCGGATGTTGCGGGCCGTGGCGGACATTATGGCGGCGTGGGAGGTGGGGGTCGATTTGTCGGCGAAGAGGTATTTGAGGCCGCGGGCCGCTTCCACCAGCCAGACGAAAAGCGCGAGGAAGAAGCGTTTGGGAGCGGAGCCGCCACTGTAGAAATGCAGGGCGCCCTGGACTCGGGCCGGCTTGATGGCGGGTTCGCCAAGGGAGGGCCTAGGAGAGGCAACAGTGCCCGGCTTTGCGCGGGAACCGCCATAAACAGTGCCGCCGGCAATGTGGGTTATGTCGATGGAGGCGTCGGCCCAGACTTCATAGCCGAGGGCGTTGAACATGTGGCCGACGGCAATGTCTTCAGGGGTGAAGAAATAGTAAGGGTCGAACCAGCCGGCTTCGCGGAAGGCCGATGTGCGGGCCAGGAAACAGGCGCCGTTGAGTGTCCAGGTGCGGAAAAGGCCTTCTTTCATCGACCAGGGACTGGGCTTGGTTTCGTCCACGAGATGCAGATAATGCTTCATCCAGCGCCAGGCAGTCCAGGGGGCGCGGCCGCAGGTTTGGACACGGCCGTCGGGGAACACAATGCGGGGGCTCACGGCAGCAACGCGGGGGCCGAGCTTTTCGATATCGTCTAACAGACGGTCGATTACGGGCAACGACATAAGAGTGTCGTCGTTCACGATGAAGCAGTACTCGCCAGTCGCTTTTTCGAGCGCGAGATTGTTATTCTCCGCGAATCCGCGAATCTCACGGGATTCAATGACCTTTACCCAGGGATAGCGGACTTTCAGATCCGCCAGATTCTCCGCGGAAAACATATAAGCCACAAGCAGCACTTCCATAGACACTGAATTGTGCTCCCTGATGCTGTCCAGGCACGGATAAAGGATGTCCGGCCGGTTCATGCAAACTATAATCGTGCTTACTTTTGGCATAGTTTTACTTTTATGTTATGAGCCTGATGATGTATCCATTTCCACGCCCTGCGGAAAGGCAAGAACGCAAAGTAGCCCCTGAGTGCGTGCCTCAACGCGTGCGGGAAATCCTCTTTCTGCAAGTATTCCAGATACTTCTGCCTATATGGCGATGGCGTAGCAGGCTCCGCGATTCCCGGCCTGTAGGCCAGCCTTTCCTCCAACTTGTGAGGCTCCAGCGCAGCCCCGCAACTCTGCAGCAGCTCTTCTCCTGCCGAAGTATTAGTCAAAACGAACGACAGATTACCGTCCAGGCCTATAAAATCCCCCAGCGTGATGTCCCCTACCCTTTCCGGCGTTGCAAACGGACAGCGGTAGCAAGCCTCACGAAGCGTGAGACCGGACAAATAGCCCCACAGATAAGGCGACCGGACAGCATCCTGAGCGTGCAGGCAGCGCTCCCCTTCCCATAACGAAAAACGGAAGCGTGGGCCCTCACGGAAGCGAATATCAGTAACAGGACGTCTGGTCAAATACTTAACTTCCGCAGCCAGATGCTCGGGATCCGTAGCGCCATGGCAGAGCAGGTCCACACAGATCAAATTGGGGTAACAGCGAAGGGATCTGAGCCCCGCGATCAGGCAAGGTGTGCCAACAAATAGCACAGTTTTGCCTGCTTTAAGAAACTCCTCCAGAGCCTGCCTGGCTTCTCGTGAAAACTCCGAATGTACATACCTGGAACCGCGGAAAGGCTCCACATCGCTTTCCGTCCACGCCACCTGAGCCCTCATATCATCCCCCCAGCGGGTGCCGAAATAAACGCCTCCCCTGGAGAGAACCGCCTGCGCAAGCATTGTCGCAACCCCGCCGGAGGCCGAACCGCGGCGGTTTTCCACCGATGGATTCCAGGCAGCGTAACAACTCATTGCAGCGTTTCTTTTAATATGGTATATGCCTCGGAGCGCATTGTGTCGATACGTTCCTGTACGGAGGGCCAATCCGCCACGGGCGGGATGAAGCCACTGAAGAATCTGTCGTCCAATCCCAGCTGGGCGGCCAGTTCGTATAAGCGACCATTCTGGGATGCAGGATCATCGTCGCGGAAACGCCTTAAAAGCAGCATTTCCCTGGAAAGCAGTGCGCTCAGGGCCAGCCCGTGGAATGAATCCGTAACCACCAGCGCGGCTCCGTCGATGAGCCCCAGGAACTCCTGCAGGCCAACATTTCCACGCACCTCGCCAACCTGCGGACGGGGATTCTCCCCTGCCGGAATCGACAGGATGCGGTTAAGCCCGGCGGCGCGGGCAATGGCGTTCACCATACTCTCCTGGCCCTGGCGAAGTACATAGGCAAGCAGGTAGGGCTCGCCTGCATCGGCCTTTACGGCTATGCGGCGCCAGTCATCGGCAGTTAAAAGGAACACCGGATCCGACACCTGGCGGATATCGGCCCTGCCGGTGAGTTCGGAGACGGCTTCCACTCCGGCACGCTCGCGCATTGCGATGGGGCCGAATTCAGAAAGCGCGGCCTTCATTGCGGGAGCCAGATTCGCGGGAATCCTGCCTACGCCCATGCTGGTGGCGAATGCAGCCTTGCGAACGCCGTGCACGAATCCCAGGAGTTCGAAGGGGCGGAAATGGTCTATGGGGTTCCAGAGTTGGTCGCCACCGCAAAGGAACAGGTCCGTACGGGCTTTGAGGCGGCGCAAATCCCCGGGGGTTACGATGCGCTTCGATGGTATGTTGGCGCGACAGAACGCCTTGATACTGCGCGTCTTTTGCGGCCAGGGGTCCGGCGCGTATTTCCAGAAACGGCGTATGCCGAACTTCCTGTTGAAGTTTTCCCGCACGGCGCCAAAGGACACGGGTTCTTCGAAGCGGTGCAGGAGCACAGGCTCCGCGCCCGCCTGCTTAAGCCCGAATACTGTAGCGTAAGCCTGCAAATCTGTGCCATAATTTGGCGTAGTAAACCAAGTGACGACGCTCACGCGCTTACCGTGATACCGCTTTCCGTCGCGTATACCGCGGATAATCGCTCCCAGTTTCTTGAAAGCGTCCTTCTCTCCCAGCAGGATGCGGATGGGACGGCTGAAATACCAGCGTTTAACGAACATCCGCCTCAACTGCCCAGATACGCCCTTATACCTGCGTATAACGATGATATGGTTCCGGAATATGCCGTACAGACGCTCCGGAGAATAGTCGTACACGTGAATCAGGCCCTTCTTGCGACGCCCTCCGAACTGCTGCTGCAGCCATCCTCCCCCAACCCGCCAGGCGGGAATTCCCAGCTCCTTAGCGTGCAGGACGAAGTCCACGTCCACGGCATCGACCAGAAAATCCTCCCTCCATCCGCCGATGCGCTTGATCAGCCTCAGCGGCACGAGCATACCGGAGGTAATGAGAAGGTCCGATGCCACAAAATCGGCCGCCGGCTCTTTATTCACCCAAGGGCCCCAGAGGCCATCGGGGGCCTGCCCGGCCTTATGCAGGAAGGCGGGGAAGTCCTGCCACACCGAATCCTGGTCCATCGTCAGGAGGGCGTCATAGCCCTCCTCATCGGCCTTTTTCCAGGCATAATTCAGGGCCTTGCCGATGCCGCAGTTGCTGCCGTCACCGGCGAATTCCACATCGTCCCGTTCAAAATCGAAGTTGGAATTCTTCCAGATTACGACTTTGTCGACATGCTCCTGAAAGGACGCAAGGCAACGCTCCAGAGCCTCCAGGTCCGGATAATAGGCCACTATTACCGCCAGAATCTTCATTTCTTGAGGGGAAGTTTGGAGCGGAGATAGGCCCTTTCACCGGGCGTGAGGCCATAATTCCAGATGGCGATGGACATAGCCATAACTCCCACGGCCGCAACCAGAAGGAAGCGCCACCAGACGGGATCCACCAGCTTGCACAGGAAGAACACCGTGAGACCGGGAAGTAATGTGCCGCCGATAATGGGAAGCACGGCGTCGCGGAGATACTTCCGCACCGGCAGGCCCGTCTGGGAATGCACTACGGACAGCATCACGGCCGACTTCAGGATATAGAAGAAGATGAAGGCGGCATAGCCCGTCCAGGCCGGCAGCCCCATACGGTACATAATCCACGCGGCGGGGAAAGTAAGGATTCCCACAAGCGACGACAGGAGATAGAACTTAGCCATCTTGCCGTGGGCCTGCTGCAGCACCACAAGCGTGTTGGGTGTAAAGTCCACGAGGAAACTCACAAGCGTGAGCTTGGTGAACAGGGCAGCCTCCGGCGGGAACTCTCCTACCCACAGACGCAGGATGGTTTCAGAATCCGTGAAGAAAGGGAGGCTGAGTGCAAACAGCACCCAGAAATAGTATTTGGAGCCCTTGCAGGCCAGTTCGTAGGCGTATTCCTTATTGCCTCCGGCGTACGACTTGGTGAGCTGGGGATTCAGTGCCAGCGCTATGTTGGTTGCGAACTGGCGCACCACCTGCTCCACTTTGTCGGCCACACCACGGGCGGCGTTCATTCCCACTCCGAAGAAGTGGTTCATAAGCTGGTTCACGCCCTGGGTGTTGATCATATATGTTCCGCTGCCCAGGAAGTTCCAGCCCGCGAATGCGCCCATCTCACGGATGAGTTTGCCGTCGTACTGCGGCAGGCTGCGGGATTCGCGGAAATGCTTCATCGAATAAAGGGCATAACTGCCGCGCACCAATATAGCAACCGCGAGCAGCAGCCAGGCGTAGACCAGAAGTTTGTCCGATGCGGAATACCATACGCCAAACGCCACGGCAAGCTTCAAAACGGCTTCCAGAATGCTTATGTAGGCATATGCGTCCATATGCTCGTGGGCCGTGATAACTGCTGTATACGGCACGCACATAAGGTTCACAACCAGCACCAGCAGGGATGTGTGAAGTACCACGCGCGCGGCCTCCATCCTGTCCGGAGGGATGACCATCTTGCTGTTCAGATACCACATACCGGCCGTCTCGGTGATTACGGCTATGAGCACGCAGAAACCGGCCATTATCAGCAGACTGTTGCCGAAGACTTTGCGCAGCCAGCCATCATCGCCCTTTCCCAGGCCCACGGTTATATACCGGCTTATAGCCGATGTAACCGTGTTCATAACCAGCATGAACGCAGTTACTACGCCACCCACGGCGCTGTACACGCCGTAGTCCGTTATTCCCAGGGAGCGAAGTATGACGCGGTAGGTAAACAGCCCCACCACCAGCATCACCAGCATACGGAAATACAGAAGGACCGTATTTCGTGCGATCCTCCTGCTGCTTTCCGATATGTTTCCTTCCTTATTCAGGTTTGTAAGAGTCTTTCAGGGCCGTAGTCTTGTTGAACACGGGTTTCTCCGAAGTGCTGTCCTTATCCTGCACATAATAGCCGGTGCGTTCGAACTGGACTGCGATGCCGGTCTTGTCCTCCAGGAGCGCAGGTTCCGCATAGCCCTTGGTAACCACCAGGGATTCCGGATTCAGGAAGTCCTTGTAGTCCTTGTCCTCGGGCACCTGGGACATATCGGCCAGGGTGAACAGACGGTCGTAGTTGCGGAGCTCCAGTTCCTTGGCGTGGGCGGCGGAGACCCAGTGGATGGTTCCCTTTACGCTGCGCCATTCGCCGGTCTGGGGATGCGTGGACGGGTCGTAGGTGCATTTGAGCTCAACCACGTTGCCATCGGCATCCTTCACCACTTCCTCGCACTTAATAATATAGGTATACTTGAGGCGCACCTCGCCGTCCGGTTTCAGACGGAAGAACTTCTTGGGGGCGTCCTCCATGAAGTCGGCTCTTTCGATAAGGAGTTCTCCGGTGAAGGGGACGCTGCGTTTTGCACCCTCCGGATCGGCCGGATTCAGCGGGCAGTCGAACCATTCCACCTTGCCATCAGGCCAGTTGGTGATGGAGAGCTTGATGGGATCCTGCACCACCATATAGCGGTTGGAGCGCTCGTTCAGATCCTGGCGCACACACCATTCAAGAAGCTGGATGTCCATAAGCTGGTCCCTCTTGGAAACGCCAATCTTGTCGCAGAACATACGCAGGGCCTCCGGCGTGTAGCCGCGGCGGCGTACACCGCACAGCGTGGGCATACGGGGATCGTCCCAGCCGGAGACCAGGCCCTTCTGCACGAGTTCCAGGAGCTTGCGCTTGGACATAAGCGTGTAGGTGAGGTTAAGGCGGGCGAACTCGTACTGATGCGAGGGATAGATGCCCAGAGTTTCGATGAACCAGTCGTACAGGGGACGGTGAACATCGAACTCAAGGGTACAAATTGAATGAGTTATATGTTCGATGGAGTCGCACTGGCCGTGGGTGAAGTCGTACATCGGATAGATGCACCACTTGTCCCCCGTGCGGTGATGGTGGGCGAATTTGATGCGGTACAGGAGGGGGTCCCTGAACATCATATTGGGATGCGCCATGTCGATTTTGGCACGGAGCACCTTCTCCCCTTCCGCGTACTTACCGTCGCGCATTTCGCGGAAGAGTTTGAGGTTCTCCTCCGGCGTGCGGTCCCTCCAGGGGCTGGGGGTTCCGGGCTTTTCCACGGTGCCGCGGTTAAGGCGGATCTCTTCCTGGGTCTGGTCATCGACATAGGCCAGGCCGCGCTTGATCAAATCCTCCGCCCACTGGTACAGCTGGTCGAAATAGTCGCTGGCGTAGAGTTCCTTATCCCACTGGAAGCCCAGCCACTTGATGTCCTCCTTGATGGAATCCACGTACTCCGTGTCTTCCTTGGTGGGATTTGTATCGTCGTAGCGGAGATTGGTCTTGCCGCCGTACTTCTGGGCAAGGCCGAAGTTCAGGCAGATGCTCTTGGCGTGGCCAAGGTGCAGATAACCATTGGGTTCCGGGGGAAAACGGGTGAGAATCGAGTCCATCTTGCCCTCTGCAAGATCCTTCTCGATAATCTCTTCCAGAAAATTCAGCTTCCTTTCTTCCATCATTATAACTGTTTAATCTTTCAAAGATACGATTTTTTTTGTAATTTCGCACCCTGTATTTAAACCGAAA
>JAILDI010000145.1 GCA_024689525.1 Bacteroidales bacterium
TGAAGGCCACCGTCCCTACGGCCGCTGCCCTGGCATATATGGTTTTTGTGTTGTTGTATTTCCCCTGTATCGCCACGTTCATGGCCATAAAGAACGAAACCGGCAAGTGGCGGTGGGCTTTCTTGTGCGCACTCTACACCCTCGTGGTGGCCTGGCTCTTCGCCTTCGCCGCCTTCCGCCTCGGCCTCCTGATTTGGCCGTAAAATGGAAAGCGCTGATTTTCAGCGACTTGTCGATTTTAAATGCGGCGTTTTGCCGCATTTAATTTTTGTATCTCATTGATTATCAACCACATCCATTTTACGCACTGTTCGGGCGGGGGGAGTATTCGCAGCCGCAGAAGAGCTGATTGTAGAAGTTCTGCTCGCGGATGATTTCGCCGCGGCGCTCCTGCAGGCCTCCCTTTCGCCAGTTCTGCGGCCACCAGGTGACGCCCGTCACCTGGGCGCAGGCCCAGAAGCCGGCCTCGTTCACCTGTTCGAGGCTTTTCCAGCGGGAAGAGGCAAGGGTTGTGGTGAGGATGTCGAAGCCGTGGGCCGATGCATACTGCGCTGCTCTTAACAGCCGGAACTTGAAGCACTGCAGGCAGCGCGCACCGCGCTCCGGCGCGTCCTCCAGCCCGGCGGCGCACAGGCCCCACGCAGTGTGGTCGTATTCATCGGCAATAATCTCAAGGTCGAACTCCTTCGCATAGCGGATGCATTCGTTCAGGCGGATGTCATACTCCTCCCGGGGCGTTATGTTGGAATTGGAGTAGAACACCGTGGGCCTGCAGCCGTGCTGGACAAGGTACTCCACGATGGCCCCCGAGCAGGGCGCACAACACGCGTGCAGCAGTATCCTGCCCTCGGGAATCTCTATGACATTCTCCTTGATCAAATGTGCATCAGTGATTTAACCGGTGCAATGCCCTTGAGTTTATCGGCCCCTTTCAAGAAATCGATCTCTACCAGGAACACGAAGTCCTTTACCTTAATATTATAGGACTTGCCGTCGATAACCACTTTGTGCTGCTCCAGGCCTTCTGCGATGCCCTGGGCCGTGCCGCCGGTCGCCAGCACGTCGTCGAAGAACGTTACGTAGAATGTGTCACCCTCGGGCTTGCCCGCGGCGACATCGGACAGACGGAAATAAATCTTGTCCTTGCCGTATTCCTTGACGATATCGACCCCTACCAGATCGCCTTCGGCGTAGGGCAGTTTGCCCTTTTTGCGCATCGGGATGACGTTTGCCACGTTGGGGCACTTTACCAGCATCGGCGCGGCGAACAGGAAGCCGCGGGCCTCCGGGGCCGCGATGTTGGGGCTGCTGCACAGCTTGCCCAGATCGGCAATGAGGGAAGAAAACGTTTCCTTGTCCTGCATCAGGGGGATGATGTCAACGAAGTTCACTCCCTCGATGGGGAAATCCTTGTAAAATTTTAGTTTCGACGCGTAGTCCATTTTACTGAATCTCTATAAGGTTGTTCAAAAGTGCATATACGGTTAAGCCGGCCACGGTTTTGATGCCAGTTTTGCGGGTGATGTTCTTGCGGTGTGAAATCACAGTGTGGATGGAGATGCTGTACTTGTCGGCAATCTCCTTGTTCAGCATGCCCTTGGCAACGCTCACCAGGATCTCCTTTTCCCGGTCGGAGAGTTCCTCGCCCTCCTGGCGCAGGATGCAGTCCTCAATGGCGATGTGCTTTTCCATGTCCAGCTCCAGGGTGTATATGTAGAACAGGGCACGGTAAATCTGCTGCTGGTCGCATACGATGGGAGTATACTTCATGACCAGGTTCTTGAGGTCCTCCAGTTTTTCCGATACGCCGGCGTGATTGTCCTCGTATTCGCTGAGGGTAAGTTCCCTGGGGATTTTGTGGTCCAGCACGGCTTCCACATGGGGGAACACCTTCTTTTCCTCATACTCGAAGTGCTTTGCAAGCTCTTCCTTGTACTGGGTGAAGAACGACCACAGGACGCCGCGCTGCTTTTCCGTACAGGGCTTCAAGACCTGTTCCAGAGCCGAGCCGAGTTCGCGTACTGCCACATCCATATAATAGGAATGGGACAGACGAAGGTATTTTACCAGGTCGTGAAGGTTGGTGTTGTTCAGGAATTCGCCAGAGGGGATATATCCGTCGTAGGCATATACGCTGCAGATGAGAAGGAACGCGTTAACGTCGACACCGCCCTTCCTGCAGATTTCCTCCACGGTTTCTTCCCCAAAACCGAAACTGAGGCCCATACGGGTGAGTACGCCAAGCAGGTTAAAGTTGAGATTCATCAGCTCGGCCATCTTCATGGCCGGGGAAAGAGGACGCCTTTCTATACTAGCTGTCATGATGCTTCTGTTGAGATACAAATATAGCAATTTTTGCTTTTTTGGACAATAATAATTACCTTAGCAGTCTGAAAAGGAAAAACTAACCATTTTATAACCAAACAAAAAAATGAAAAAGATTCTTGCTATCGTACTCGCAGCAGCTCTGTTTGCCGGTACAAATGCATTCGCCCAGCTCTATCCGGGCGCTGGTTACATCAACAGCACACTCTCCGGCCAGTATAATGGTAACGCTCAGGATCCCGTGAATTCCAACGGTTTCTATGCCGGTGCTTCCTTCAACGTGGCACTTCCCGGCGGTCTCGCAGTCGCTCCCGGTCTGTATGCATCACTGATCACCAACACCAGTGAAGGCGGTGTCAGCCTCTTCGGCGTAAGCCAGAACTCCAAGTCCACCTTCACGGAGATCGCCCTGAACGTCCCCGTGCTGGCAAACTACACCTATGCCCTCAACCGTGACGCAAAGGTGTTCGCCTATGCAGGCCCCACCTTCCAGCTCGGCCTCTCTTCCAAGACTCACACCGACGCTTCCGGCGTTATCTCCGGCAGCTCCGATACCGATCACTATGCAGATGGCGACTTCAACAAGTTCAACATCTATGTCGGTGGTGGTGTAGGTGCAGAGTTCGCAAAGATTCTGGTAACCGTCGGTTACGACTACGGCCTGATGAACCTCTATGCCGGCACTACCGAGAACACCTACTATCATCGTGCAAACCTCCACATCGGAGTAGGTTACGCTTTCTAATCAAAAGCACAAAAACATTAACGGGACCCTTCGGGGCCCCGTTTTTTGTTATTCCCACTCGATCGTTGCCGGGGGTTTGGAGGAGACGTCGTAGACGACGCGGTTCACTCCGCGGACGCGGTTGATGATGTCGGACGACACTTCCGCGAGGACATTGTAGGGGAGCGGATACCAGTCGGCCGTCATACCGTCCACGGAGGTGACGGCGCGGAGGGCGACGCACTGTTCGTAGGTGCGCTCATCGCCCATCACGCCTACGCTGCGCACGGGCAGGAGCATCGCGCCGGCCTGCCAGATCTTGTCGTAAAGGCCATTGGCGCGGAGGGCGCGGATGAAGATGTCATCGGCCTCCTGCAGGACGGCAACCTTTTCGCGGGTGACCTCGCCCAGAACGCGGATTCCAAGGCCGGGGCCGGGGAAGGGATGGCGTCCCAGGATGTTGGGATCCAGGCCGATGGCGGCGCCCACGCGGCGCACCTCGTCCTTGAACAGCAGCCGCAGCGGTTCCACCACCTTCAGCGACATACGCTCCGGCAGCCCGCCCACATTGTGATGACTCTTGATCGTTGCCGACGGGCCCTTGACCGGGGCCGATTCAATAACGTCGGGATATATCGTCCCCTGGGCCAGAAAACGGGCCCCGGGAATCTTGTGTGCCTCTTTTTCGAACACCTGAACATAGTCCCGGCCGATGATCTTCCGCTTGGCTTCCGGCTCCGTGACGCCCTTGAGGTCGCCGAAGAACAGCTCGGACGCATCCACTCCGCGAACATCCAGCCCCATCCCCTCGAAGGATGCGAGCACCTGGGCGAATTCGCCCTTGCGAAGGAGCCCGGAATCGACAAATATGCAATGGAGACGAGGGCCGATGGCCTTGTGCAGCAGCAGCGCGGCAACGGAGGAATCGACACCGCCGGAAAGTCCGAGGATCACCTCGCCGTCGCCTATGGTCTCGCGCAGGGACGCAACTGTTGTGTCGACGAAGTTTGCGGGCGTCCAGTCCGGCGCGCATCCGCAGATATCCACGGCGAAGTTGCGCAGCAGGATTGCGCCCTGCTCGCTGTGATGCACCTCCGGGTGGAACTGAATGCCCCAGGTGGGCTCGCCGGGAATGCGGAACGCCGCGCAGGGGATATCGGCAGTTGTGGCGATGATGGGATACGGCATCGACAGGATGCTGTCGCCGTGGGACATCCACACCACAGAACTGGGTTTCATACCGTGGAACAGAGGGTCGTCTGCGGCGATGCGCAGTTCCGCGCGGCCGTATTCGCGGGCCGCGGCGCGTGCAACCTTGCCGCCGCCGTCACGGGCCAGCCACTGGGCCCCGTAGCAGATCCCCAGCACGGGCATCTTGCCTCGGATGCCCTCCAGGATGGGCTGGGGCGCATCTTCGTCGTTCACGGAAGCCGGGCTCCCGGACAGTATCACACCCTTCACATCCTGCAGCTGCGGCACTTTGTTGAACGGATGAATCTCGCAATACACTCCAGCCTCACGCACCCTTCGCGCAATGAGTTGCGTGTACTGCGAACCGAAATCCAGTATGAGTATCTTATTCATAATTCGGGGATTTCTTGGCGATGGTTACGTCGTGGGGATGATTCTCGCGGAGGGAGGCGGCGGAGATGCGGACGAAACGCGCGTGGTGCAGTGCTTCGAGATTCGCGGCGCCGCAGTAGCCCATACCGGAACGGAGGCCGCCCACAAGCTGAAACAGCACGTCGGCTACGGGGCCTTTGCAGGGGACCCGCGCCACTACGCCTTCCGGGACGAGTTTTTTGGAGCCGCCCTGGAAATAGCGGTCCGCCGAGCCGGCCTTCATCGCGTCCAGCGAGCCCATTCCGCGGTACGACTTCATCATGCATCCGTCCACTTCCGCCACGTCGCCGGGGGCTTCATCAGTGCCGGCGAACATAGAGCCGCACATAACGCAGTCGCCGCCGCCGGCAAGCGCCTTCACTACGTCGCCGGAATAGCGCAGGCCGCCGTCGGCAATAACCGGGACGCCGCTCTCTCGCGCAACGCAAAATACGTCGTAGATTGCGCTCAGCTGCGGAACACCCACCCCGGCCACGATCCTGGTGGTGCAGATCGATCCGGGTCCGATGCCCACCTTCACTCCGTCGGCTCCCGCGGCGATGAGGTCGCGGGCGGCATCGGCAGTGGCTATGTTTCCGGCCACCACATCCACATTCGGGTATGCGGCCTTCAAGGCCTTCAGTGTGTCGATGATGCCTTTGGAATGGCCGTGGGCCGAGTCCACCACGATGGCGTCGACCCCCGCGGCGCATAGCTTTGCCGCCCTTTCAAGACCGCTTGCACCCACTCCGACGGCGGCAGCAACGCGGAATCCGGCAGCCTTAACCTGCGCCACCGCATCGGCCTGGGCCTCTGCCGTCATATTCTTGTGAATTACACCGATTCCACCGGCCTTGGCCATTGCAATGGCCATCGGCGCTTCTGTAACAGTGTCCATCGCAGCGGAGGCGAAAGGTATGTCCAGGTGGATGTTGCGGGAGAACCGGCCCCGCGTGCAAACGTCGGAAGGAAGGACCTCCGAATAGGCCGGGACAAGCAGAACATCGTCGAATGTTACGGCTTCCTGGCAGATTCTGTCTTGAGTGAAGGGCATAGGTATGGTCTTATGCTTGCAAATTTACGGAATTATTCCGTTCTTTGTAGATGTTATGAAACGGATTTGGACTATTTTTTTAGTGATGGCGATTCTGCCCGTAGTGGCGGCGGCCCAGACACGCACCTATGGGGACATTGAGTCCAAGGCATTCGTCATCGGCCTTGACCAGTATTATTTCGGTTCTTCCGGGAGCCTCACCTTTAAAGTTGCAAAGACTGTATACGAGGCCCGCATCGACGGTGGCGCTGTTACCGTAAAATGCCCCAATGCCGTTGAGAACACGCTTTTTGAGGGCGACGGCGACATTATCATCGGCATTCACGACTTCACCGGGGACAAGAAACCCGAACTGGTGGTTGCCTGCCGCCGCGAAGGCACGCTGGAGGCGGAAATCTTCCAGCTTGGCGATGAAGCCGTTTCTATCGGCCGTATAGGCGCCCAAAAGGAAAGCGTCTCTGAAATCCGCGTCTTCCGCCAGGCCATCACCATCAAGAATCACAAGGCCGGCGCAATGTACACCTGGACCTGGCACAAAACCCAGTTCGATTTCAAAGCCTCCGACGGCTCCGCCGACCCCACCCCCGCCAAACCGGAACCCGCGGAGTAATCCCCGCCAGACAGTTACCATATCGGCCGGCATCCCCGGCCGTTTTTTGTTG
>JAILDI010000153.1 GCA_024689525.1 Bacteroidales bacterium
AGTTGCACCTGATCTATTGCGCTCACATCCAGATACACTGAATTGTCGAAGGTGTGATCCTTCACCTCGAAACGGTCACATCCTGAAAGAAGAAGGATGATGACGGGTATATATTTGATTATCGCTTTCATGTCAGTGTGAAGGATTTAAAAGTTGGATAGCGGCGCGGGTGACCACGTAATTGCCATCATAGGAATAGTAGTCAGAGGAAATGTTGGTTACGCCAAGACCGGCGAGGGGGCCGAATGACACAACGCGGCGGGCAAGTTCGGGAACAGAGGCACATTTCTCGCGCTCTTCATTCCGTATGGTTCCGTCCATGTCGGCCCCAAGAAGAAGCTTTGCGGCCGGGACCTTGGCGTAATCCAAGGCTGTGAGTATCTGGAAGCGGAGATCCTGAGCATATTCCGTATTCTCGCTGTCAAGAACAAAGAAGTCAACTTTACTGCGGTCAGCTTCCGGAATGAAGAGAGGATTTCCTTCGAATGCGAGCACTTGACCATCCGTCTTTGCCGCTGACAACTTTGCTACAACTGCAGAAGCAAGGGATTCGTTCAGGGCATTTCCAAGGATATATTGTCCGGTAAAGGAGTAGCCATTCATTCCGTTCTCTTTGACAGAAGCTATGACTCTGTCTAAATAGTTCTCAAGTTCGCCGGTTGTTGTGAAACCCTTCTTAGTAAGGTCCACCTGATAAAGGACTTTGGTTCCGATGCTTTCCATCCACGCCATGTCTTCCTTATCATAAGCAGAGAAGTTGTCAGCATTGGTAAGGGATACAAAATCCAGACTGTCTGGAAGGCAACGCATGAAGTCTCTTTCGCTGGCAGCTTTTTCCGGAGCATTGTCAAATCTGGCATAGATTAAAAAGTGATCGCTTGCTTTGTAATCTACAAGGGAGGCCTTGTATTTATTCCAAAGCTCCGGATTCTGGTCCCATGGACGGAGATAATTCAACTGGATGGATTCCGTCTCCGTCCATTTGGAACAAGCAGAAATCAGAAGTAATAATATGATGTAAACTAACCTTTTCATGGCGCTCAGTCGTTAAAAGGTTTGACATCCCACCAAACGCGGGTGGAGTAGTTGTCTCCGGTAAGGGTCTGGTCTCCGGTAGCTTCCCTGTCAAGGATGGATATTGCCTCCTGATAATTATGCCTGTTCTGGCTGGATTCTTCGGCAGGATAACGGAGCCTCCTCGCATGATGGCTTACGTTAACGGCTCCGCCGGAAAGGTCTTGTGCAGCATCGAACAGTCGCGGATATCCGGTCCTTCGGTACTCACTCCAGCCTTCAACGCCAAGCGGGAAGATGGCAATCCATTTCTGGGTAATAATCTTTTCCAGATTCACTTCCATATCGGCAGTATCATCCCATGCAATAGTAACATTACTGGGTCTTGTGCTCACGCTCCAAGCGCCCAAGGGGTCTGTATATGCTTCCGGACGTTTTGTGTTGTCGGCAATATATGCCTCAGCGCCGTTGGCACCCTTTTCCTCAAAGGAAAGGCGGATAGCCTCCTGATAGAGTGCTTTTGCCACTTCCGCAGTTCCCCATCTGAGCTCATATTCGGCTCGCAGGAAGGTGGCTTCTGCAGCGTTGAACCAGAGGTAAGGTGTATCCGATGCAACAATCATATTGGAATAGGCTTCCACGAAATCGGTCTTGCTGGAAACTACGGAGCCTACCCTTACGCCTGCGTATATTGAAGAGTTGCGGACGGTGGGAAGGAACATCTTTTCCCTCCGTGGGTCTTCGTATCCGTTCATGTAGCAGATGATGTCGGCCCCTACGCGATGGTCCTGCCAGTCGTTGTAGATAAGGGTGGTGCGGTTCTCGGAGGCATGCATTGCCGCATTATCGGCATTGGTTTCTATCACTCCGGCGGCTATGGCCTCAGCGGCTTTCTGCTGTGCAAGTTCAGGTTTTACATAGCTCAGACGCATGGCCATGCGGAGTTTCAGGGAATTTGCAAATCGGCTCCACTGAGCCATATTGCCGTAATAAACCTTGTCGTAGGATGTCCAGCCCGAAGGGTCCAAGCCTTCATTTGCCTTGAAAAGGGATATGGCGAGGTCCAATTCCTCAAACATTTGGTCGTAAACGCTCTCCTGTGAATCGTACTTCACAAAGATGCCTTCATTGGAGACTGCATCACTATAAGGTACAGGACCATAAGAATCGGTAACCCGGTGCATTACTGCTACTCTGAAGAGGTGGGCAAAGGCAAGAGCAACTTCATCGTCAGTTTCGGCAATGATGGCGCGGTAGGGAGCGTACATCTCCGTCATTACATTGGAGAATGGCCACTTTCGCCAGTCCGTACTTTCATTGAAAGTTTCAAAACGGTCTTGCCAGGTGTTGACTGTTGATCCGATATAACCGGCATACGGCCCGCCTGAGAGGCTTTCTACAAACTGGTAAATGTGTTCCTCTACAGGGATAACCAGATTCTGTAAGTTGGTAACCTTTGTCCCCGTGCGGTAATTCATTACCTCCATCTGGTCTGCCGTGACCTGATTTGGGTTTGTGTTAAGGCGCTCGAAGCGGCCGGTGCAGCTGGTGAGGAGATTGCCGGTCAGGCCGGCAATGAGGGTGATTATAAGTATCTTTTTCATTGTCATCTCCTCCTAGAAATTAAGTTTCACGTTAAAGCCAATGCGGCGGAGACTGGGCATCATGAAGTAATCAATGCCCTGATAGTTGTTACCGGTAGTTGCAACGGATTCTGGATCAAACGGCGCTTTGCAGTATATCATCCATAGGTTGTTTCCCACAAGAGAAACAGTGGCAGACAGGACATTTCGGAACCACTTTCTTGGAAGAGTATATCCCAAGGACACCTCCTGCAACCTGAAGTTTGTTGCACTATAAGTGTAGAACTGAGGCAAACCACTCTGCGAACCTAATGACTGATACCACTTCTGCGGGTCTACCCAATCTCTACCGTTTACCAAAACGCCTCCGGCATCTCTTGCGGCAGCCGATGCTTCAGAAACTCCATATAAATCAAGGTTCGCTTGCGTGGCACTATAGCAGATACCCCCGATACGTCCACTGAAGAGTATCCCCAGATGTAATCCA
>JAILDI010000170.1 GCA_024689525.1 Bacteroidales bacterium
GAAGCGTTCACGTTCGGATTCATCTTCACGCCCGGGCGGAATGGCTCGCTGTAGACATAATCGTTCACGCTGCCGCAGTTGAAGTAGAGGTACTCGTCATAGATTCCGCTTGTGCACAGGTATTCGGATGCAACGTTCGCCCGATAAGGATTTGCCACACGGAAGTTCTTGGGGTTCAGAGAACTCTGCTGGATGGTAACGGCCACGGTGCCGATGGCATCAGAGCCGTTGATTGCCCCATCGTAAGTGCCGTCCACGTAGGTTCCCTCACAGTAGTTGCTCCAAGTTTCACCGGTGAAGTAATCCGGGAACCAGAGGTGCTTTAGACCCGTGGAGTTGGTGAAGAAGTAAGTATTGTCCGCGCTGTCGTAATACACGCCGCCCATCTGGATTTCAAGCGGTGCCGCCGCCGTACCAGATGCCACCTTGGTGGTGGAAGCGTCCAGGCTGGTGCCCTTGAGCGCGTTCCAGGTTGTGGGATGCGCTGCGGCCATATTGCGGCCCTCGGAGCCGTTGCGGTACATACCGGTCTTGATGGTATCGTAGGTTACGAGCCCTGTGGAAGGATCGACATGGATGTACATGTAGTCATCGGCCCCTGAAATCGCCGTATGCTTGAAAGCGGTGTTTGCAACCGTATAAGGATTGGCCACGCGGTAGCGGTTGGCATCCAGGTTGCTGCGCCAGATCTCCACTTCCACATTGTAAGGGGCAAAAGCGTTGGCTTTCCACAGCCACTCGTCCATATAGCGGCCGGTGCCAAGGCTGGTCCAGGTTTCGTCCTCGTGCGGGAAGATGATGTCTATCACGCGTTCGTTGTGGTCCCATCCCACCTCGTAGTCGTAATTGTACGTGCTGGTGAAGATTCCCTCGCTGTCTCGGTAGCAGGGTCCTATCTGAACTTCCAGAGGGAGCCCGTTTGCCTGCGTGGACATAACGTTGGAATAGTCGTAGCCATAGGCGCCGTTCCACACGACGGCCTTCCAGGTGACGGATGTATTCGTTTCATCGTTAACTGTGGTGCCGGTGTAGTAATTCACCGAAGTAACAGCTGTGGGATTGGTTACGTTGAACTCAAACCACTCGTCGGCATCCGCTGCGGGATAAGGCTTTGCAATGCGGAAGCGGTTGGGGTTGTGGCTGTTCTGCTGGATATCCCTCTCCACGAAGCCGCTCACTCCGGCGAACGGCCAGATGTAATTGTCTATGAACTGGCAGTTGCCAAGGCTGGTCCAGCTCTCGGCCACATCCCTCTTGAGATGAAGGACATTCGCGCGCGACCATTTATGAGAAGGATCCTGAGTGATATCGTAGATTGTGAACACGCTTCCGAACTGGACTTCAAGGAAGAGATTATCCGCCGAGGAGGTCTGCAGCACGTTTGAAGGATAGCTGCCGCTATAAGTGAGCATCATCGGCGCTCCAAGGCTGTCGTTGACACCGGTCTTGAAGGTAGGATAAGTCACCGTGCCGTCATCGGCAATGCTGAAGATGAAGTAATCGTCGTGAGTGTCCAGAGTATAGCTCTTGGAGGCCGCGGCAACCACATAGGGGCTGTTGATGCGGTATTTCTCCGGATGCAATCCGCTTTGTTCAATCGTAACGTTTACCCACGTACTGGAATCCATGCCAAGCTGCTGCCACAGGAAGTCGTCCTTGAAAAGGCCTGCTCCCACAACTGTCCACTGCTGGTCGATGGGGGTGAAATTCAAAGCAGGGGTACGGGTAATCCGGCCAGCTGTAAGGGTGAGTGCCTTCTTGGTGCTGATTGTCATGCAGGCGTCCGGGTTCGACGAATTGCCCACGTTGAGGGTAAGTCCGGCGGGGATTTCTCCGGCGGGCAGCGGGAAGTAGAAGGTCTGGCTGCCGGCAAGATTGCTGAAATGGATGGTCATTGGCTGTGAGCTGCCGGGCAGAACATTACTCTGGCTCACCACGCCTCCGAGAGGGAAGCTGAAGCCTCCGGCAAGGGCGGCATCGGCACTTAAGATGCTGATGAAGTCCGCATCGTCAGGAAGGTTGTTCACCGGCACGGCAAGAACTGCTGTGAGCGGAGTGAAGGTGTACACGCCCGCCTCTTTGTGGCCCATCAGGGGAACTACCGCAAGGGGATTCGTCATTGGCGGAGCGATGCTTGAGGGCAGTTCCACGGAGATCGTGCTGCCGCTTATACTCCAGTCAAGCTTGTACCCGCCGGCAAGGACATCGGGGTTTGATGCAGAGGGGTAAATGGCCCAGTCGGAGAAAACGGCGGCGGGGTCTTCTGCCAGGAGCTCCGCAACCGTACGGTCGCCGGAAATCTGGCCGTCCAGGAATTCGGTTTCCACCCCGCCGCTCTGAGCCACGAAGCGAACGCCTGTCCAGTAGGCCGATGAGCCTGAACCCAGGCTGATGATTCCGTCTATCTGGTCGGCATCGGCCCAGGAGAAGACGGCCTTCTTGTTCACCTCGTCTATGGTGTAGGCTGTCCTGGTATCACCATTGTCGATGCGGGCGGTGATGGATGTGATGTTTGCCGGACGGGGGTTGTTTCCAAGTTCTCCGGTATTGTCCTGCCGGTCGATTTCTTTCTGCGCGCACGCTGCCATGGCAAGTGCCGCAAGGATGATGCAGAATGTCTTTTTCATATCTCTCCCTCCCTTACCAAAGATCCGGATCCGCTTCCTCGATGTCCATGTCGGCACCGGTTGTTTGATTTCCTGTTGATTGTTCTCCGGAAAGAATCGTTCTCTCCGGACGGAGGCCAATAAGCTCCAGCTCCGGCCTGTCGTATAGCTTTTTCATCGGCATGTGTGAATTAGTCTTAGTGATTCTACAAAGATAGCATTTTTTTCTTTGTATCAAAAACGGCTATTACAGGTATATATCTCCCTTCTCCGTTATCTCTTTCAGCAGGGAGACATAGCGGTCGATCACAGCTTCGGCATAGCGCCTGCCCTTCTCTGCCGTTGCGGCGAAGGGATTGCCTATTCCGGTGTCGTCTGTCACGCGGCTCCAGTTGCGCGGGTGCCAGGCCACTTTGTTGTTCAGCCCGTCTATGGCGAAGGGGCGGGCCTGCCCCGGACCGGCGTATTCCATTTTCACAAGGTCAGGGTAATAATGCATCATAACGGAGGTTTCCTGCTCGCCGGCGTGATCGTCCACATCGGCATCGAAATACCCTTTCCGCGGGATGAAGGCGAACCACTCGCTCTGGAGGATGAGGAAGTCCGGGATATCTGCCATGAGGTCACGGATCATGCCTTTGAAGCTGTTGCCGCCGTGGCCGTTGATTATCAGGAGTTTGCCGATACCTTCCTTGCGCAGCGACACCACAATGTCGCGAAGGATTGCCGCCTGGGTCTCCTGACGGATGTGGATGCAGAAAGGAAGGTCCGTCTGCCCGGGATTCTGCGAGCCGAACGGCACTCCGGGAAGCACCATCGCCGCAACCCCTTCGTTTTCCAGCCTTGCAGCCACTTCCCTGCCGATGGCGGCGCTTGTCAAAACGTCCGTACAATACGGCAGATGCCCGTTATGCGGCTCCGTTGCGCCCCACGGCAGTATGGCCCAGTCGTACTTCGGGGCCTGCTTCACCCTGCCCCAGGTGGTGGTTGTTATGTCGTATTCCTGATTCATATGGTTGATTTTTCCAAAGATAGTGATTATTCCGGAGGATTCATACATTTCCGGGCCGATAAGTTCGTCCGTGAGGGGCTATATTGCTGAGGGCCCGTGCACACCGGTCCATACGGGTGGCAGGGTAGGATCAAAAACGGGCCTTTTTGCACCCACCGGTCCACTTGCCTGGACCTGTGTACACGGTGAAAACAGACGACGTGAGGCCATGGGTCCGACGACTGGACCTGTGTGCACGTGGTGCGACTACAGGACGAGGAGGGATGTCGACCTGAAAGGGCGCAGTAGGAGGCCCACATTACACGCCGTATGGGGAAGTTGTGACTTCATGGCCCCGAACTGCACTGAATCGCAAACTGACCAGCCAGTCACTTTTGGGGCACGCAAGGATACGCTTTTTTACGTCAAAAAAATAGAATTATGCAAACTCCCCCAATCTTTTTGTTCTGACGATCAAGTACTAATTTTTTCATCTCTTTTGGTGTACTAGTTTATAAAAAAACAGGGGCAGCCATATCGCCTGGCCGCCCCTATTATAATAAGGTATTAGGAAAC
>JAILDI010000178.1 GCA_024689525.1 Bacteroidales bacterium
ACATCAACCCCATCGCCCTGCAGATTCTATGATAAAAGCGATTATATACTACCTCCTCGGCATCAATCTCCTGACCTTCCTGCTCTACGGCATCGACAAAGGGAAGGCCCGGCAGGGCAAATGGCGCATCCCGGAAGCCACGCTCCTGACGCTTGCCGTCCTCGGCGGCAGTGTCGGCGCCCTACTCGGCATGGCCGTCTTCCATCATAAAACCAAGCACAAGAAGTTCGCCATCGGCCTCCCGCTCATTCTCCTGGCCCAAATCACCCTCGCATACTTCATCTATATTAAACTCCTATAAATCATCAATATGGCAAAAGACAGATTTGATATCATTGAGAAAGAAGGCCTCAGCCTTATGACGGATGCCGTCGTCATCGTAGACAAAGAAACCGGCGTGAATTACCTGTTCGTATGCCGTGGCTACGGCGGCGGCCTCACCCCGCTCCTGGACTCTGAAGGCAAGCCCATCATCACCAATTAAACACGATGGAAATCAACGTTTACTCCCAATACTTTGAGGCAACCGCCACCTTCTCCGGCGTCGAACGCTGGGGAGCCTGGGTCCTGCTGATCTCCGACTCCGACGCCGGAACGATCACTTACAAGGCCGCGGTCACCTTCTTCCCGCACACCACCCCCGACGACTTCGCCGTCTCGTACGACGCCTACTTCGAAAAAGAACTCTACCGCGCCCCCGGCCGCCGCTCCCGCAAACGCGAAGCCGCCCTCCTGCAAACCCTCCGCGAAGAGATCGACGCCCTCGCCGCCTCCCACGACGCCCTCGTCCACTGGACCCGCCCCCTCACTGACCCCAAAACCGCATAACCCTAGCGCAATCATGACCCTGAAAGATTATCTCAACACCGGCGACCGTTTCGCCGCGGCCAGCGGAGCCCGGCTAACAGAAGTGACACCTGGCGCTGCCGTTGCCATTTTGGAAGTGACCCCGGAACACCTCAACGCCGGAGGCGTCTGCCAGGGTGGGGCCATCTTCACCCTGGCAGACCTGGTGTTCGCGGCGCTGGTGAACCAGCGCGAAAACCTTACCTTCGCCATCAATTCGACCATCTACTATCACGTTTCGGCAAGGGAAGGGGACACCCTCCGGGCGGAGGGCCGTCTGTCCTGCGACCATCATCGCATCCCGTCCGCAGAGGTGGAAATCACCAACCAGGACGGCACCCGCATCGCCACCTTTACCGGCCAGGCCTACGTCGGCCGCAACCCGCTCGCCTTCGACGCCCTCCAGTAACCCCGCTCCGACCAAGCCGCCGTCTTCACCGTCGGCATGGTCTCCGCGTCCCTACGAAAAGCGGGCCCGTCGCTACCGCTCCGGACCCACCCTTTCAATAAGGAACAGGTTTTCGTATGTGGTCGTCTCATTTGATCGTCACCACCGTCGCCCCGAAAGGCCCGACGGTATAGGTACAAGACACGGCAAAGACCTCGTCCAGCTCCTTTCGGAGTGTCTTGGCCAATACGCCGTCGCCGACCCCGTGCACGAAGGTAATCCTGCGCCCCCTATGCCGCAGATTTTCGTGAAGCACCTGCCTGAAATAGCTCTTCTGGAACTCCAGCGCAGCCCACTCGGGCACGCCCTCGTTCCCGGGAATCCGCTCCAGATGCAGGTCCACGGTCAGATCACCCGACTGCTCCTGCTCCCGGGCGGCCTGCCCGGACTTCTTCACCTTGGCTGGAATAGAAGCGTAGAGCTTGCGGTCATTGTCCTCATCGATCGGGATGAACTCCGACCGAACTGCACGAATGACCAGTCCGTCCAGATCCAGTTCGTAGTAGTCGTCGCCAAAGCCGACGATGGTTGCCGTGTCGTTCGTATCCATCATCCGCACCCGCTGCCCACGAACCAGCCCCTCGTTGCGCGCGTGCTCCTCTGCCTTGCTCCGGTGTACCACGGTCTTCGGCCACGGCTGGTTGGCCCGACCCGCTGACGCCGAAGCCACCCTGGAAGCCAACCTCATCCCCGACGCACCTTGCTCGGCGGCTCCAGCCTCCGCTTTGGCCTCCTCAGCCGCCTCCATCTCCTTCTTCACGAAGCGCAGATTCTTCAGATTCGTCAGTTTCATAATGTCCAAGTCATTTTGATATGGGGAATGCCATCCAGGATGAAGGGCTCCGACGACTGCCGGAAACCTACCTGCTCATAAAAACCTTTCGCGTACTCCTGGGCTTCGATTTCGATCCGTGTCGCGCCAAAGTGCTCCCGGGCGGCTTCGATTCCAGCCAGCATCATCTGTTTGCCATAGCCCTTGCCCCGCTCTGTCGTAATGACACGTCCGACTGAAACCTCCTCCATATGCGTCCCGGCAGGACACACGCGGCATAAAGCCACAATCTTGTCGCCGTCCGTCATCCATAGATGAACGGCAGGCTGGTCGTCATTGTCCAGGTCCTGATAGACGCAGTCTTGCTCCACGACGAAGACCTCGCTGCGGATGCGCAGCAGTTCATATAGCTCCGCTATGGTCAGTTCGGAGAACAGTTTCTTGTGAAGGGCCAGTCCCATTGGGCTATTTCTTCCAGACGTGGACGATCTCTCCGATGTACATATAGTGGATGCCGAGCCCGTTCTGCTCATACCACGCCCGCCGTTCCGCCGGCATCAGTTCCGCATCGAACTGCTGGCCATACAGTTTCCTGCATTCGATGGCCAGATCTGCCTCGGCATAGATGGGATTGCCCAGCTCCGTGAACTCCACGGTCAGCCCGGCACCAGCCACCTTATCCTCGTCTCTGCCTGAAACGCTGCCCAGATAGGACAGCGCCTTGCGCATCGAGGCAGGGAAGTGCGTCACCGTGAAGCAGTCGTTCTCCTCCATGAACCGGTAGGTGTAACGACTGGTGGACACGAACACCGTGAAGACAGGTCTGCCCCAGAGTTCCCCGATGGTGCCCCAGGAAATGGTCATCAGGTTCATGTCATCTTTCTTCCCGGCCGACACCACCATCCAGTCCCTGTCAATCATCCGGACAGGATTCAACTCGATCTCCGTTGGAGCAATCTCCTGCCAGGTCTTCTCCCGGACATCCCCGGCAGTCTCCGCCTGCTTCGTATTATTGGCACAACTCATCATGGTCATCGCTGCAAGTAATAGTGTGACAATCTTTTTCATTAAGAGCTCCTGTTATGATAACTGAGATTCAAATATAAGCAATAATTACGGAAACCGGCTTTCCATTCTTGCCGGTTTACTATAATTAACTCCTCAGACAAGCCAAAGGAATGACGTGGACGCCGTCGGGACGGGTACTGATTGCGTTGATCTGCTGGTTCAGGGCGGTGAGTTGTTTACGAACCCAGTGTCTACTTTTCTCGCGCGGTACAAATATCATCTACCAGAAGCTCCTGTCGGACAAACTGGCGGCAAACCTGGGCTATGTATATGAGAATATGATTGCACAGATGCTTACAGCTTTAGGAAACAAACTGTTCTATCATACTTTCCCGGACGAAAACAAACACCTCTACGAGATTGATTTCATCCTCTCACGGGCCCAGAAGATATGTCCCATCGAAGTAAAATCATCTGGATACAAGGCTCATAAATCATTAGATCTGTTCTGCGAGAAGTATTCAGACAGAATCCGGGACCGCTACCTCATGTATACCAAAGACCTGAGTAAAGACGGCGCTTTACAGATGGTTCCGGTATATATGGCTCCGTTCTTATAGTCGCAATCCCTGTTCAAAAATTCCATTGGCCTCTCACCACCCTAAGGGGCCGATGCCGTTTTTGTTCATTTTGTACTATACACGCATTTCCTTTTTTAACTTAAAACAAACATTATGGAAATGCCAGTTAAATTTTCCTTTCACACACGGCCAATCTCAATGGAGAGCGCCGAATCAGAGTCTCTGTCTGTATTTTGGGAGAACGTTATCTCACCACCGCAGGATTTCATATCGGCCCGGAGCAGTGGATAGGGAACGCGCTGGAGGGTTCTCCGCTCCGTCAATTGAATAACGTCTGGGTTATTCCCGGAACGCAGAATTCCGATGGGATCGATGCCGATGTTATCAATGCCCGCCTTGGTAAGATTATTGCCCATTTCAGGGAGTATTCGTTGATATGCAGGGCAAAGCTTCTGTAGCAGCTGCTAATCCTCAGCGTTTTACAAAACAACCTTCGGAAAAAACTCCGAAGGTTGTTTTGTAAGTGCCTGGTAGTCAAATGCAGCACTGCCGGTAGGACGGAATCCATCAAGCGCAAAGATATGAATATAAATCCATTACAACGATTTCATCATACGATTTGACATATAGCCCGGAAAATATCCTGATTATGGTCAGAAAATGGATTCACCGCGCCCTGAAAGGCGCATCGCTGACAACGCTGTGAAATGGGGTTAAAAATGCCGAAAGTGAGAAAAAAACCCGCTGATAATCAGCGGGTTACTGTGGTGCTGGGAACACCACTTTTCAGAAAAGGCTGCGAAAGCATACGAATAGTAAGTAATTGATATTCGGTAAAATAGGAAAGAATCTTTTCGCAGTTGTTCGCACTCGTTCACAAAATTTAGGAAGGTTTTAGGAAGGTTTCCAAAAAATGATTATCTTTGCAGTAGCGAAACATAAAGTCAAACAATTATGGCTGCATCATTCTACGTTACTGTCAAAAAGAAAAATGGCTATGCCACCGTTTTTGTCCGCCTTCAGAGCCCCAGCCAAGGTGTAGACATCAAAATGAAAACCCCTCTTGAGGTTGACTTCGACGCCTGGGAGCGTGCGCGCAAAGGAAAGACTGCCGCGCGTGAGAACTTCCGAAAGGCCTACCCCGACATCATGAAAACCCTCGATGAGCTCAAGCTTTCGCTTGAGCAGACAGAATCCAGGAAGGTTGGAATCCAAAAGGAGGAGATGAAACAGATCATTGACCAGGTTGTTTTCCGCAAGCAGCGCGAGGAAGAAGCCAAGAAAGCAGAGGAAGAGCGCAAGAAGCAGGAGGCGGAAAACAAGATGACCCTTGACAAGTACATCGACCACTTCATCAAATCCGCCCAGAACGGCTCTCGCGTGACCAACAGAGGCACCGCTTACAGCCTCGGAACCATCAAGGCAATCAAGACTACCACCAAGCAGTTCAAGGCGTTTGAGGCGGCAAAGAAATGCCATTATGACTTCGACGACATCGACATGAAGTTCTACTACGATTTCATGGCTTACCTCCAGAAACGTCAGTACAACATCAATTCCGCCGGAAAGATTGTTAAGCAGCTCAAATCCATCATGGCAGCGGCCGAGTCTGATGGCTACCACCACAACTCCATTTACAAGAGCGCCAAGTTCAAGGGTAATCGTATCGATGTGGATTCCATCTACCTGACTATGGAAGACCTGGACAAGATCATGGCCGCCGACCTTTCCGGCCTGGAGCCTGCGGCTGAACTGGTCCGCGACATCTTTATGGTCGGTGTATGGACCGCGCAGCGCGTCTCTGACTATAACAACATCACCCGCGACGCAATCCATACCACGAAAAAGCACTGGATCGAAGAAGTGCCAGATCCGGAGCACGAAGGCGAGACCATCCCCACTATTCGCACCAAGGAGATAACCTACATTGACATCATCCAGCAGAAGACCGGCGCCAAGGTATCCGTTCCCTGTCGCAAGGAACTCATCCAGATCCTGGAGAAGTACAATTATGAGCTTCCGCACGTTGAGGACCAGACAATCAACCGCCTCATCAAACTGATTGCAGAGAAAGCCGGCTTGGACGAGCCAATCACCATCGAGACCACTGCTGGCGGAGTGAAGAAGAAGGAAACCAAGCCCAAGTGGAAGCTGGTGATGTCGCACACTGCGCGTCGGACCGGAGCCACCCTTATGTTCCTTGCCGGCATCGAGGCATACGACATCATCAAGATCACAGGACACGGAGACATCGATATCCTCAAAAAGTACATCAAGGCAGACCAGCTGGACGTAGTCCAGAAGCTCACGGACAAGTACGATTATTTCGATTGACACTACAAATACTTCCTAAGTGTTCACTTACTGCAGGCACCACGTGATTTCGGCCTTCCACGCATCTGGGAGGCCTTTATTTTTGTCCACTTTGCCCGCCGTTTCCGGGATTTTGGAGGCCAGTGCCACTTTGAAAGCACCACCAAAAAGCCGATTTCGTTACATTTGAACCTTTCAGTTGTAAGCAGACACCCTTAAAACGGCACGAAATCGCGGTTTTCGTGAACGTAACTTGCACTTTTGAAAAAGGGCCACTTTCATTTTGAAAGTAAAATATGGTCCAAAAATTTTTTGACTTTTTTACCCTCGTTCTAATGCGTTCTATTGGGGGTGCTCATCCTCGTAACTGATTGATACGATGCTTGACACTTAATGAGTTAAATCTCATTCAGTCAGAGGGAAATACGGAATGTGGAAAAGCAAAAAATAACACTTTTTCAGACCTTCGTGCCTGTTGAAAAAATCGTAAAAATCTATTTCATATTTCCACATTTTTACAGGACCTTTGTATTCGCAGTCCGGATGACTGCAGGCAGTCGCGACGCCAAATCCGCTTACATATTTTAACACTAGTAGCCATGAGTACGTCTGAAACCATCATGGATGCGTTCCGCAGCATCCTTAAACCTATCGTCCGGGAGGTCCTGGACGAGGCAGGTGCCAACCAGCCTGCCCCCGAACACAAAACACGCCGCGTATATACCCGTCAGGAAGTATGCAAAATGCTCAAGATAGGGACCACCACCTTCTACCGCCTGGTCAAGAAGGGCAAACTCACCATCCTCAAAGTTGAGGGCAAGACCGTCATCGACGCCGATGACCTGGACAACGCCATCACTACCAAGGAAATCTTCCGTTATCAGCACTCTTAACCGCAGCCGCTATGGAAACCGACCCTATCCAAGCCATTACCGGCGCCATCGAGTCCTCCGAGAATTCGCAGGAGGTTGGCATGCTGTCCATCAAGCAGGCAAACAATGCCCTGAAGGACGCTGCCAGCCGCCCGAATCCGGACGAACTCTTCCACTCGCTCTGGTACGAAGGTGAAGTCGGCTGCCTCTTTGCGGATTCCAACCTTGGCAAGTCCATCTATGCCGTCCAGATCGCAGAATACATTGCGGCAGAACGGCCTGTGCTCTACCTTGACTGTGAGCTCTCCGAGAAGCAGTTCCAGCTGCGCTACACCGACAGAGAAACGGGGCTCCTCCACGAGTTCCCGGACAATTTCTACCGTGCCGAAATCAATCCGGCCGCCATCGATCCCAAGCACTACGAGGAACAGATCCTGAAGGACATCGAGAATGCGATGCTCCAGACCGGCTGCAAAGTCGGCATCGTGGACAACATTGGCTACCTCTGCAATTCCACTGATAAGGGAGTGGACGCAGGGAAGTTCATGATGAATCTTCTGGCCCTCAAGCGCATGTACGGATGGTCGCTGCTGATTATCGCGCACACGCCCAAGCGTTCCCTTTCCAGCCCCATCACGCAGAACGACCTGGCTGGCTCCAAGCGCCTGTTCAACTATTTCGACAGCGTGATGGCCATCGGCCAGTCCGCCAAGGATGACCGACTCCGCTACGTCAAGCAGCTGAAAATCCGTTCCGGTGAGCAGGAATACGGCGGCAACAATATCCTTGTGTATGAAATCTCCCACGACGGTGGCTTTGTCCACTTCCAGTTTGTAGAATTCGGCGTTGAGGCCGAGCATCTGCGAGACCGCTCCGACGAGGCCCGCCAGGTGGAGAGAGAGAACATTGCTGAGCTCAAATCTCAGGGCAAATCCGTCCGCCAGATAGCCGCCATCCTGGGCATTTCCAAGTCCAAGGTGGACCGCATCATCAAGGATCTTCCGTCCGTCCCGTCCCAGGAGGACGCAGGACAAACGGGACAAGAGGGACAGGTGGGACAGCCGGGCCTATTCGATGAGAGCAAGGAGGAGGAATAGCCTATGGCAGCCGACTATCCCTATCACCTGGAGAAATACAAATCTCCACGTGACCGCTATACGTGCCCGAATTGTGGTAAGAAAAACTGCTTTACCCGCTACGTCTGGACTGACGGCACGCCCGTCGGTCCCGGCGTCGGGAAATGCGACCACAACTCCAGCTGCGGCTATCACTATCCGCCCAAGCAATACTTCCAAGACCATCCCGAGGCCCGGCCTCAACGTGACGACTGGCGCGAGGCTCCGGATTGGCTGAAGAAGAAGTCCGAAACTCCTACGTCATACCAGGCGCCGGCACCTCAACCTCCACGCCCACTATGCGTAATTCCTCCTGACATCGTGGCCAGATCCGTCAGCCACCGGACCAAGTCCTATTTCGTGCAGTTCCTGGACACCATCCTCGACCCGCTCATAGTGGAGGGCCTCATCGATGACTACCGGCTCGGAGTCACGCACAGCCGTGCCGTCATATTCTTCCAGATTGACGCCGAAGGACGGTGCCGCACCGGCAAGATGATGATGTACGACCCCGAGACTGGCCACCGCATCAAAGATGAGAGCAAGCCCGGCCGCATCAACTGGGTTCACGCCGTGATGAAGAAAGTGGGCCAGCTGCCGGAGGACTGGGAACTGACGCAGTGCTTGTTTGGTGAACACCTCCTGCCGATATATCCAGATAAGCCCGTCGCCCTGGTCGAGAGTGAAAAGACCGCCGTCATCTGCGCCGGCCTTATGCCCAAGTTCCTCTGGCTGGCCACCGGCGGCAAGCAGCAGATCAATCAGGAGAAATTCGCCGTCCTCGGAAAGCGCAAAGTCACCGCCTTTCCGGATGTCGATGGCTTCAATGAATGGATCACCAGGCTAAAAGGCGTCACAGGCCTCAACGTGACCATCGCCGACGTTCTGCAGAGGGAAGCAACCCCGCAGGACTTCCTGAATCACATCGACATTGCCGACTGGCTATTGAGGACCAGAGAGCGCCCAGTGGGAACCGACGGACGACGCCACAGCCGCACCTTCTTGGAAATCCAGAAGTACATCTCTCCTGAAGTGGCCGACGAAGTTGAGGCCCTCATCGATGAACTGGGCCTGGAGTTCTTTGGAAGGGTAGAGAAAATATTAGAATAATAGGCTTTTCCTCGCAGGTGTCCCAAGTGTCCCGCGCCCTATATGGGACGGGACACTTACTTTAATTATGTAATTCAAGCGTTTTTTCATAAATTTGTATTTCCCAAAGAGCGGATTATAGCACAAACGTAAACAGAAGCATGGCTAAACATACATATACTCCAGTAGTGGCAGAGGCTCATACCCCTCCATATAAGATTCATAAATATTTCGCACGTCGTCCTCACAATGTTTTTTCGGAGCTAATCAGTTCTTTCACCGATGAAAATGACATTGTTGTCGATCCTTTCTGTGGAGGAGGAG
>JAILDI010000195.1 GCA_024689525.1 Bacteroidales bacterium
GTCTGACATGCCGCCAAGGACTTTCTCCTTGAGGTTCGTGGGGATGTTAACGCCGCCTGCGGCCGATGCTACCTGTTTTGTGATGAAATCGCTGATTCCTGCCATAGTGTTATAAGAGGTTTATAGGTTTGTACAAATATAACGATTATTATTTGAAAAAGAAATATAGTTGCATCTTTATTAAACTTTAGTTATCTTTGCAAAAAAAAAGATGTGCGATGAAAACAATTGATATCAAGTCTATAAGGAAGGCCAGGGGAATGACTCAGGAGCAGGTGGGGATTCTGGCAGGAATGAGTAAATCTCAAGTCTCCAGAATGGAAAACGGCACCCTTGGAAGCAGGGAGACGTACGAACGTGTACTCTCTGCGATGGGATATCGCCTTGTGGTTACGCTGGAAGATATGCTTAAGTCGAATCGCATCGACAGGGATTATATCCTTTCTCTGTTAAAAGTTTACTATTTATGCAACAAGAACAAGTATAATATCAAAAGTCTTGGCTTGTTTGGCAGCTTTGCGCGCAACGAAGGAAATGAGAGCAGCGACATAGACATCTTCATCTGCCTGGAAAAGTCCAATCTATTCACCTATTCCATAATCGCACAGCAATTGGAAACGGTTTTCGGCAGGCACGTGGACCTGATTTCTTCCAAGGCAATACTGAAAGACAATTTTCGTGAACGGGTAGAGAAGGAGGTTATTTATGTTGCCTGATAAAGACCGCATCATTTCTCTTCTGGAGGACGCCGTTTCCGAACTCGACCTTCTCCTCCGGATGTCCGAAAACATCAAAAAGCCGGACGATTTTGTAACCAGCCTGTCGGGAATCACAGTATTCCGTGCGTGCGGGATGAGCCTTCAGTATATTACGGAGATCTTCGTCAAGATCCGTAATCTATGCGGGCAGGAGTACTTCGCTCCTTATTCAACTATTCCTTGGCCGGCAGTCTTTGGTATGCGTAATTTCCTGTCGCACGAATATGGCAGCATAGACGCCGAAGGCTTTTTCGATACAATCAAAAGCAACATTCCCCCGCTTCTTTCCGTCGCGGAGGAAATGTTGTCAAATGCACGTCAGTGACGCTTAATTCTGTATTTGCCGCTGCCAGTAATCCCAGTTGTTATCAACGCGCGCTATCACGCGTTTGGGAGTCCAGTTGTCATTGTACAAGCAGAAATCATCGGCGGTTTGGTTCATTGAATTGGTGAACTCCCAGCCGAAGCGGGTGCCATGGTCGAGTGTGCTCTGAAGGATGGAATCCAGAACTTCGTCGGAGAGGATTGAATAGTTGTTTCCGTTGAAGGTCATATGCTCGGTGACAGCCCAGTCCCGACCGGTTTCCCGGATAATCTTCCATACGCGGTCATAGGCTTTCTGGTTGGTCTTCTTCTCCTCGTGATTGAAATGCCAGTTGACCTGGATGATATTGGGCGATGTGAGACTCCTCAGGAATTCCTCCGGGTTGCCGTCGCGGGCCATCATGGATGCTTCGGAACCATCCAGATAATCCACGGCGATGTATGCATTTTCACCCGCAACGCTCCTGAATGCGGCCGCATCGTCATTCACCCATTTTGCAAGGAATTGGGCCCTGAACTTGTTCCAGGTCTCGTTTTTTACGAACGATTCAGGCATTGGAAATCCTTCCGGCATTTCAGATGCAGCATCCGTGATGTTGTTCTCCTGCCGCCATTTATTATATTCCTTGCGGGCGCTCTCACTGTAGCAGAGGTAACGGTTGCCCATATACTGCGGCTCCACGGTGGTCTCGTAATAAAGGATTTTCTCGTACGGAAGGCCGCTCACAAGATTCTTTATGTACTTGTGCACCGCTTCCCGATAACCCTCATGGAAGATTGAAACCACCTTTGAGCCAAAGCCGTATTCATCATCCACCGCCTTGATTCCGTTGCTATCCACGGCATAGGCATCCGGATACTTGTCCCAGAACGGCTCGGGTATGTTTCCGCCACCCACAGCATATGTCTCAACGCTGAGGCAGGGATACATCCCGCGGGCATAAATGGTTTCAATCAGCTTTTTCAGCGGAGCAAGAGACACATCAATCGTCCCGTCACCGTCCATATCGAAATGGTGCCAGTAGCAGTTGATCTCTATGGCGTTGTAATTCTTCTTCTGGAGATGGTACAAGGCCATTGTCACCTGTTCGCATCCTTCCTTGGTGCCATAATTCGTAAGCGGCTTCGCGGCTTTGATGAACACCCATTTGCCGTCCTGCCAGAACTTTCCGTCGTGGATGGACCATTTCTCCACCTTCTCCTTTCCCGAGCCACCAGAATCCGGTTCGGTAGGATTCTCCGTATGACGGCAGCCGCCCACGGTAACCAATGTCAGCAGTGCAACGGCAAGAGAAGTAAATACATTCATTCTATTCATTTTAGGGGACGTATTGCTTCCTTCAGGAAGGCTTCGCGTTTTTGAAGTATAAGTTCGTTCCAGGCTTCGTCTTCAACGAGGTCCTTGTCGCCGTGAGGCCTGCGGGGGAAGAAATGAATCTGCTTCGATTTAACGCTCCCGGCATTGTTGTATGCAGCGGCAACGCAGGCGGGATCGCAGATAAGGTCGATGTTGCCGGCTTCCAGGTAAAGCTCGCCTTTGAACATGGAAACCAGAAGTGCGCCATCGTGATACGCCATCACCTTAGGCCCTAAATACGTTTGGGCATTCTTGGTGTTGGGGGCTGAGGGCCAGCCACATTTACGTCCGTCAAGAACCGCGCCCATATCCGTAAGGGCGGGCACTATGGCAACGCAGTGCGTTACCCTTGGGTCGATGCCGGCAAGTGCGAGGGCCTGTCCTCCTCCCTGGCTGCTTCCAAACACGATTATGCGCTGTCCGTCCCAGTAGGGGAGGGTGGTGGCGTAATCGAGCGCGCGGACGTCACGGAGGAACATATTATGGAAATAATAGTCGCCCTTGCCCATAAAATCACGGGATGAATACTGTCGAAGGTCCCCGGCTTCCAGATCCAAATAGTAATCCCGGGGCTGGTCATCCTCAAAGCCATGGGCATTGATGTCCAGGGCAATGCAGCCCCTGCTCGCTTCCTTCAGCACGCGGGATGCCAGGGCCCGGTGACCGCGCTTCGACACTCCGGCGCCGTGAAGCCACACGAAGATGGGAAGGCTTTTCAACTCCGCTCCTTTGGGATAGGCCACATAGCCACGGCAGGGCCTTCCGTCCGGCATATTAATCTCGATTTTGTAGCACTCGAACAGCGAAGTGTCGATTGTCTCATCGTCGTCGTAAATCGCCGGATAAGTCTTAACCACGGGCTTGAGTTTACGCATACGCTTGATGTCCTTCTCCCAGTACTTGGCAAGATTCTTCGGGGCGCTGAATCCAGGCTGGAATTCTTCCGGGCAGACAAGAAAGCCGATGGCGGTAAACTTCTTCGGGTCCGATGCCGGGCCGAGATTCACCATAACGGATGTCTTTTCATTGAAGGCATCGGCATAAACCAGATATTCGCCTTCCGAAAGAGAAAGCGTTTTCTGGTTTATCACCTCTCCATAGCGCATCACTTGCAGCAGCAGTTCCTCTTCCGCGCCGCTGCTGATCCTTGCGGTGACTTTTATGGAATCTCCTTTTGCAAAAATGCCATCCGTGCTGTTAATCGTAAGACGTACGGGCTCGTATACCTGTGCGCCCAGGCAAACAGGGATGAGCGCAGCAAGTAAACAGAGT
Source organism: Bacteroidales bacterium (assembly GCA_024689525.1). Next base: position 3,712 of record JAILDI010000195.1, read on the forward strand.
ATCGTCCTCAATAACCTCATTTGATATCCAGGTCGATCATCACCTTCATAGACGATTCCTTATGGGCGTCGATGTACTTGTACGCGTCATCGAACTTCTCCAGCGGGAAACGGTCGGTTATGAGCGGGTGGAGGTTGATGGTGCCCTTATGCACCTCCTCAACGGCCTTCAGATAGTCCTCGTGCTTATACATCAGGGTGCCGATGAGATTGAGTTCGTGCTCGCCCAGATGTTCCATATTGATAACAGGATTGTGTGCGAAAACGGCCACAATGACGATATCGCCACCCTTCTCGATTGTGGACATAAGCGACTGAATGGAAGATTCGACACCAGCCACTTCGAAGGCGGTCTGGAAGCCCTCTTCCCCGAAGATGTCTTTCACCGCTTCGGCAAGAGGAGTCTTGCTCACGTTCAATGTGTATTTGATGCCGCACTCCCTGGCCTTGGCCAGACGAAGGTCACTGACATCGGTGATGAGCACCTTGGCGGCGCCACGGGCCTGGGCGAACTGGGCGATCAGATTGCCGATTGTGCCGGCGCCGGAAACCACAACGTTGCGGCCCTCCAGCGGGGCGCGGCTTGTGGCGTGGGCGCCCACGGCGGTGGGCTCTATCATAGCGCCGAAATCGAGCGGCATATCATCCGGCAGCAGTACGGTCCTGTCCTCGGTAACGACAAAGTAGTCCTGAGCCGCTCCATCAGCATGGAAAGCCTGCACTTTCAGGTTCTCGCATATGTTGTATCTTCCATGACGGCAGGGGTTGCACTTTCCGCACACAAGCTGGGGGCGTGCTGTCACATGGTCTCCGGGCTTGAAAGACTTAACGTCCGGGCCCACAGCCACAACCACACCTGAATACTCGTGCCCCTGGACAACCGGGTATATGCAGGATGGGTGCAGTCCGTGGTAGGAATGAATCTCGGAACCGCAAATGCCGATGCGCTTGATATTCAAAAGAATCTCGTTCCCTTTCAGGTCTTCCGGCTTCGGTGCCGGAGCGTCATTTTGCACCACGATGGTCTTGGGTGCCGTCATTATAACTTTTCGCATATTCTAACTATTATTGCCAGAAGAAATCGTTCTGTCGGTTTTCCGCAGTGTTCAGGCGGAGTTCACTCTCCGGATAGGCGCTGAGCAGCCCTTTCCGCAGGTCTGTAATGTCGATAGGGAATACCCGCCCCTTGGAAATGGCGCCAGGATAATGATAATCCAGATAAGTGTTAAACGCCGGAAGATGGCCCATATAGAATTCGTTCGCAGGGTCGGCGATATTGTCCCGCAGCCAGGTGGCTCCGCGGCGGTGGGTATCGAACCATTCGTGTCCCTCACCCATCATTTCGATAACCCGCTCCCACATAATGGCGTTGATAAGGGCGTCCTTATTTGCAAAATTGCCCGCCGTCCAGTCGGCAGGGACGGACGATACGCCGACATCCCTTGAGTGCCGAGCCCTGTCGCGAAGGACATTCACCAGCGAAATGGCTTTATCGGCCCATGCGTCCCCGGGGCCCGCGCTCAGCGATGCGGCCGATTCGGCTGCAATCAGGTAGAGCTCGGCGAAGCGCATCAGGTAAAAATCGGCCTTGCCGCTGGTAACATCGTATGTGGGGTCGAGATACTTCTTTATATAAGCATCCGAAGAGTTGGTTATCCTGTCGTTGGAAGGATATGCGGTAACCGTCTTGTTGGTGTTCTGATTCAGATACTGGGTAAAGAAAGTGGCGGCGAAGCGCGGATCGTCGGTGGAGGCGTATACCGAACTGTTGTTCGAGCCTGTGCCCTTCTTGCCTCCGGAATACTTGATGATATTCTCAATCGCAAACCTGGAAGGCCGCACGCGCCCCGCATTTGAATTGGCGGTAGCATAATTGGAGGTGCCTTCCGGGTAAGGAGGAAGCATATGAATGGAACAGTAGTTCTGGCCTGCCTTGTTGGATGCGGTAATCTTCAGTATGCACTCGGGAAGGAACCAGTCACCGGGTTCCGTCCAGCGGAACAGCATCCTGAAGTCAGGCGCAAGCGAATAGGGGCCATTCTCAATCACATTCATCGCCGTATCGTACGCCAGCGTGAAGGCATCATCGGCCGATGAGATTCCGCAGGCGCTGAAATCAGGGATGCGCTTGGAAGTGTCCCAGAAGTTGTCGTCCGGGGCGGAAAGGAGCGAGCCGATGGTGAGGTAAACTGATGACTTAAGCGCCGTGGCTGCCCATTTGTTCGGGCGGTTCTTTCCGGGAGCGGCCTCTTCCGTCCTTTCGGGGCTGCGCATATACTGCTCGGCAAAAGAGAGGTCATTCAGTACCAGTTCATACGCATCCTGGAAAGGCTGCCTGGCATTGTACAACTCTTCAATTTCGTCGGGGGACGATGTGATGATGGGCACATCTCCCCATATCCTCACCGCAGTGAAGTAGAAATGTGCGCGGATCAGGCGGGCCTCCGCCTCGATTTCCTTCTTGAAACCATCGTCCACCGGGGAACCGGGAAGGTTGTCCAGAAGACGGTTACAGCGGTTGATGCCAAGCCACACTGCCGTCCAAAGGTTCTTGTTGCCGATAACGTCAGTGGAGTACTTGGTGAAGTACATACCGTCCAGCCACTCGTCGGTGGTGCGGTTTCCACCCCAGATTATCAGACCGGAACCGGTTTGGAAATACTCGTACATCGTGCCCTTCCAAAGCGACACGTTGTTCATAGTGAGATAGCAGCCGTTGATATTGGCTTCCAGGGCCTGGGGAGAATCGTAGACGTCTTTTTCTGAAAGCGACGTGGTGGGGACCTCCTCCAGGAATCCCGTGCAGGAGGTCAGAACTATAAGTATAATGGAAAGATACTTTTTCATAGCGCATCAGAATGTGAAACGTACATCGAACGAGTAGGTCCGGCAGGAAGGATACGATCCGCCGTCGATACCCATCTTCCTGACATTGGTACCATAGGTGTTCACGTCAGGATCCCATCCGGAATAACTGGTAAGGATGAAGGCATTCGCCACAGAAGCCGTGAACATAATGTTCTTTATGGCTCTCTTGCGGAACTGGAGCATATAGGTCAGCGATACATCGGCAAGCCGCAGGTAACTGCCGTCCTCTATGTACAGGCTGGTGAATTTCTTGAAGTCACTGTTTTCGATACTGTCGAGGGCAGGATACTTGGCTCCGGGATTGTCGGGGCGCCAGGCATCGTAGTAGGCCTCACGCAGGACGTTATGCTTTGTAACGTTGGTGGCGGTTTCTACGGACTTGTTGAAATTGAAAAGGTCATTACCGTATGAACCGCTGAACGTCATCGAAAGCGTAAGTTTCTTGTACGTGAGCGAAGTGTTGAAACCGTAGATGAAATCCGGATTCGGATTGCCGATGATGGTGCGGTCTCCTTCGTCAATGTATCCGTTGCCGTTCAGGTCATAGTAGTCCAGGCTTCCCGGGCCGCGGGGAGTTCCGCCGTTGCTCACCGGAGTACCTGTTTCGCCCTCAGGGACTATGCGCTTTACCTTATAACCGTAAAACAGTCCCATTTCATAACCCTCCATAAAGATATTCGCGGTCTGGGCACAATAGGCAGAATTGCCCACCTGGGTACCTTCGAAATACACTACATCCTTCTGCTCTGTGGGGCTTATCCAGATGGATTTCCGATCGGCCGTCTCGCTTATCGATACAATCCTATTGCGGTTGAAGGAGATGTTTCCCCCCAGCATCCATTCGAAATTGGCGGTCTTGGCCGGTACGGTTTCTATGGTGAATTCAAAGCCTGTGTTGCGGATAGTGCCCTCGTTCACGTAGAATGAAGTCATACCCGACGTTGCGGGAATCTCCTTGGTCTGCAGGAGGTCGAAGGTCGTCTTCCTGTAGCCGTCGGCAGCAAGGCTCACCCGTCCGTTCCATAGGCTCAGGTCCAGACCTGCGTTCAGCTGTTCGGATGTCTCCCAGCGCAAATCCGGATTGGCGAAATTGGCGGGGGTAACCGTTACGGAAGTTTCCGAAGTGTTACCCGGGTCGTGGGCGGAGATGGCGGAGATGGTATAAGTATTGGCGGTCTGATAGTCCGCGATCGACTGGTCACCGACGCGGCCCCAACCCGTGCGCAGCTTTGCCGACGATATCCACGAGCTATGGAACCAGGGCTCCTGACTGATACGCCAGGCAAAGGCGAACGAAGGGAAGAATCCCCATTTGTTCGCCCCGCTGAATTTGCTGGAGCCATCAGCACGGAACGTCGATGTGAGCACATAGCGTTCCTTATAATTATATATGGCTCGGGCCAGGAACGAAAGGGTGTGGCTCTGTACCTCGGTATAGGACTGCCTCCTGTTGGGTGCATAATTGATACAGTCGAGTCCGCCCTTGAACTGGTCGATGTTCCATCCTTCGACGGTCTGCGTGCCGATATAGTTGCTATAGAAAGTCGATCCTACAGTACCCGACAGGCCGTGCCCCCTCCAGCGCTTGTTGAACATGAGCATATTGTCCCAGTTCCAGTTGAAATACTCATAGGTGCCGAGGGCGCCAGAGGAACCAATACTGGTGGTGTTGATTGCCGATGACTTGAACTTGCGTCTTTCCGAATTGCGGTAATCCAGTCCGGCGCTGCTCTTGAAAGTAAGCCAGCTTGCCAGCTTTAATTCCGCATACAGGCTGGGCGTGATTCTGTAATCATTCCTGTCGTTGCAGAAATGGCTCTTGTCCATCCAGCGGTAAGGACTGGATTTGAGATCCTCGTCGCCGTCGTCATAATTGAGCATATCCTCGGCGTCATAATCCGCAAAGTAGGGTCGATAGGAGATCATTGCCCTGGACAGGGACGTAGCCGATGACATCCTTCCTCCACCTGTGCTCTGAGTCATATCCGAGTGGACATGTGACAGATTGGTTCTGGATCCTATCTTGAGGAAACTGTTCACCGTCCAGTCCAGGTTAAGCCTTGCTATATACTGCTGTACACCTGTATGGCGGATAACGCCCTGCTTGTCGTTGAATGACAGGGAGAAAGCGTAGTTGATATCCTTGGGCTTGCCGTAAATGGTGAAATTATAGCGCTGGCTGATGGCTGTACGGAGACATTCCTCCTGCCAGTCTACCGGCCTCACCTTAAGGCCCGTATGAGTGGCGGGATCTTCGTAAATCTCTTTCAGGTAAGCAGTGCTGCCGGTCTCTTCAAGGTATTGGACATACTCGTCGAAAGACAGGACGTCAATCCTCTTGGATGGCATACTTACGTCCGTACCGGCCGTGAATCGGATTACAGGGCGGTCCCGGCGCGCCATCTTGGTAGTGATGAGCACCACGCCGTTTGCACCGAGCGCTCCGTAGATGGCCGTTGCAGATGCATCCTTCAGTATTTCTACGCTCTGGATATCGGAGGGATTTAGGCCAAGAAGGCCGTTGAAAGACTCGTCACTTCCTCCGTTATCGGCACCTCGCGATAGCAGCGTTTCTCCGCCCTGGGAGGTGTTGAGAAGGACTCCGTCTACCACATACAACGGTTCGGAACTGCCGTTGAAAGAGGACAGGCCGCGGACTCTGACGGAAATGCCGCCGTCGGGCGAGCCTCCGTTGCGGATAATTTGCACACCGGCCGCACGGCCCTGGATCAGCTGGTCCAGTGATGCGGCCCTGGCGGCTTCTACCTCATCCACACGTATGGAAGTCACGGCACCGGTAAGGTCGCTCTTGCGCACAAGACCATATCCCACGACTATCACCTCGTCCAGAGAGTCCAGGCGCTCAGAGAAGATGGAGGAGTCGGGAATCTGGGCAAAAGCCGTGAAGCAAAGCGGGAGGGAAAGCAGTAAAAGCAATAATTTTTTCATATCATTTCCTCCCAAAAGTTAAAGAAACACCAAGCAGAACAGCTGCGCTTGCCGGGCAAGTGCCATAATCCACACCGGTAATCACAGGATTCCAGCGCTTGCTCTCACTCAGGGTGAGAAGGTCATAGCCGGTCACAGATACGGCAACGGATTCCACACCCTTCATATTGAGAGGAATGGAATAAGCTGCGCGGGCCCTTGACAGGCGCAGATAATCTCCCTTGCAAAGATACTTGTCCGAAATCTGCGGATCGGAGCCGCCTTCAAACAGCAATTTGTTCAGGTCCAGTACGTCGAAACCGGAGGCCCAGGTTCCAAGCAGGTTCGCTGAGAAACGGCCGTATCGGAAACCCGTAGCGAAACTACCGTAATACTGCGGAAGGGAATTGCCGATAATCTGACGGTCGAAACGGTTGACGATGCCGTCACCGCTCACGTCAATGGGGTTCCCGTTATCATCTGTTTTGATTCCATAGAAAGATGCGGCGGGATAGCCTAGCACATTTGCAGTAGCGAAGGACATTTCATCGTCACTGATGGCGCAAATCTGGGAAATGTTATATGCCGCGCCGGCGGAAACGTCCCAGGTCATCTTGTCGCTCTTTAGGATAATAGCCTTCAACTCACCCTCTATGCCACGGGCGTGCGTTTGGGCGGAGCGGCTGAAATGCTCTTCCCGTGGCGCCCTTTCCCAATAATACCCTTCCTTTTTGCCGAAGCAATACCCCAGGAACGAGTCGTCGGAAAGGCGGTCGAAATAGAGTGCGGACAGGCGGATGCGGTCCTCCAGAAGGCCGAGTTCCAGTTTTGCCGTAAGTTCCTGGCCGCGAAGACGCCACAGGCCTTCGTAGAACATCCGGATGTTTTCCGTAACGTCGGGGTATGTGCCCATTAGAAAATCGCCATAAGCGATGTAGGGCATACTTCTTTCCCTGCCGGCCTCTCCGTAAGAAGCGCTCAGTCGCAGGGTCGATATTGCCTTGCTTCCCGGGAAGAATGCCTTTCCGGCATCGAACCAGGCATCGAAATTCTTGTACAGGCAAGGCTCGTCATCGTAGCGGGGATTGAGATCTGCACGCAGCAGGGCATTCACCCCGGCTATCCTGTCTAGCTCATAACCCGCGCTGAAATATCCGCCATAGGCAAAGGAGTTGAAACTGTACTTGTCGATGTCGGGGTCTCCGTTGTACAGGTTGAGGCCTCGTGCCCGAAGGGTATGGGTGAAGAAATCGTCACCGCTCATCGACCCGTGATTCTGCTTGAGACCGTGTGCATCCGCTGCTGCGGCAACGCTTACGCGGTGTTTCCCGGCAAAGAAATAGTTCCAGGATAGAGTGAAATCGGCATTATAGCCGAAATCGGTATTCCCTTCAACCGTGGCGTATCCGTTGTGGGCCTGGCCGAAAGGCGTCTGGCTGCCGTACCAAAGGAAGCGGTCCGTGTTTGAAAGGTCGCAGCCGAGGTTCAGCCTGGCCTTGAATGAGTTGGTGAAATTGGCCGAGATGTAGACGGCGCTGGTGAGCCGCTTGATCTGAGACTCGTTGTCGTAATCCTCTTTCCAGCCCTCAACGGTCTGGCCAGGGAAGAAATCGGGATTTCTCTGCAGCAGTGTGAGGCTGCTGTTGCCGAAAGATTCTGTGCTTGCAATCCTATTATTCTCTCCCATCACAAAGGCGGTGTTCATACCAAAGCCCAGGAAACTGCCAGCACGCATTTCGAAGCGGGTGCGAAGCCCGCCTGCAGTGCCGTTGTCATGGGGCTCCACCCCGTCCGTCTGGCGGAACCAGCCCGATACCTCGTATTCGGAGCGGATGGTTTTGCCGGAGAGAGACAGATAGTGGTTATGGTTGAATCCAGGGGCTGTGCCGTCTATGCTTTGCTGGGGAAGAGTAATGCCGGCATCGGATTTCCAACGGACACGGAGATTGTCGTCGGTCTTCCTGGCTCCTGTCGTTACCAGAATAACGCCATTTGCGCCCCGGTTACCATAAATAGCCGTGGCCGAGAGGTCTGTGAGCACCTTGATGTCGGCGATGTCATAGATGTTCAGGTAGGTTAGCGACGGGTTGATTTCCACTCCGTCCACAATCCACAGCGGCTGTTGGTCTCCACGGAGGCCGATACCGCCCCTGAGCACCACGGAGAGGTCCTCTCCGCTGCTGCCGGTAATGGGACTCACCAGCACGGAAGGAGTACTCCCGTGAAGGAGAGTCGCTGGATTGAATGGCTCCTGGGCCAGGGAAGGCAGGGCCCACAGAAGGGCCGTCAGGAGCAAAAGTCCTTTCTTAAACCGTTCCATAGTCCTCAAAGCTTCGTGGATCGATACCATTAACATCAACGTCCCCAACCTGTTGTAATCCCCTCTGAATAACCGTTACAGTCTTTTTCTGCCCTTCAGAAGTAATCACTATTCCTCCTCTGCGCTCGTCCAGAGTGGGGTTTTCTTCGCAGACAATCACAAGCGGGGATGTTTTCAGCACCCCCGAAGGATTTTCGAAGCCTTCCGTCTCAACGGAAAGCCAATCCCCATCTGTATCTTCTGAAACAGCAACGGTCCAACTCCGATTGGAAGTTACCTGGACGGTGTCGGTTACGGCACCGCGTCCGGACTTTGCCTTCAGGGAGACCTCACTTTTTTCCAGGTCGAGGCGCGGCTCCTCCTCCCGGAATGTCGATTTCAGACATCCCGGGAGAAGCAGCACCGCCAAGGCGGCTACAAGCAGCCCTCTTTTTTGCATAGGTTAATTAATTCTTGATAAGACGCACTTCGAACATTGCGGTCATAGCCTGGCCATTCTTTGTGGGTGACGCTCCGTTCTTCCACATAAGCATATACCATTTCGTGCCGTTAGCAGTATCAGACCAGGTGTTATAATAACCGAGGTCGGCGAGGGCCGTGCCGTTCAGTTTCCAGGTGGTCCTGTCGAACAGGTATGACTTTGTAACATTGGCGTATGACCCGACAAAGGTGCAGAAGTCAGTCCAGTCGCCTTCTTCAGGAAGCTTCCATCCGGAAGGAGCAAAATTCTCTTTTATTGCGTGTCCATTGAACAGCCACTTCCCATCGGACGATATGATTACCGCAGGCGAGGATTGGGCGGAGAAGCCAGACGTCAGAACGGTCAAATCGTTACCATTTGCGAGTTTGGTTGATTTATAACCCTTGGTTACCCATATCTTGCTACCCACCTTGACAATCGCGTTGATTTCGCCGGAAGGAGAAGTGAGAGTATACGGAGAAACAGATGCGGCGGCAATGGTGCCGGAAGGCGTAGCAGTATAAATGGCAGAGCCGTCGGCCTTTACCCAGATGGTCGAAAGAGCCGAAGAACTACCAGCGGTATAACTTACGGCCGTAGGAGTAAGAGTGTAAGCATTAACGCTGCCGCCATTGTCCAGTACCAGGCCATTTGTGTAAGTCGGTGTGCCGGAAGGTGCGGGGTATGCCACATTCACCTGAACATCCTTGTCAGCACCAAGATATTCCTTGGTGATTCTGGCAATCAGCTCATCACTTGAATTCTTTACATCATATATGTAAGAAGTCGCAAAATCTATTGCAGTCACATCAACGCTGTAGTATGCTGCCGCTGCGGCCACAAATTTTGCCTGGGAGACGGCCACGCTGTACTTGGCACCCTCAGTGGTCTTGAATACCACGGCGCCGCTACGGGCTGCACCGGAATTGGCCTCTGCGGTCAAAGTAACAGACTCTCCGCCGGTGCCGCTAGATGTGCTCAATGAAATCCAGTCCGGCTTGCTTTCCACGGTCCAGTCGGAATTGGCCAGGATTGTGAAAGCTGCTGCGGCACCGCCTTCGGCCGGGAATTCATCCACGGAGGAGACGCTAGCTTTTACGTAGGGGACGTTGATTCCCTGGCGGATGTGCTTGACGGCTCCGGCGTCTGTAACAGAACTAACGGTTTTGTCTGTCCAGATGTTCTTGGTGAAGGAATTGCCGTCTTTATCGGTGAAAGTAAGGCTAAGGCCCTTTGTAACGTTGAAATGACCCACAGTGAGTTTCATCTTCATCGGTTCGGTACCCCTCAGTTCAATGTAATCCTTGCTGTCTTCCTTCAAGGTAACATTGAGTTTGTAATAAGCAGATGCGCTCTGATTGGTAACAGTCATCACACCGGTGGAGGCGTCGATAACGCCTTTTGCGGAGAGCCAGTTGTTCTGAGCAAATACATCGGTTGCAGGTTCCTTGAAGGCCACGACCACCTGTTTAATGGTTCCATAACCGTAAAGGTCGAATTCCAACAGTGGAAGAACCGGCTTGAAGTGAAGCGTCACAGGATCACTGTCGTTTGCCGGAGCATCTGCAGAAGCATAGAAGAACTGGAAGGTGTTGTTGCTGTATGATTCTCCGGTTGTAGGGTCGAAGATGAATGTGGCTCCGCTGTTGATATTCACAGGGAAGAAGCGATAATCAGTAACATCAGCATTGGCTGCAGCGCCGGTAAAACCGATGTCATCATTTTTATTCAGCTTGGCTGCATAAGCCGCTTGATAGGGATAGTAAGCATAGTACTTATCCGATGCAGTAACTTTATCTCCTGCGGCATTAAATACCGCAGAGGCGCCTCCGCTGGCTGTTTCATAGGCAAGATTGGTGCTTACCGAAACACCAGCCGCAGCGCTGTTGGCCACACTGAACACCGAGATCTGGTCTCCGGAATCCCAGGAGTTGTCGCCTGCGTCTGTGGTCACTTTGGTGAATCCGGCGACAAATGATACTTCACCTTTTTCAGGAGTATTGTCTTGAACCTGTTCCTCGACGGGCTTGATCTCCTGCTTTGCGCATCCTGCAATCATAAGGATTGCGCCCAATATGCTTAAATACTTTTTCATAGTCTCTCGGATGTTATTCAGTGTCAATTTCTTCATAGTAGTAATCTTCGAGATCGTCAGGGCCGATATTCTGCGTGTCGGCCGGAGATCCAAGGATGCCGGCATTGAGCGACAGCATCAGCACTTCGGTTTCGGGGGGTAAGTAAAGGTCTTTTTTCATAGTGTATGGAATTATTGATGATTAGTTTTCTGGAAGTATCTCAACACGCATTGTCTGGGACATACCTTTCTTTATGTTGTACTTTATGCGGATGAACCAGCATCCGGGAGCCGGTTTTTCCATGTTGGGATAGTTGAATTCGTCGTTTACCGCCCTTCGGACCACTTTGATTCCGCACTTGCTTGCCTTTTTGTCGCCAAGGCTTATCTTGAGACGCATAGTCTTAGGGAAACCATCAGGAGATGTTGCCGTAAGAGTGATTATGCCGTTATTCTTGTCATAGGAGAAGCCATCGGCCCTTGTCGTGAGATTCCACACTACGGAAGCATTCTTGAAAGGCCTGGTCTCCAGGGAATCCACAACCACCACGCGGTTCCCATCTTCCAGCGACACCCTCCTTTTTGCCGATTCCAGCTGACCGGCATATATGTCTGTTAAATCCGCCACGGCGTACATGTTGTCCGGTGCGGCGCCATAATCGCAGAATTCAGCTTTGGTTTCCAGTTTCTGGAATTCGCCGTTTACCGTTATGGTGTTGTGGCTGAAATTGTTGTAACGAAGAAGATCGTTCCAGCGGAGCGCATCGGCCTTCATATTGAAGAGAGATCCTTTATTAAGGCTCACAAAAGCGTTGTAGCTGTCGCTTCCAAGGTCTTCCGCCCAGCGGACACCTCCCCATTCCAGCATGAATTCACCCACGTCCATATGCCCGTGGGCGCAACTGGGATTGCCGGCCTTGAAGCCCACCCAGATATCATCGGCCGTCCATCCGGAACGCATCGTGCAAAGAGGGTTGAGCCCCCGTACGATATAAAACAGCTCTTCCGGAGTTTTGGCCGATGCAAAATCGGAACAGGGCTTTTCTCCGGTTCCGGCCCCCCAGATAAGCATCAGAGGGTCGTGGCGTGCATAGGAGCCGTGAACAAATGAAGGGTCTGTGGTCCAGCGGTCCAGCATCGGACCCTGGTGATACAGGAGAGTGGGATCTCCGGTCTTTTTATAGAACCAGAAGATGCAGTGTTCCGGCAGATTGTCTCCGGTGGAGTTGTCGCTGAAGGAGAAAGACTGCTGGGTGTTGGTGAGAAGCTCGGAGAAATATTTTCCGGTTTGCATAAATCCCGGGATGGATTCAAGCGCGCCCACGCTTTCCGCTCCAAAGTTCATTTCCATCGCATCCAGGTACATCACATTGAGCATAGTGCCGTAGCCCCAATAACCTATGCCCTGGGAGTAGGCGCCATCCGGGACATATTCCGCTTCCATAGGGATGTGCATCTTGACCCTGGACCGGGAAATGATGCGGTCGCATACCTCTGTGGCGTCTTCATAAATGGCGATGGACGCTATTGCCAGGCTGCCGTGGCATATCTGGCTCCAGTTGCTGGTCATGTCCATCCAGCGGAGGTTATAGTCCGGATTGCCGGCGCCGCCGGTTTCCGATGTGATGAGGGCCTTGTTGAGGATGCTTTCTTTCAGAGCAGTGCGCAGTTCGGGGGAGAGGCTGTCGTATAGCCAGTCATAGGCAATGGTGGCGGCTATGGTGATTTCCGCCACGTCGAGGAAATGATAAGGATTCCAGTCCCTGAGATTGCAGATGTCCTGTGCAAGACTTTCCGCCTTTTCCAGGTAACGGGCCTCTCCGGTCATACGCCAGGAATAGCATAGGAAGAGCATCCTGCGCACGGTCTCGCACCCGATCTGATGCATTTCCTTGCGGGCGTTAAGCTTAAACGTGGGATTAGGGAGGTCCACGATTGTGTCGCTTTCGGCCAGGATCACGTCGTGCACCTTCTGCCAGCGTTCATCCGCCCGGATATTCTTCATAAGGTTCTCTTCCTCTCCTTTCGTAAGGAAGAGCCTCGGGTGCGGCGGAAGGGCCAGCGCCTGGAGCGACAGCAGAAGCGAACAAACGAGTGCGGCTAATCTCATTTCTCCAGGGGCTTTAATGTTACGGTAAAACGGTAGTCCATCCAGCAGGGGACTGTATAGTGCAGGCGAAGGAAACTGATTCCCTCGTTCTGGTCTTCATAAGAGTGGGCGGGTTTGGCGGAGACCAGTTCGGCCACGAAGGGGTAACGTGATTTCACGTTCATCTCCAACTGCTCTCCTCCAGCTGCGGTGAGAATGATGCGGGACCTCTTCCGCTCCATCTTTACGGCTTCCGTGGTCATATTCCATACCATTGAAACATCATTCTCCCCGGTTTTGATAAAGTCCTCAACCGTCACGTAGGGGCCGTCCAGGCTGACGGTACGCCGCAGCGACTCCATCTTGCCCGGATAGAGTTCGGCAAGTTCGGAAGAAGCCTTCATCGCCTTTTCGTCGGCCTCTATTACGCATTGAGCCCGGATATTCTGGTATACATCTTCCGGATAGGTGGTGCTGTGGGCGAAATTATTGTATTTAGTGAGGACGGTCCAGCGGTCGCTTGCCGGCCACATATCGAAGAGGCCTACACCATAGACCTGCACCTTGTTGTAATTGTCGCTGCCAAGATCCAGGGACCATCTTACACCTTTATATTCATAATAGAATGAGCCCACGTCCATATGGCCGTGAGGATTGCGGCCGCGCCCCGACTTGAAGCCCAGATAGGCATCGTCCCGGCCCCAGCCTGTGCGCATTACGCAGATGTCATTTTTGCCCCTGCCCAGGTAGAAATTGCCTTCCGGGCACTCGGGGGCGGAAAGATTCACAAGAGGCTCTTCCCCTGTTCCGGCACCCCAGATGATCATAAACGGAATGAGCCTGTTCTTGATGGTCTTTACATAGGATTTCGTCTGGTCGAACTGCTCGAAGAGGGGTTTCTGCCAGTAGTACATCTTCGGATCCGGCCTTATTGCGTTGAACCACATAACTGCGGGTTCCAGATAGATGCGCGTGCTGTTGTCCGAGTAGCCGAAGGTGTGGAGAGAAGGGGTGATAAGCTGCTGGGAATAGTTGCCGGATTCAATGAAACCGGGGACTTCCAGGTATTTCTCAATGGTTTCCCTGCCGTAGTATTTCCAGAGGGCATCCAGGAAAAGGATATTATACTGCGTACCGAAGGCCCAGTAGCCGAATCCTTCCGGGAAGCAGCCTTCCGGAGGATAGGCGTTCTCCATAGGAATGAGCATATTGGTACGGCCTCTGTCGATGATGGCCTGCGCCTTCTGCGGCTCCTCCGTGAGGAGGGCCAGGGCGGCTACAGTCATGCCTCCGTTGCACACCTGCCCCCAGTTGCTGGTGTGGGTGAAGCGGTGGGCGTTCACGGGGTCCAGGGCGGGATCCAGCCCCTTCTGAACCAGGGCAGTGCGTATGGAATCCTTGGACTCTTCGCTTAGATAGTCATACAGCCAGTCGTATCCTATTGCCAGGGCGGTGGACATTTCCGCCACATCCAGGAAATGCGGGGGATTCCAGTCCACAAAGCCGGCGGCGTTAAGCATTTCCTTTTCTGCCCTCGCGGCACAGGCTTCCAGCCCTTCTGTACGATAGGCATAGCTGAGGAACAGTACCCTGCGCAGAACCTCACAGGAGATTCCGTGCATACGGGGCCCTGTGATTATTCTTTCGCACAGGGGGAGGGTGTCGATGACGGAGCACTCCTCAATGATGGCGGAGTGCATACGTGACCAGATATCGTCCTTCGCTACGTTTGACATCAGGGCCTTTTCTTCCCCGGCGCGCAGGAACAGCCGCGGGTGATCCTGAGATTCCCCGGATGCATACATTCGGCTCGGCAGAAGGATTCCCACAAGCAGGACCAATATGATTTTCACCCGTGACATATATCACAAATATATGTTTTTGCTATCCAAAGGCAAAAGAATTGATTCTTAAAACGTTTTATTATGTTTTACTAAACTTTTGCCGTTTCGGGTGCTTTCCCGAGCAGGCAGATGGCCGTACTCACAAGCGCTCCTATCGGGCACCACCAGGGCCAGGCTATAAAGATTGCCTTGCCAAACAGCGCCGTGGAGAGCGGTGTGAGTATGTATGGCTGCAGCATGAGTACAACAAGCAGGCCAGCAATCAAAGCGGTAATGACACTGGCTGTATTGCCTCGCTTTGTATACAGGGCAGTAATGAAGACTCCCAGCATTCCAGCGTAGGAGAAGCACATTACTCCAGTTGCAAAATCCACAAGATTGAGCCCGCTGGCCTGTTGCATAACGGCGGTAACAATTGCGAAGCCCGTGAGCACCGCTCCCATCAGGGCAGCCATTTTCTTGGAAGAGCTCAGCTGCGCGGCATCGGTGGATACGGCTTTGCCGCGCGACTTCTTTATCGGCAGGTAAAGGTCGCTCACAAAACTGCTCGCCATTGCATTGATGGCCGAATTGAAACTTGACAGCGCCGCAGCCAGAAGGCCCACAATCATAAGGCCGCGAACCCCCGTGGGGATACAGTTCTTGATGAACTGCGGGAACACGTCGCGCGCGTCTGAGAAGAAGCCGGATTCTGCTCCGAGGGCCGGGTCCATTGTGAATCTCACATAGAGAAGAAGGCCGATGGAGAGGAATACAAACACGATGGGAATTGCCATCAGCTGTGAATAGACCAGAGACACTCCGGCATTCTTCACCGAGCGGCAGGTAAGTTGGCGCTGCACGAATTCGTGGTCGGTGGAGAACTGGGCGAACTTGAAGATGGCATAGGCAATCAGTGCTCCTGCAAGGTTGTAGGGCTTGGTTATATCAAAGCGTGGATCCATAAGCTGGAGTTTGTTCCCGCTTTCCCATCCGGTCATACTTCCGTCGGCCGACATTCCATATTCCGGCTGTCCGGGGATTTTAACCATACCCATATGCAGCTTGTCGATCACCTCACTGAGGCTAAGCCCAAGTTGGGAGAACACTATGGCAAGGGCGGCGATTCCGGTTCCCACAACCAGCAAAATCTGGAGTGCGTCGATATAAAGCAGGCCCTTGATGCCACCGGCCATAGTGTATATGGTGCTTATTACGCCCAAGATAATGATGGAATACATGATAAAGCGGAAGTCGATGGTGCCGAATGCCATTACCGACACCGCGATGGCTGCGATGAAAAGTCGGCTGCCAGATGTAAAGAGCTGTCCCAGAAGGAACATCACGGAGCTGGCCCGCTTGGAGGTTTCACCGAAGCGGTCTCCTATATATCCATATATGGTAATGGTTTTTGCCTGGTACAGTTTGGGCAGCACTAGCATTGCCACGAAGATGCCGCCGATGACGGCGCCAACGCAGCTCATGATAAACGTGATATTGGTGTTGAACCCCAGTTCCGGAGAGCCTACGAACGTGCCGGCGCTAATGGAAGTGCCAGTGGCAGCCAGAGCGACGAGCCAGGTGGGCATAGACCGGCCCGCCACGAAATAATCCTCCAGGTTTCGGTTTTTCCGCGAGAAGAAGAATCCTATCGCGGTGAGGCCGAAAAGGAAGACGGCAACAATAGTCCAGTCAAGAACACTCATACTATCAGCAGTTTTCGCTTCGTTCAGCGGTTGTATCTATTAAGGTATAGGTCTGGAGGTAGGGTTTGGTGCTGTCGCCGGTACCCTTTTCCATCAGGGCCTTGAGTTCGTCGAAATGCTCCGGATAGATATCCCTGGGCATGCATTGCCTGCGCCTGCAGATGTCTGCGGCCATTCCAATCACTTCTCCCTCCATTGCGCAGGTGCGCATGACGCGCACTGTGCCAAGGGCAAGATGGCTAACGCTTATGTCGCGTCCGGCCATAAACATATTCTCTATATCCCTGTTGTACAGGCATCTATATGGGATGGGATAATAATCCAGGGGTGTAAGGCGACCGCGGCTGAGCCAGGGATCCTTGAAACGCGCGGCATTGTCCGGATCCGGCTCGTGGTCATCTATGTACCAGGATGTGGACACGCAGCCGTCGGGATACTTCACGAAGTTTTTCAGGTCGTTTTCAGTAAGGACAAGGTCTCCGAAAAGGCGTCGGCTTTCCCGCTTTCCGGCATAATAGGAAAGCCAGGTGAATTCTTCGCACTCGACCTCTTCGCGGAAGCGCGAGTGATTCTTCAGATAGGACCAGTTGGAATAGGCTACGTACATACCGTAGTCGCGGATTCTTTCCGCATCCTGAATCATATCGTCCCTCATTCCTACCTCCCAGTACCACTGGCCGCGACGGGCATTTTGCACCGTTTCTTCGTCGATGGGAAGCCCCCAGTCGATATCAGGGAAGGAAACGGGGTGCTGCCGGGTTTCGCTGTACCACTGGATTGAGGCGCCCAGTGTGATCCCGTCGGCCTTCTCCGGTGCGGAGGGCTCGCCGTAAACGTCCCTGGATTCCCGTCCCATCGCCCACTCCGCTCCTGCGAGCACGCCAAGCGTTGCGTCGCCGGTGCAATCGGCAAAGACATTGCCTTCGATACGGATTTGAGTGTAATCGTCCACCTGGGTGGCGATAACGGCATTGATGCCCTTGCCATCCTTTTCAACGGAAGTGACCCTGTAGCCGGTGAAGGCGGTGATGTTCTTTTCCGCAGCTATTGCGGCAGCCTTTTTTTCGTCTTCGTACACATCGGCAGGGCGGGCATTGCCCTTTTGCGAAGGGCCGAATTCATTCAGAAGATAACCCAGGGAAGGGAACAGTCCGATATTGAGCCGGCCGCCCAGCCCCACTCTAACCTCCGAAGAATTGTTGCCGCCAAAGACCTTGCGGTCCTGGACAAGGGCGACTTTGCAGCCCAGACGGGCAGCGCTTATTGCTGCGCACATACCGGCCACGCCTCCGCCCACTGCGACGAAATCGTATTTGCCCTTGAACTGAGGCTCTGCGGGCAAGTTCAGAAGCCTTCTCCGCAGGCGGTCGATGTTGCCGGGCTGCTCTTCCGCCTTTGTCAGAAGCACAGAATCGAAGCGTGCATCAAAGCCGTCCAGATCGTGTATGGCCAGGTTGTGGCGGCCGGTGTCAAGGTGGATAGTGCCGCCCTTCTGCCAATGCCAATCAGCGCTTCCGCTACCAAACACCGTGTCCAGAGGCTTGCCGTCCAGGTGAAGTTCAAACTTTCCCGGGCCCGGTTTTTCCGTCCACCAGGCGGTCCAGTTTTTCGTGAGGACCCAGACGTTGTAATCGCCCTCCGATGTAACGTCAAAGCCGGTGCAGGCATCAGGGACAGGCTTGCCAAGTCCGTGGGCAAGCAATTCCGACGACCCCGTCACTTCCATAAACTGAGGGTCGGAAATCCAACCTCCGGGATTGTCGAACAGGGACCCGGGGAGAAGAATGCTGTTATCTTTTTGTATCATTTATTCTGCTGCCTAGAGTATAAAGAGGATTGATTATTCTGGTTGAGGGTTCTCCGTCGTTTTCGATGGCATCGAGAAGCATACGGAAAGAATACTCTGCCACCAGCTTGGATGGCTGGTTCACGAAGGAGAACCACGGATTGAGCATCTCAGAACGGTCTTCCTGGTCAAAGCCGACGACCTTCACCTCCTGGGGAATCTCAAAACCAAGTTGATTGATGGCTGCAATCCCGTCCACGGTGATGGCGTTGGAGGGGAAAATCATTCCGTCTATTCCTTCTTCCCGGAAATTGTGGAGAATGGAGACGATGTCACGGTGCATTGTATCGCGCGCCAGGATTGCCGATGAGAAAGAAAGGCCGCACTCCTCAGCTTCCAGGCGGCATCCTTTCTCCCGGGAAATTATGGTTGGAATCTGAGTCTCGTATCTCACCAGGCCGATTATTTTGCATCCCTGATTCTTGAGGATGCGGACTGCAAATCGTCCGGCTTTTTCGTTATCAAGCAGCACACGTCCCACTCCTTCAAAGCCTGGAATATCCCTGTCGAACAGCACAACAGGAAGCTTGTGTTTGAGGACTTTTGCTATTGAGTCCTCAACTCCGTTGCAGGGTGCAATGATTAGCCCGTCTACTCCGGAATAAAGGAATTTGTCCACCAGCTGGCGGAGATTCTCCTTGCGGTCGTCCGTACTGGCGAAGATGGCAAGGTATCCGGCTTCCGTTGCGAGTTTCTCGATTTTGCGGCAGATCTGCCCGAAACAGGTGTTGGAGATATCGGAAACTATTACACCTATTGTATATGTGCGCCCCGTCCTTAATGATGAAGCGGCCTTGTTCCTGTGGTATCCCAGTCTCTCGGCCGTTTCCACAATGCGCTCTGCCGTCTTTTGAGAGGCGGAGCACAGATACTCACCTCTGGGGCCTCTCCGGGCGTTCAGCACAAATGATACGAGGGAGATTGACACTCCCGCCGCCTCTGCGACATCGCGGATGGTGACATCAGGAGATATTATCGGCCGTTCACTCATAACAATACAAATTTAAAAATACCGTTACCACAAATATAATTATTTGTTTATAAAACGTTTTACATAATTTTACAAGAATTTTATTTTTTACATTTGCCGACGGTTCTTAATGCCCCTTCGATTATGAGACATCACTACTGTTTGCCCATCCTTATGGCTTTGGTTATTTCCTGCGGCACGCAGGAGAAAATACCCGTGAACAAAATTGCAGCCCTGTCCGCCGTTCAATGCTCGATTATGGAGCCGTCGCTAACGGAGGATACTATGCCGCGCAATTTCCAAAACGGAGAGTTGGTCCTGTCCGACACACATTGGTGGTGCAGCGGTTTCTTCCCCGGTGTGTGCTGGTACAGCTACAAGTTGGGCGGAGGCGATGCAATGAAGGAAATGGCGTTGAGGCAAACGGCAAAGCTCCTGGATGTTTCACGCCTCACCGGTGATCACGACCTTGGTTTCCAGGTGCTTCCGTCGGCAGGGGAAGCATATGCGGAAACAGGTGATACGATTTATCTCAATACCATACGGACGGCTGCAGCACAGCTTGCCGGGCGCTTTTCGCCGGTCACGGGTGTAATGAAAAGCTGGAACAGGAAGGATGTCCCATACCCTGTCATCATCGACAATATGATGAATCTGGAACTTCTCACGCGGGCGGCAAAGCTCTGTAATGAACCGCAGTGGCGTGAGATAGCCATTACACACGCCAGGACCACCATCCGCAATCATTTCCGCCCGGATTATTCCAGTTACCACATGGTGGTATACAATCCGGAGGATGGCACTGTTATCAGCCGCCAGACGGTTCAGGGTTATGCCGACGAATCAGCCTGGTCCAGGGGCCAGGCCTGGGGCCTGTATGGTTACACGATGATGTACAGGGAAACGGGAGAGGAGGAATTCTTGCAGCAGGCCGAAAACATCGCAGCTTTCCTGCTGCCTAAACTCGAAGGGCGCCCGGTTCCGCCGTGGGATTTCGACGCCCCGGAAGAATCCATCGGGCAGGATGATGCATCGGCCGGCGCAATAATGGCCTCCGCTTTGTTCGAGCTCGCTACGCTCACAAAGGATGCATCTCTTTCGGAACGCTACCGGAAACAGGCAGAGACTACGCTCAGCGCCTTATGCGGGGAGAAATATCTTGCAAAGGAAGGTGAATGCGGCGGCTTCATCCTGAAGCACAGCACCGGGCACTATCCGAAAGGCGGCGAGGTGGATGTCCCCCTCACCTACGGCGATTACTATTTTATGGAAGCCGTCTGGCGCTATAAGAATCTGTGAGGCACTATTGCGCCGTGTGATTCGCACACCATAGCTGAAATCTTCACTGCTTTTGCGTGAGCATCGGCAGGGGTTTCACCCTGCAAGATTGATGATACGAAGGCTGCGGTGAAGGAATCTCCGGCTCCTACTGTGTCCACAACTTTTACCTTTGGAGTGTCAAGATGAGACAGGAGTCCGTCCCGGCCGTACACCTCGCTGTCTTTTGCCCCGCACGTATATATAAGGTAGTCGAGGGAATAGTGTTTCACGATGGCGTCGATATCTGCAAGTGAGGTCAATGCCATCACGACGGGAAGCTCTTCTTCGTTGAGTTTGAGCGCGGTGGCCCTTTCCAGGGAGGCCTCAATGACTTCTTTGCTGTAGTAGTGTTGCCTGAGGTTGATGTCGAACACTTTCATCGCCCCTTCGGGAACGGCATCAAGGATCCGCAGAATAGCTTTGCGCGAGCCTACCGACCTTTGGGCAAGGCTGCCCCAGCAGACTGCATCGGCCCCGGATGCCAGTTCAAGGATCTCCGGAGTGGCTTTCAAGGCATCCCACGCTACGTTTTCAAGAATCCTGTAAGTGGGGACTCCTTTCTGGTCGAGTTCCACGAGGACCCGGCTGGTGGGTAAGCCGTTACGCTGCAAATAATCTGTCCTGAGCCCGAATGAACGGCATGCCTCTATGGTTTCTTCACCCAGTTCATCATTTCCGACTGCGCTCACGGGATAGCTGTCTGCGCCAAGCTGTTGGGCGTGATACGCAAAATTCACCGGTGCACCGCCGAGCGCCTTTTTCCCGGGAAGGCAATCCCATACTATTTCTCCTATTCCCAGGATTCTTTTTTTACCCATAACTGATTAATGCACTAATTCTTTGTGTGAAATGAAATTTTTATTCAACAGCCGGGAGCCGGGTGTGAGGACGATTCTATGGCCGTCCGGCCGGGTGATCACCGCCTTGTCGAAAAGCGGCGCCCCAACAGCGTACTGTGCGCTTGCCGGACACACAGGATAGAAACCGAGGGCGGAAAACACGTACCAGGCACTTGTCTGGCCGTTGTCTTCATCGCCACAGTAGCCATCCGGTGCGGGGGAGTATAACCTGTCCATAACATCGCGGACATGGGCTATGGTCTTGTCACGGGTGCCGCACCAGTTGTAGAGATAAATCATATGCTGGATGGGCTGATTCCCGTGGGCATAGTTTCCCATATTCATAATCTGCATCTCGCGGATTTCGTGGATGGTGAATCCGTAATAGCTGTCATCGAATATCGGCGGAAGGCTGAATACGCTGTCCAGTTTGGCTTCGAAGGCTTCCGGCCCTCCCATCATCTCCATCAAGCCCGGAATGTCGTGGAAAACGCTCCAGGTGTAGTGCCAGGCATTGCCTTCCGTGAAATCCCCGCCCCATTTGAAGGGGTTGAAATCTGCGGGGAAGGAGCCATCGGCACATCGGCCGCTCATAAGGCCATAATCTTTTCTGAAGACATTGCGCCAGTTGCCAGAGGCTTTCTCATATGTGCTTACGTCCTTGCCAAGAGCCTTTCCAAGTTGGGCGATGCACCAGTCGTCGTAGGCATATTCAAGCGTGGAGGATGCGCTCTCGCGTATGCCGGCATCGCAGGGAATATAGCCAAGGGAGTCATAGTACTGCCATCCTTTGCGCCCGCTGGCGGAACCTTCCGTATATGCGTGAGCATCGTGCTCCAAGGCCTCGTAAAGAGTTTCATAGTCTCCCGGGATGCCCTTGAAATAGGCCTCTGCCACCATCGAAGCGCTATTGTTGCCGATCATACAGTCGCGATGACCGGGACTGGACCATTCGGGCAGCATACCGCTTTCCCGGTAGTGATTTACGTAGCCTTCGATTATCTTCTCCGCCTGGTCCGGATACACCAGATAGAGGAGGGCGAAAAGGCTACGGAACGTATCCCACAGGCCTGTATCTGTGAAAAGATAGCCGTCGTGGACCTGCCCGTCGTGCGGGCTGTAATGCACGCGGCGGCCGTCGGCGGTTATCTCAGAGAAATCGCGGGGGAAAAGTGTGCTTCGGTAAAGACAACTGTAGAAAGTGCGTCTCTGCTCGTATGTGCCTCCTCTTACCAGGATGCGGCCAAGGATATCGTTCCAACGGGCTTTCCCTTTTGCGGCGATTCGGTCGAAATCACCGTCGCCCAGTTCGGATAGATTTACTTCCGCCTGCGCGAAGTCAATAAATGACGATGCCACTTTGAAACCTACCTTCTGACCGCGCTTTGTGGGGAATCCCAGTATGGCGTGCCCGTCCGCCACTTCTGAGAAGGCATAAGGTGTGTCGCACTGTATCACAAACCAGTTGTGGAAATTTGCGGCAACACCTCCGCTATTTGCCGTGGAGTAGCCCCGTACTGTGTTTCCAGCTATCTCCAGGCCTTCTCCGTCAATGACCATATAGGACATCTCACGCTCCGGGTAAGTTATGCGGAAAACGGCAGCCCTTTCTGTCGGAGCAATCTCTACGAAGGAATCGTGATCGGCAAGATAGACACTATAATAGTAAGGCTTGGCTGTTTCCGCTTTGTGGGAGAACCAACTGGCGCGCGCATCCTCGTCGGCTATCGGCCCTGTGGTAACCGGCATCAGCGAAAAGTAGCCGTAGTCGCCCATCCAGGGGCTTGCCTGATGAGTTTGCTTGAATCCACGAATCTTCTCGTCGGTGTACACATATGACCATCCGTCTCCAGTGCGGCCCGTCTGAGGGGTCCAGAAATGAGTGCCCCAGGGGAGCGCTATCGCCGGATATGTATTACCAGTGGAAAGCAGAGGCTTGGACATTGTGCCCACAAGGGGATTCACCAGGTCTGAAAGTTCCGTTTTGTCCGAATGGTTGCAGCAGGAGAGAACCGTCACAAAGGCGGTTACAAGCAGGATGCCCTTAACTGTAATAGCTTTCATAAACTGCTTATTTGCCGGAAAAGACCCGGATGGCCTTTGAAACATCCTCTTTCATTGCCTTCATTGCGGCGAACTCCACATCGTGAAGATATGACGTGGTGCCGGATGCAATCACTTCTGCTGCTGCGTTGTACCCGGCCTTGGACATGTATGAGTAGTAGTTTATCTTTCGGATTCCGGCCTTGATGGCGCGGGTATAATCTGCCGGGGATACGCCGGATCCTCCATGCATAACCAGGGGAACGCCAGTGGTTTTGCGGCAGGAAGCGATGACGTCGAAATCAAGGACAGGGTCTGATTTATAGAAACCGTGGGCGGTGCCGAAAGCGATTGCAAGTGCGTCCACGCCTGTTTTCCGGACGAAATCCGCCGCCTCATCGGGATCTGTATAAAAGTCTTCCGGATTGGCGGTGCCGTCTTCGCGGGTGGCAAGACGCCCAAGTTCTGCTTCCACGCCGATTCCCTTGGCGTGACACATCTCCACCACGCGGCGTGTAAGGGCAACGTTTTCTTCGTATGGCTTTGCGGAGGCGTCTATCATAATGGACGTGAATCCAAGTTCCACGGCCTTTTCAATCATCGGAAGGGTTTCTCCGTGGTCGAGGTGCACGCACACCGGAACTTTGGCGTTGCGGGCCACTGCCAGCATTGCGGGCCCGACCATAGAGATGTCGTTAAACACGTTATGCACCTGAGCGTGGGCAATGATGACGGGTTCGTTGAGTTCTTCCGCTGCCGCCACCACGGCCTGCAATGAATCGAAACCAGTGGCATTGAACATACCGATGGCCTTCCCGTCCCGTTCGGCGAGCGCAAGGATTTCCTGAAGATTTACAAGCATAAAACTACAAATCGGGGTATTCGTTACACAAGAGGATTTCCGCAGGAACATCTTCTTCGATGTCCGGGAATCGACCCACGGGCTCCAGGAAGCGGTTATCCGCGCTATCGTCATTCACCATTGAAACCTCTCCTATGAGGCAGGTTCCTCCTTCTGCCCAGAAAGTATGATATATATAAGGTGTATAGCATACGCTCTGGCCTTTGCGTATGGTATAGGTCTTGCCGGGCTCAAAAGCCGTGAGAACGCCATCCAGGCGCAGCCACACCATACCGTCTTCTATCAATTGCTCCGTCTTGGGATCTGCGTTCCACAGCTTCATACAGAACGAACCGTCTCCTTCGCGGAAGATAATGTCTTCCATCTTGTTCCAATGGAAATGTATGGGGGTAACCTGGCCGGGGCGCACCATCATAATCTTTTCGCAATATGGCTTGCGGTCATATGCCGGATTGCCGTTACGGAGGGTAATCAGAGACAGGCCGATGTGCTCAAAATCGCCACTGCCGAAATCGGTGATGTCCCATCCCATGCAGTTGCGCTTTATTTCCTCGCACTCTTTTCCTTTGGAAGCCCAATCATCCGGGGACCAGAATGCCCAGTCCGGCAGATGGAAAAGATATTTGGCGCATAACTCCTTGTTGGCGCGGATAATCGCATTGATTTCGGATCTTTTCATTTCTTCTGGTTTTTCAGGAAAGACAATATGGTTTCCAATGTAGGTGCACCACCCGTGGATGTGGCGCTGAACAGGTTGAAACGTGCACTAGCCGATGCGAATTCAAGCATTTTCTGCAAACCCCATCCCTCGTGTATGGCATAAAGGGCACCGGCGCAGAATGCATCACCGGCTCCCACGGAAGATACGATTTCGCTGCGGTCGACGTGGAATGAAGGAGTAAAGCATACCTCGCCGTTGCTGGCTGCGGCCACACCTCCTTCGGGGAAATGTATTACGACAAGTTTACGGACTCCCCGTTTCAGCAGGCTTGCGGCTGCATTTCTGATTGCCGATATATCCGGGCCGTCTTCGCCGCGGAGCTGGATTCCCAGGCAGTTTTCGGCCTCCACTTCGTTGATTATAAGATAATCTACATATCTCAGGCAGGGAAGAACAACCTTGCGGTAGCGGTCTCCTTCTTCCGAAACAACATCGACCGATGTCTCGTAGCCAAGCTTCTGCAAGCCGTCAAGCGCTCGTGCGGCAGCCACTCCGTATTCCGGGTCTTCCTTGTCCAGCGAGTCCAGCAGCAGGAGGTATCCCAGGTGGAAGATTCGGGCGGGAGACTTGCAGGCGAGGACTTGATCAACGGTGAGTTCCGCATTGGCGCCGCGGCAATGGAAAAAGGTCCGGGTGCCGTCTCCGCTCGTTTCAGACATTACGTCAGTGTATGAAGTTGATGCTGTCTCCAGAACTTTGAGGTTTGAACGGTCGATTCCGAAACGGTCGCATGCATCAAGGCACATCTTGCCGAATCTGTCGGCCCCGATACAGCCGCCTGCATATAAGGGAATGCCGCTTCGCATAGCGGCCAGGTCGGCCAGAACGTTGTGTGCGCAGCCGCCCAGGCCTTCCTCCTGGCGGAAGATTGTTGCAAGATTACCCTTTCGGGGATATGTTTCGATGAATTTGACATTGTCGACAATCCAGTTGCCGACGGCGATTATTCCTTTTCGTTCCATATACTGCAAATATATAAATTAATTGTTAATTTTGCGTCAGCGAAAAAATATACGAAAATGAAAAGTATCTCCCAAACCAAGAGGGAAGCCCGCGAGTGCCTCAAGGGCCACTGGACTCCCGGCGTGCTGGCAACGGCCGTGTTTTTCCTGATTGTCATGGCGTGCACGTCACCCAGCTATCTGTACCAGTT